>DATLOW010000221.1:0-10624 GCA_035536055.1 Paraburkholderia sp. | reverse complement strand
CGAAGGCGTGCGCCGCGGCTACCTGCACCCGGACAACGTGCTGCGCGCGTCGATCGTCAGCCCGCCGGAAGGTGCGCGCAAGAACACGAAGGACAACACGCCGGCCGTGATCCACTACGAGATCGTGCCGGGCGACAAGGTGGACGTGCAGGTCGCCGCGAAGGGCGGCGGCTCGGAGAACAAGTCGAAGTTCGCGATGCTGAACCCGTCCGATTCGATCGTCGACTGGGTACTGAAGACCGTGCCGACGATGGGCGCCGGCTGGTGCCCGCCGGGCATGCTCGGCATCGGCATCGGCGGCACCGCCGAGAAGGCGATGCTGATGGCCAAGGAATCGCTGATGGACTCGATCGACATCCAGGACGTCATCGCACGCGGTCCGCGCGACTGGATCGAAGAGCTGCGCGTCGAACTGCACGAGAAGGTCAACGCACTCGGCATCGGCGCGCAGGGCCTCGGCGGTCTTGCCACCGTGCTCGACGTGAAGATCATGGCCGCGCCGACGCATGCGGCGAGCAAGCCGATCGCGATCATCCCGAACTGCGCGGCGACGCGCCATGCTCACTTCACGCTCGACGGCTCGGGCGTCGCAAAGCTCGAAGCGCCGTCGCTCGACGCCTGGCCGAAGGTGCAGTGGACCGCCAACACCGAGACCAGCAAGCGCGTCGACTTGAACACGCTGACGCCTGCGGAAGTGGCCAGCTGGAAACCCGGCCAGACGCTGCTGCTGTCCGGCAAGATGCTGACCGGCCGCGATGCCGCGCACAAGCGCATTGCCGACATGCTCGCGAAGGGTGAGAAGCTGCCGGTCGACTTCACGAACCGCGTGATCTACTACGTCGGCCCGGTCGATCCGGTGCGCGACGAAGCGGTCGGTCCGGCGGGCCCGACTACGTCGACGCGCATGGATAAATTCACCGACATGATGCTTGCGCAGACCGGTCTGATCTCGATGATCGGCAAGGCCGAACGCGGCCCGGTGGCGATCGACGCGATCAAGAAGCACAAGGCGGCCTATCTGATGGCGGTGGGCGGTGCGGCTTACCTGGTGTCGAAGGCGATCCGCAGCGCGAAGGTGCTTGCCTTCGAAGACCTCGGCATGGAAGCGATCTACGAGTTCGACGTGGCGGACATGCCGGTCACGGTCGCCGTGGATTCGAACGGCACCTCGGTGCATCAGACCGGACCGAAGGAATGGCAGGCGAAGATCGGCAAGATTCCGGTCGCGACCGCTTAAGCCCCTTTCGCTGTCTGCATGAAACCGGGGCCGCGTGCCCCGGTTTTTTATTGCGCGTGTAAAGCGCACTTATCAATTACGCGAACGATTCTCATCAGCAGCATCCGTCCTTGGCATTTTTCGACCGGACGTTTATTGTTGTTGAAAATTTCCATCTGCCGACCCCCGCTAAGAGGACTCATCATGCAAGGCGACAAGAAAGTCATCGAATATTTGAACGCTCAGCTGAAAAACGAGCTGACCGCGATCAACCAGTACTTCCTGCATGCGCGGATGTACAAACACTGGGGTCTCGAAAAGCTGGGAAAGCATGAATACGACGAGTCGATCGGCGAAATGAAGCACGCCGATAAATTGATCGAACGGATCTTCATGCTCGACGGCCTGCCCAATCTGCAGGATCTGCACAAACTGCTGATCGGCGAAGAAACCAAAGAAATCCTCGAATGCGATCTGAAGCTCGAACAGATCTCGCAGGGCACCTGCAAGGAAGCGATTGCCCATTGCGAGTCGGTACGCGATTTCGTGTCGCGCGAGATTTTCGTGTCGATTCTCGAAGACACCGAAGAGCATATCGACTGGCTCGAAACCCAACTCGATCTGATCGATAAGGTCGGCATTCAGAACTATCAGCAATCGGGCATGGGCGAAATCGAGTCGTAACTCGTCGCGCGCTTTCCGCTATTCCGTGACGGCCCCGGGTCCTGATACACTGCGGGCCGTTATCCTCGTACAACGTCACATTTACCGCCGTCCGCCGCGCGGATCGGCAAGCGTTGCCCGAATTCCGATCCCACGCTTTCGCCACGCCAATGACCGCTTCGTCGCCTGACTCGTTGATCGTGCCCGCGTCGCCGGATGCGGCGCGCGCGCCTATCGGCATTTTCGATTCGGGTCTCGGCGGTCTTTCCGTACTGCGCGCGGTGCGTGCGGAATTGCCGAACGAAGCGTTGATCTACGTTGCCGATTCACGTTATGCGCCGTATGGCGAGCGCGACGACGATTTCATCGCCGACCGCACGCTGGCAATCGGCGCCTGGCTGGTCGAGCAAGGCGCGAAAGCGCTGGTCGTCGCATGCAATACGGCTACCGCGCAATCCATTGCGGTCGCCCGCGAGCGGCTGCCGATCCCGGTAATCGGTGTCGAGCCCGGCATCAAGCCGGCCGCGCAACAATCGAAAACGCATGTCGCCGGTGTGCTGGCTACCCAGGTCACGTTACGCAGCGCGCGCTTTCTCGCGCTGCATGAACGCTATGCCGGCGCGTGCCGCTTTATCTGCCAGCCGGGGCACGGGCTGGTGGAAGCGGTCGAGCGCTGCGACGTCGATTCGGCGGAGGTTCATGCGCTGCTGCGCGGTTATCTGCAACCGATGCTCGATGCCAACGCGGATACGCTGGTGCTCGGCTGCACGCACTACCCGTTTCTCGACCGGACGATTCGCGAGATCGTTGGCGACCGTCTGGCGCTGATCGATACCAGCGTCGCCATCGCGCGCCAGCTGGAGCGTGTGCTGGTACAGCATGGACTGCTGGCCGAGCCGGAAGGCGCCGCGCCCGCTCCGCGCTTCTATTCGACCAACGACGGCACGCATCAGCAGAAGCTTGCAAAGACCTTGCTCAACGTCGATGCCCGCGTCGAGCGTGTGTCTATTCCGTCGCGTCGCACGCTCGAACTCGAAACGGCGCCGGCCGCCACCGAGCCGCAGGCCGCGGCCGCCTCCTGAACCGGCGCGGCGTCGCGCGTACTTCATACGCGCTTCATATCGCGTGAACGGCCCCCGCCCCGCAAGCCTCCCGCAACGCTAAGCCGGCGCCTCGACCCGGAATTTCCCTGCCACGCAGCGGCTATCCGGCCCGCACGAGCGTGCACCGCCCCACGCCTAATGAGCGAAAACCCTGCCAAGGGACTGGTTTTGTTACAAAAATTCCCACAAGGCGCTTGCCAAACCGCGCCGACAAAATGATAATAATTCGCATTAACGAAAGCTATCGCGATCCATCATGATTGTCTGCGTCTGCAAGTCCGTGTCCGACCGGAAGATTCGCGCCTCGATCGCCGAAGGCATCGACACCTTCGACGAACTGCAATTCGAACTTGGCGTGGCCATCTGCTGCGGCAAGTGTGAAGAGTCCGTGCGCGACGTGATGGCGCAAAGCGGCGTATGCGCGAGCCGTTGCGGCGTCGATACGCACGCGCAACCTGTGCCGGTGACATTTTACGAACGCAAAGCTGCGTAATACTCTTACGTACTGCACGACTGCCGGCGCGGCAGACTCCGCGCCCAATTCGCCGTCAGCAAGCCACCGGTACCCAGCCAGCGACACGATTCCCGAGGAGTTCCACGATGGAATTGCTGATCGGTTTTGTGGCCACGCTGTGCATTTCGCTGCTGATATTCCGAACATGATGTCGTCTTGCCTGACGTGCTGCATCGACAGCGCGCTGCTCCGCTAAACATGCAGGCTCCATCCACTATTGCGGCCGGTTTGCCTTCGGCCGGTCCGCGGTTCAATCCGCGGCTCACCACTGCGGTCGTTGCGGTCGTCGTCGCGCATGCGGTGCTGTTCGCGATTGCGCTGTCGATGCGCGACAAACCGCTGCCCAAGCCGATCGAAGTGCGCACCATCACCGCCGAGCTGATCAGCCCGCCCGCGCCGGTCGCCGCGCCGGCTGCGATCCAGTCGACGCCGACGCCCACGCCGCCTCCGCCCAAACCGGTGCCGGTCCAGCGCAGCAAGCCGAAGATCCAGCCGCACCCGGTGCCGAAGCCCACACCGACGCCGCTGCCCGAAGCCGCCGCACCGTCGCAGCATGAAATCGCCGCGCCCGCGGCCGAGCCAGCGCCGCCCGCACCGCCGGCGCCGGCCGCCCCTGCGGCACCGGCCGCGCCGGCCGCGCCGGCCGCGAAGCCGACGCTGGCTTTGTCCGCGCCGAAGAACGTGTCACATCTCGATTGCAAAATCACCGAGCCGGAATACCCCGCGCAGTCGCGCCGCCGCAGCGAGAGCGGCACCGCCCTGGTGCGCTTCGTGGTCGGCCTGACGGGCAAGATCGAGAATGTCGAGCTGAAAAAGAGCAGCGGCTTCGACCGGCTCGACGAAGCCGCCATGGATGCGCTGCGCTCGAGCACCTGCAAGCCGTATCTGGAAAACGGCGAGCCGATTCGCGCAACCTATACCCAGCCGTTCGAATTCGGTCTGAAAGACTGAGCGGCACTCCGAACAGCGCACGCAGTTTTCGAAAACAAGGAATCGCAATGCAAAACTACGGTATGGCCCACGTATGGGAACAAGGGGATTTCGTGACGCGCGGCATCGCGCTCGCGCTCCTGATCATGTCGGTGCTGTCGTGGACGGTGATCGTCGTCAAGAGCCTGAACGTGATGCGCCTGAACCGCCTGACGAAGAACGCCGAGCGCGCCTTCTGGCACTCGGACGATTTCGCCGACGGCATCAAGAATCTCGGCAGCGGCAAGTCGACGCCGCACGACAACCCGTACCTCGCGCTCGCGCTGTCGGGCCAGGAAGCAGCCGACCATCATCATCAGACGCAGCCGCATCTGCATGACCGCATGGACGTGTCCGACTGGGTCACGCGCTGCCTGAAAGACACGATGGACGACTGCGTGTCGCGCATGCAAAGCGGCCTTGCGATTCTCGCGTCGATCGGCAGTACCGCGCCGTTCGTCGGCCTGTTCGGCACCGTGTGGGGCATCTATCACGCATTGCTGTCGATCGGCGCATCTGGCCAGTCGTCGATCGACCAGGTCGCCGGTCCGGTCGGCGAGGCGCTGATCATGACCGCGTTCGGCCTGTTCGTCGCGATTCCGGCGGTGCTCGGCTACAACGCGCTGACGCGCGCCAACAAGGGCATCGTCACCAAGCTGAACCGCTTTGCGCACGGCCTCCATGCGTTCTTCGTGACGGGCGCGCGCCTGTCGTCGTCGAAACGCGGAGACGGTCTTCGGCTCGCTTCCACCCGACGCGCCACCGCCGCCCACGCCAACGCAAACTGAGTAACGAGGCTTTCAGATGGCAATGAGCCCTTTCGCCGCCGATGACGACGACGGCCTGATGAACGAAATCAACATGACGCCGCTGGTCGACGTGATGCTGGTTCTGCTGATCGTGTTCATGGTGACGATTCCGGTGATCCGTCACGCGGTGAAAATCGATCTGCCGCACGCGAGCAGCCAGAAGGAAGACACCAAGCCGTCGCAGGTGACGGTGTCGATCGACGCGGCCGGCAACGTGATGTGGGAAGACAAGAAAATTTCCGACGACGAACTGCAGGCGAAGATCGCCGCGGCCGCGCAGCAGAATCCGCAGCCGGAACTGCATCTGAATGCGGATCGCAAGGTGGCTTACGAGCGCGTCGCGGATGTGATGTCCGCGGCTCAGGCCGGCGGCCTGACGAAGATCGGATTCGTTACCGAACCGAAGCATTGATGGCTGCGGCCGCTGCCGCCGGCCGCACTGATCGTCGCCTTGCCTGCCGCACAAAGTAAAAGGCCTTCATCGTCAGATGAAGGCCTTTTTCATTGCGCACTCGGCGCCTTCGGGCGGCGGGACTTATTTGCCACTCGACGAGGAGTAGCTTCCGTCACCGCATGCGACAGCCGTGGTCGACACGGACAGCGCGCTCAGCCCTATCAGGCTCACTATGATAGCGGCCATGAGTTTTCGCATAGGACGCCTCCTTTGCGAAGGGATTTCAATATAAGCCCGCCAGCCCGCGCGTACAAGCAAACGGCCATTGAAAGTACTCATCGCTGCTCGCGCTTAAATGCCAAAAGGCAAACGCGGGCAAACGCGGGCAAATACGGCGCCTCGCCGTCGCGACTCGCAACAATGCTGGTCCGTACGTGCCAGCGTCGCCGGTTCACACTGCTTCGGCCCGCACCTGCGCCGCGAGCGCAAGATCCGCTTCGAACGAATGCCGGGTCGGGCACTCGTTCGTCACGTGCTTGCCGGTGTCCGGATCGAGCATCTCGACCAGATAATCGACGAATGCGCGCACCGCCGGCACCATGCCCTGGCGCGACAGGAACACCGCGTACAGCTGCGGCGCCGGCAAGGTCCAGCCAGGCATCACCGGCGATAGCTGTCCGGAGCGCAACGCGGCACCGTACAGCATCTCCGGCAGCGCAGCGATGCCAAGGCCGGCCATCGCCGCTTCGCGTATCGTCGCGAGATCCGCCGTGACGAGCCGCGGCTCGTGCTCGTGCGCATGCCGCGTGCCGTCCGGCGCAATCAGATGGAACACGTGACGGCCGTCGCTGGTCGGTGTATCGAGCGTTTCGTAGCGGTCCAGATCGGCGGGTTGCAGCGGCGGCACATACTGGCTCAGCAGACTCGGCGCGCCGACCAGCATCTGCTCGGTGCGCCATAACGGCCGCACCACGATGTTCGCGTTTTCCGGCGGGTCGGAGCGCACGCGCAGTGCGACGTCGACCGAATCTTCGTAAAGGTCGATCACGCGGTTGGTGACGCGCAATGACACGCGCACTTCGGCATAGCGGTGCATGAATTCGGGCAGGATCTGCGACAGGATCGTCTGCGACACGGTCACCGGCACGCTGACGCGCACCGTGCCGCGCGGCGACGAGCGCAATTGCTGAACCTCGTTCACCGCCGCCTGCGCCTCCGACAGCATCGCCTGACAGTGCCGGTAGAACAGATGACCCGCTTCGGTCAGCGCCAGCTTGCGCGTCGAGCGCTGCAGCAGGCGCACGCCGAGCGACGCCTCCAGTTCGGTCAGGCGCCGCGACAGGCGCGACTTCGAAATGCCGAGCACACGTTCGGCGGCAGAAAACCCGCCGTGTTCGACGACTTGCGAAAAATACATCAGGTCGTTCAGATTGTGCGAATCGATCTTCATTTCATCGTTCCACTAGTAGAACAATCCATTGCGCAAGCTCCGCTGTAATGCGCAAAAACGGTCCATATAATAGCTCCACGTTTCAAAAATGATGCTATTCCCCATTTTTCCGAGGTGACTTTGATGGATTCGACCCGCACGATCGAACGCACCTACCCGTCCGTTCGCACGACCGAAGGCGGCGGCTTTATCGTCCACCGTCCATTTCCGACCCGCATGCTGATGGACTTCGACCCGTTCCTGCTGCTCGACGAAATGGGTCCGGTCGACTACGCGCCCGGCGAGGCGAAGGGCGCGCCGGATCATCCGCATCGCGGCTTCGAAACCGTTACCTACGTGCTCGAAGGCCAGTTCGGCCACAAGGACTCGGCCGGCCATTCGGGCACGCTGCGCGCCGGCGACGTGCAATGGATGACCGCAGGCGCCGGCGTCGTGCACAGCGAGATGCCGGATCCGTCGTTCGTGCGCACTGGCGGGCGCGTGCATGGTCTGCAGCTGTGGGTCAACCTGCCGCGCCGCGACAAGATGATCGCACCGCGTTATCAGGAACTGCCGTCGGCCAATATCCCGGTCGCGACATCCGCGGACGGCAAGCTGCGCGTCAAGGTGATCGCCGGCGAGGCGCTCGGCGTGTCGGCGGCCATCGAAACGCGCACGCCGATCCTGTATCAGCATTTCACGCTGCAGCCGGGTGCGCGGATCGAACATCCGGTGCCGCGCGACTATCGCGTGTTCGCTTACGGATTGTCGGGCACCGGCCTGTACGGCGCAAAAGCGCACGCGATCGCCGCGCGGCAGATGGTGGTGTTCGCGAACGACGGCGACAGCGTGATCCTCGCGGCCGGCGACGAGCCGCTCGACGTGCTGCTGTTCGGCGGTGTGCCGCTCAACGAGCCGGTAGTGCGTTACGGCCCGTTCGTGATGAACACCGAGGACGAAATCCGCCAGGCCGTGGTCGACTACCAGGCGGGCCGCATGGGCCAGATCACGCACTGACGCGCGACGCCGCCGCGCGGCGCTGATTCGCGCAAATTCGTTCACAATAACGGTTCGCCCGCGCGGCCCCGTTTGCCGCGCGGTGAACCCGTCCGCTCAGGAGCGCATATGGCAGAGTCCAAGGTCACCGCACACATCGGCTCAACGAATTTCAAGGTTCTGTTCGACGACGGCGCCCATACGTGGCTCGCCGACGAACCCGAATCGCTCGGTGGCGGTGACCGTGGTCCGACGCCAGTCGGGCTGCTGCTGTCCAGTCTCGGCGCGTGCACGTCGATTACGCTGAAGATGTACGCGCAACGCAAGGGCTGGCCGCTCGAGGACGTGCGCGTCACGCTGTCGATGGAAACCGGCGACGAGGGCTCGGTGATCGACCGGCAAATCTCGCTCGAAGGCAATCTGTCTGACGAGCAACGGGAACGGCTGTTGCAAATTGCCAATGCGTGTCCGGTTCACAAGATCCTGACGCGGCCGATTGCGATTCGCTCGGGTCTCGTGGTGGCCTGACGGGTTGCCTGACATCGTCGTCTGCGCTGCGGTGCGACGCAGCGGCTGAACGGCCCGTCGCAGGCATCTGCGGCGCACATCGAATCGTCGGGCGCCGCGGCGCGCTTTAACAGGAAGCTGTCGTTTTGAATTTCGAACATCTGATCCAGATCAACGATCCGACCAACCCGCTCGTGCAGGGCATGACGCGCGACCAGCTGTGGGAAGGGCTCGTGTTGCGCGCCGAGCAGCCGCAGCTGTTCGTGCTCGGGCTGGATAGCTGCACGATCGTGTCGCGCACCGACACCACGCTCGAACGTGAACTGCACTTCGGTCACGCGACGGTGCGCGATCTCGTCACGCTGCAGCCGAAAGAGAGCGTGCGCTACGACATCATGGCGACGTCGGCGCACGTCGGCGGCTCGCTGACGATGACGATCGAGCAGCCGGACGCGCTGCAGCTGTTTCTGCGCTTCGAATACCGGACCACGCTGCCCACCGCCGACAACAGCTCGCCGGACAGCGACGTGCGTCAGACCCAGGAGATCGTCAAATCGGCGTACCGCGAGTCCGACATCGACACAGTGCGGCTGATTCGCCAGTACGTGCTGGGCGCGAACCCTTCCGACCAGCCGCTTCACTGACGGCATACACAGGCGCTGCGAACGTGCGCGGCGCCGCCTTTCTGCGCTTCGCGGCGACCCAGCAGTTCGCGACTATCGAAATACAATTCCGATCAATTTCGATGCCTTGTAAATAGGAATAGTTATCATTTAGACTTGTCTCCATCGAATCGACGAACCGATGGAACGAATGACTAACCTGACTCGCCCTTCTACGCTCAGCCTGCGCCGCTCCGCGACCCAGGCGCTGACGACGAGCCGTTCCAGCAAGCCACCGCGTGCGCCCGCCAGCACGCCTGCCGTCGAGCGCGACAGTGCGGCGGAGGGCTCGACGAGCGAGCGGGTAATTCAAAGCGACGCGTTGCTGCAAGGACGCACGCACATCAGCATCACGCACAAGGGGGAAACCTACCAGTTGCGCGCGACGCGTCTGGGCAAGCTGATTCTGACCAAGTAGCAGTACCGGGTATTGTGGGGACCACCTCTGCGAGAGGTGTTGGGCTTTAGCCAGCCACGACGGCTTGCACGCGAGATCTAGACCCCTTCGTGCAAACACCAAGCCAGCCGTCGAAGCAAGCCAGGCCGTTTTTTTGGTTCTCACCGCCGCGCGCTCACGTGAAGATCGGAGCCGGGCCTGATGATTGTCGAACGAAGCCGTGTGGATGATGCCATTCACACGGCCTTTGTTTTTTGGGGTGCATGGCCGTAGCGGCCATGCACGCGCTTATGTGCGAACCGTGTGACCTGCGAAACCGCAGCGCCGCAGGCTACGAACCGCAACCGCAGCAGCGTTTATGAAAACCGAGCGCTCGAGGTCGCAGCGCACTTACTGCGCGCCCGCTTCGCCCAATGCCGCGATGCCCGCGCGGGCAATCGCTGCGTCCTGCTCCGACTTGACGCCGGACACACCGATCGAGCCGACTACTTCGTCGTTCACGATGATCGGCACGCCGCCTTCCACCATCGCCACCAGCGGTGCGCTAAGGAATGCCGTGCGCCCCTGCTTGATGATGTCTTCGTAGACCTTGGTCTCGCGCCGTCCGAGCAGCGCGGTGCGGCCCTTGCCGATCGCCATGTCGACCGTGCTCGCCGCGACGCCGTCCATCCGGTGCAGGTACAGCAGATGACCGCCGTCGTCGAAGATCGCTACGGTTACTTTCCACTGGTTCGCGGCCGCATGCGCTTCGGCGGCGGCAGCCATCTTCTTGACGTCTTCGTCGGTCAGGACAAGTTTGGTTCTCACAGGTAGCCTCTTTTAGATACTCGACACGCCGTCAGCGCGCCCAGCCCCAGAACATCAGCCACCACGCGCTATCGACCACCGCCAACGCGGCCATGAACCATACCACCGCGAGCCCGCGCTGGAAAAGCCGCGCGCTGTAGCGCCGCGTCACGAGCCAC
>DATLOW010000220.1:0-14834 GCA_035536055.1 Paraburkholderia sp. | reverse complement strand
TGTGCACGTCATCCTGCTGCGCGGTTCGGCTCAGGAATGCGAATACTGCGAATGCCGACAACAGCGTAATGACGATCAACACATGCAACAGGCTCGTAAACGCCTGCGTATAGCTGTGCGCGAGCACTTGCAGCGGCACTTGCGGCAACGCCGCGGCGGCATGCGTCATATCGCCGTTGGTCAGCCGCTGTGCCGCCTCGGCGACCCGCTCAGCGGTGCCGGCATCCGCTTGCGGCATTACTTCGGCAAGGCCTGCATGCGAAAGCGCCGCAAGGACAGCCGTCGCAATCGCCAGTGCGATGCCCTCACCCGCGACGCGCGTGGTGCTGAAAATGCCCGCGGCCATGCCCGCGCGTTCCTTCGGCACGACGCTGACCGACAAGCCATCCATCAAACCCCAGGGCAAGCCCGCGCCGATGCCGATCAGCACCATCGGCAATACGATTGCGCTCTTTGCCGCGCTGATGTCGGTCACGCTCATCCAGTACAGACCCGCGGCGGCGATCAGAAAGCCGATGCCCGACAGCACACCCGCCGACAGCCAGCGCGTAAACAGCGCAGCCAGCATCGGCACCACCAGCATGGGCGCGGACAGCGCGATCATCAGCACGCCGGCATCCATTTCGCTGAGCCCTTCGGCGCCGATGAAACGCAGCGGCAACATCACGATCAGCACGATGTAGCAATAGCAGGTGCCGACCGGCAGAATCTGCACGCCGACGAAACGCGGATAGCGAAACAGGCTCAGTTCGAGCATCGGCCGCTTCACGCGGTTCTCGACCACGACGAACGCAACCAGCAGCACCGCGGACGCCACCAGCAGACTGATCACCGGTGGGCTGCTCCAGCCGCTCTGCGGCGCCTGTATCACGCCGAACGTAAACAGCGCGAGCGTGCCGGTGAAGGTGACCGTGCCCGGATAGTCGAGACCGGTTGCGCCGGGGTCGCGCGTCTCGCGCATTCTCGGCACGCCGAACGCGAAGGCCAGCGTACCGATTACCGCGATCACGACGAAGATCGAACGCCAGCCGAAATGCGTGATCAATGCACCGGCCAGTAACGGACCGAATGCGAGCCCGATGCCGAAGCTCGTGCCGAGCATGCTGAACGCGCGGATGCGCGCATGCCCATCGAACTCCTGCGCGAGCGCGGCCGAGCCGCTCGACAGCGAGGCCGCCGCCGCGATGCCTTGCAGCGCGCGCAGCAGGTCGAGCACCAGCACCGAAGGTGCAAGACTCATCGCAAGCGAGGTCGCGATAAAGCCAGCCAGCCCGAAGATAAAAAGACGCTTGCGGCCGAACTGATCCGCAAGCGCGCCGGCCGCCATCAGCAGGCTGCCGAAACTGAGCATGAACGCATTGGTGATCCACGTGAGCGACGTCGCGTCGCCGCCGAGATCGCGTCCGATGGCGGGCGTAGCGACCGCGCCGCCTGAAAAGGACAATGGCAAAACAAGTGCGGCCAGGCAGACGGCCAGCAGGATCAATAGCTGGCCGCCGTCAGCGGCATGTGACGTGCGAGATTTCATCGACAGGTATCCACAGGAGTGCAGGGGCATCGCCGCGCACGGCGCGCGGCGGAATGCGGGGCCTTTCATTCTGCGAGGCCGCATGGCGGGGATAAACGAGTGGATCGTGGTCAGTCTGTCGCTGCGGAAGCGACAATGCGGGCGAGTGAAGTAGCGCGGTGTGGTGCGGCGTGTGTGGATTGTCGCCGCCGCGGCGACGGTCTGGCATCCGCTGCGGCGTTTATCTGTGGAGTTGCGGAAGATAAATTGTGATCCATCCCAACCACGAACCGTACAGGACCCCGCAATGAAACTCTACATCGCACAAGCCACCTGCTCGCTTGCCGTGCAAGCCGTCTTCAACGAACTGGGCGTCGATGCCGAACTGATTCACTACGACGTGTTCGGCAAGTCGACCAGCGCCGGCGACACGTTTACCGATGTCAATCCGCTCGCATATGTGCCGGCACTCGTGCTCGACGAAAAACACGAAGAACCGCTGACCGAGACGGTGGTGATCGCATCGTACCTGGCCGATCAGCATCCTGAATCCGGGTTGGTCCCAGCACGCGGCACGCTGGAGCGCGTGCGGATGGATCAACTGCTGACCTTCGTCGCAACCGAGATCGCGCAGAAGCACATTCCGCTGATGCGCAAACTGCTGACCGAAGAGGGCACAACGTGGACCCGCAACAAGCTGGTGAACGCGTACGCGCAACTCGATGCGCGTCTCGCCGACGGCCGCAGTTATCTGACCGGAGAGCAGTTCACCGTTGCCGATGCCTACGTGTGGGCGACGATGTGGCACGAGCGCTCGGGCGCGAAGATCGAGCATCTGCGCAATCTGATGGCGTACATTCGCCGCATCGAGGCGCGGCCCGCGGTGCAGAAAGCGCTGAAGGACGAAGCGGAGATCGTTGCCGCGCATACGCAGCGCAAGGCGGCTTAGTCGCAGGCGATGATTGCGGCGGCAACGAGTTTGAAGATATGCCGCCGCTACGAAGCGAGGCTCCGCGCTATCTCCGCCGGGCCTCGCGCTCCTCGCTCCAATTCGTTTCTCGCAACAGATCGGCAAGGATTGGAGGCAGGCGCAAGGCGTCCGGGTTGGCCGACCGGCGTCACAGGGAACCGGCACACATTCGAGTGTCCCTTCGACCAGGGCCTGCCATTGCAGTGGACACGCAGGGTCGTGCAACCCAAGCCCTGGCAGTGTAGCTGCACGCGCAAGTCCAAAAAATCAGCCGGCTGGCGACCGCTACAGCCGTCCGTAAGCCACCTGACTTATCATCCGCAGACATCCGGGGCGGTGTCCGCCGTATCGCTAGCACCGCCCACCCATGTCGAGGAGCCCCTCTTGCCGCAATCGAAAATCCAGGCCGTCTACATGCGCGGCGGCACCAGCAAAGGCGTATTCTTCAAGCCCGAATGGCTGCCCGCCGACCCCGCGCTGCGCGACCGCATGCTGCTGCGCGTAATCGGCAGCCCCGACCCTTATGGCCAGCACATCGACGGCATGGGTGGCGCAACCTCGAGCACCAGCAAGGTGGTCATCATCGGCCCGTCGTCGCGCGCCGATTGCGACGTCGACTACCGCTTCGGCCAGGTGGCGATCGACAAGCCGGTAATCGACTGGTCCGGCAATTGCGGCAACCTGACTGCCGCGGTCGGCCCGTTCGCCATCGCGCAAGGCCTCGTCGCCGCGCCGCGCGACGGCATCGCCACGGTGCGCATCTGGCAAGCCAACATCAACGCAAAAATCATCGCGCACGTGCCGATGCGCGACGGTGAAGTCGTCGAAGAAGGCGATTTCGAACTGGATGGCGTCACCTTCCCCGCCGCCGAAATCAGCATCGAGTTCCTCGACCCGGCCGGCGACGGCGATCCGGAAGCCGCCGGCGCGGCGATGTTCCCGACCGGCAACGCCGCCGATACGCTCGACGTGCCCGGCGTCGGCGCCGTCGAAATGACGATGATCAACGCGGGCAACCCGGCAATCTTTATCGATGCGAAAACGCTCGGCCTGAGCGGCACCGAACTGCAACGCGACGTGAACGGCAACCCGGCGCTGCTTGCGCAAGCCGAGGCGATCCGCGCGCATGCCGCGGTGCGCATGGGCCTCGCGCGTTCCGCCGAGGAAGCCACGCAGTCGCGCCCGCACACGCCGAAGCTGGCCTTCGTCGCGCCACCGGCAAGCTATACAGCGTCGAGCGGCAAGCCCGTCGACGCGACCTCGCTCGACGTGAACGCACGCATTTTCTCGATGGGCAAACTGCATCACGCGATGACCGGCACCGGCGCGATCGCCATCGCGGTGGCAGCCGCGATTCCCGGCACGCTCGTCAACCGGGTCGCGGCACGCGCGGACGGCACGGTGCGTTTCGGCCACCCGTCGGGCAGCCTTGCGGTTGGCGCGCAGGCCCAGTTGCGCGACGGCGACTGGGCGGTAACGAAAGTGGTGATGAGCCGCAGCGCGCGGCGGCTGATGGAAGGCTACGTGCTGGTGCCCGGCGCGCTCAGCGGCGCCGCCTGAACGGGATCGTCACGGCCGATTGCGGGCCGCACAGCGCGGCGTGCGACGCCTCGGGCGCCTCTTCGCGGCGCGGCTGACCGATCGGCGGCGTGCCTTCGCGCGCGCAGAACGCTTCCCATGCGACGCCCTGCGGATCGACGGTCCATGAGCGGTCGGGCAGCGCATAGCCGTACTCGCCGCCTACCGCGCCGTCTTCGGCAATTTCCGCCAGCGCGAAACGGTTGCGCACCTCCATCAGTTCCTCTTCGGTCTCGACCTGAATACCGAAATGGTCGACGCCCGATCTCACCAGACGCTGCGATATCGCAAAGTTCACCGCGGGATCGCTGAGTTCCCATTTGCAGTAGTCGTCCTTGCGCACGGTCGGCTCGACGCCGCCGAACATCGCGCTGTAGAAGCGGATGCTCTCTGCAAGATCCTCGACTGAAACATGAATGTGCATGCGCTTCATCACGTTGCTCCAAGCAGTTTTATGGCTTTTTTGCGCACGCCAGCACGCAAGGCATCGGTACCCGGATGTCGTCGCCCGTTCGATACGGTGCGCACTGTTGCAAGATCGACTGCTCGATCGACACGAGGGCCTGCGGCGTTTGTGCTCTCAGCAATGCTGCCATACGCACGCCACCGAGCAACATATGAAAGACGGTTTCCGGTGCACGCGTATGAAGCATCTGACTGACTTCCGCGACGTGAGGTTCGCTGAATCCGACCTCGAGCAATGTACGTTTGCACTCGTTCCAGTCGCTGAAGCGTTCGAAGGGCGGACCTGGCGGCAGCGGGACGTCCATCTTCCCATAGGTTTTGAGCGCGTTCAGCGTCATGCCGAAACCCACCGCCCGCTCTGGCACTGCCCATGCCGTGAAAGCGATCTTGCCGCCGCGCCGCAGCACGCGCCACGCTTCGGCGAGCGCCTTGTCGGGATCCGCGAAATGCAAGATGCCGAAGCTGATACCCACCGCGTCGAAGCTGTCGTTGTCGAACGGCAGTGCGTCGGCGCTGCCGAGCCGGAACGCCGCGTCCGGATAAGCGTGCGTCGCCGCGTCGATCATCGCCTGTGCAAAGTCCACGCCAAGCGCCTGCGCGCCGCGCTGCGCGGCGAGTCCGGCGACGTAGCCGGGACCCGTTGCCACGTCAAGGAATCGCGTGCCGGCACCGACACCCAGTGCATCGAGCAATGCGCCGCTGGACTGCCGTGTGACGTCGCCGAAGGTTGCCTGATACACGTCGGCGGTGCGCTCCCATCCAGCGTGTTCGAAGCGGGTAAAGTCGTCGAAGGCCATGCAAATTGTTCCTGATGGTCGGGGCAGCAACTGTGGTGCTTTGCGATAAGCGCTCCATCTTGCCGGCTAGCGCCGCATGATCGCGCCACATTTACCACGAAAGACTTATCTTGCCATTATCAGATACGAAAACAGCAAGAAACCCCCGAATATTCCAGTGCATTGCATAAATCACGAGCAGTTCGGCATCCTATTGCTCGGCCTTGCGGCATGAAACCGCTGCGCACGCGCATTGTCAGGCATCGTCAAAAGGGGGCGCGTGGCACGCAAAGATCGTGTGCGTTGGTTTAAGCCACGCTTACGCAATGGCTCACGGCCGCCTCGCAGCAAACCGACGCCATAACCCGGCAATAAGTGGGAGCAGACCTAGACGTGCTGCAGGCTGAACTCGGTCAGCGCCGCGGCGAGCCGTTCGACCGCCGCTTCACCAACCGCGTTGTACAGCGAGGCGCGCAAGCCGCCGATCGACCGGTGCCCTTCCAGACCGGTGAGGCCCTGCTCGCGTGCGACGCGAATGAAAGCCCGATCGAGCCGACTGTCACCGAAGGTAAACGCGACATTCATACGCGAGCGCCAGCGCGGCTGCGCATGAACCGTCACCGCGTCGCCGAGCGTATCGAGCGTGTCGTAAAGGCGCTGAGCCTTGCGCTCGTTAATAGTTTGCATCGCATGCAAGCCACCGATGTCGTCGCGCAGCCAGCGCGTAACCAGCATCAGCACGTAAATCGCGAAGACCGGCGGCGTGTTGTAGTTCGAGCTGTGCAGCACGTGGGTGCGGAAATCGAGAATCGCCGGCAATCCGTTGGGAATCCGATCCAGTAGCGCGCGCTCGATCAGCGCGACCGTCACGCCGGCCGGACCGAGATTTTTTTGCGCGTGCGCGTAGATCATTGAATACGCCGCCGTGCAGATCGGCTTCGACAGGAAATCCGACGACATGTCGGCGATCAGCGGCGCAGCAATCGCGCCCTGCTCGCAGTCAGGAAACTGCAAACCCTCCACGGTTTCGTTCGATACGTAGTGCAGATAGGCCGCCGACGGAGCGACGCCGAGCGCCTGCAGATCCGGCAGGGTGCGGTAGCCGGTTGCACCGCCATCCCAAATGATGTTGCGCTCGGTAACCTTTGCCGCCTCGGTGGTGGCCTTCGCGCTCCAGTAGCCGGTACTCACATACTCGGGCGGCGCATCCGCGCGCGCCGCGAAGTTCATCGGGATCATCGCGAATTGCAGGCTGCTGCCACCTTGCAGGAAGGTCACCGCGTAGTCGTCCGATACGCCTAGCAGGTGCCGCAGGTTCTGCTCCGCCTCGTCGAGCACCGCGCGAAACCAGTCGGACCGATGGCTCATGCCGAGCACCGACATGCCGGTGTCCGGCAGTGCGATGATCGCGTCGCGGGTCTGTTCGAGGACCGATTCAGGCAGCGCACCAGGGCCGCCGGAGAAATTCAGCGCGTTCAGTTTCATATCGGAAGTTGCGCAAGGAAGGATGCAGGCGTCGGCAGCCGGCGCAACGCGCGCGAGATGCCAGTGATGAACATATCAGTGCAGGCGCTTGCGCAAATGCCGAAACAGAGGGCCGAATGCGTGCCTGTTCCACGAAGCCTGTGTGGGGCGCCGGTCATAAGGTATGGGTCGTCGCGCGTGCGCGGGCATATGCGCTCGTCGCCGCAATGTTTCAGCTGGCTTTCGAAAGAAGGATCGAGATGGCGTCTTTTGCCGATACCACCGTTACGGCGGATGAGGGTGCGCCGCGCGCGGGCGAGCAAACGCAGGGCGTGGTCGCCGCGCAAGCGCTGCAAGTGTCTGAGGCGCCGCGTGCGTCGCAGCCGTCCGCCGCCGCGCACGGCCTGGTCGCAAGGCTCGCCGCCGCGCTCGATGCCGACCCGCTGAACCCGGCACTGCATGCGGCGCACGCCGATGCACTCGACGAAGCCGGCGATCCTAATGGCGCGCTGGCCCATCGGATCGCAGTCGAGACGTTCAATACGGTTGCGTCCACCGCACAAGACGTAGCGGTAGCATCGGTCGCGCTGCTGACGGCGCTGCCGCTTTACAACCTCGCTACCGCGTACTTCATGCGCGGCAATCACGAGGCGGCCGTGCACTGGTACCGGCACACCGTGAGTTTCGCGCCCGATCTGGCAATGGCGCACCAGAACCTGGCCGCCGTGCTCGAGCTGCTGAACCGGCAGGACGAAGCGCACCTTCACCGCGACCGCGCGTACAGCTTGCAGCGCGTGTTCGTCGAACCTTGCGAAACGCCCACACGCCGCGTGCTGATCCTGTGCGCGGGCCGCGGCTCGGGCAATATCCCGTTCGACACGCTGCTGCCGACGCAAACGAGCTACCGGATCAAATACGCGATCGACTACGCGAGCGATGCCGAAGACTTCCAGTTGCCGCCGCACGACCTCGTGTTCAACGCGATCGGCGAGCCGGACATCGCACAACCGTTGATGCCGCGTCTCGACGCGTTCACGCAGCGCAGCCGCCGCCCGCTGCTGAATCGCCCAGCGGCTGTGATGCGCACGCAGCGCCATCTGTTGCCGCAATTGCTGGCCGGCCTCGACGACGTACTGACCGCGCCGTGCATGCGGCTCGACGGCCCGCCGCAGTCGAGCGACGCGCTGTTCGAACAGATCGTGCAGGGCCGTCTCGGCTTTCCGCTGCTATTGCGGCCGCTCGCGACCCATGGTGGCGAAGGCCTGACGCTGCACGACTCGCTCGATACGCTGTGGCCCGCCGTGCAACAGATGAACGCGCCGTGCTATCTGACGATGTTCCGCAACTATCAAAGTGCGGACGGACACTACCGGAAGTACCGCAGCGTATTCGTCGACCGTGTGCCGCTGCCTTACCACCTGGCGATCTCGCCGCAATGGATGGTCCATTATTTTTCGGCGGACATGCTGGCACATCCGTGGAAGCTCGACGAAGAACGGCGCTTTCTGGAAGACCCGCGCGCCGCACTCGGCGCGCGTGCCACCGACGCGCTCGCCGCCGTCGCACAGCGCCTCGATCTCGACTATGGTGGCGTCGACTACACGGTGCTGCCGGACGGACGCGTGCTGGTGTTCGAAGCCAACGCAACGATGCTGGTGCATCGCGAAGCCGCCGATGGCGTGCTGGCGCACAAGAACGGCTTCGTCGAGCGGATCGTCGATGCGTTCGAACAGATGCAGGCGGCGCGCTGCGGCAAGTGACGCCGCCGCTGCGCCGCTTACCGCCGAGCGTTACAGCGGTGTGCTGCCCACGGCTGCCGCGCGCTCGCTGCGCCGGCTCATCATCAGCGTGAGTACCGCGGATAACCCAAGGAACGCGGCGACCACGTACAGTCCGGCTGCATAGCCGCCGGTCTGCGACTTCAGCCAGCCGATCACGAACGGCCCGACGAAGCCGCCGAGATTGCCGATCGAGTTGATCATCGCGATGCCGGCCGCCGCGCCGGCGCCGGACAGGAACGAAGCGGGCATTGCCCACAGCGGCGCCTTCGCGGCACTAATACCGACGTTGACGATCACCAGCGCGAGCACCACCTCGACCACGCTCTGCGCGATGCCCGCGAACGCAAGCCCGAGCCCGGCCGCGACGCACGGAATGATGATGTGCCACGTGCGTTCGTTCTTGCGGTCCGAGCGGCGCGCCCACACGATCATGCCGACCACCGCGAGCACGTTCGGAATCGCGTTCAGCAAGCCGGTGCCGAACGCGCTGAAGCCGAACTGCCTGATGATCTGCGGCGCCCACAAGCCGAGCGTGTAAAGCCCCGCCGACGTGCCGAAGTAGATCAGCGCCATCACCAGCACGCGCGGGTCGGCTAGCGCGCGCAGCGCACCCGCCGTATGGCCGGCGTGTTGACCGCGTGCGCGGCTTTCTTCGCGCAGCGTGTTGACGAGCCAGTCGCGTTCGTCGGGTGCGAGCCATGGCGCCTGTTCGGGCTTGTCGATCATCACCTTGAGCACCGCGAAGCCGAGCAGCACGGCCGGAATCGCTTCGATGATGAAGAGCCACTGCCAGTTGGCGAGACCGCCGAAGCTCGGCAGTTCCATCAACGCACCGGAGATTGGCGAGCCGATCGCGCTCGATAGCGGCGCGGCCGCCATAAACGCCGCCGCGGCCACCGCGCGCTGGCGCGCCGGGAACCACTGGCTCAGATAAAGGATGATGCCCGGGAAGAAACCCGCTTCCGCGACGCCCAGCATAAAGCGCAGCACGTAGAACGACGTCGGGCCGCTGGCGAACGCCGCCGCAGCCGATACGAGACCCCACGTGATCATCACGCGCGCGATCCAGATGCGCGCACCGACCTTGTTCAGAATCAGGTTCGACGGCACCTCGAACAGGAAGTAGCCGAGGAAGAAGATGCCGCCACCGAGGCCGAACATCGTCGGCGAAAGTCCGATCGCCTTGTTCATCGAAAGCGCGGCGAAGCCGACATTCACGCGATCGAGGAAGCTGACGAAATACAGCAGCATCACGAACGGCAGGATGCGCCAGGTGAGCTTGCGTACCACGCGGGCCTGTAAGTCGACCATCACTGTCTCCGGTTAGCCGCGCCGTGATGCGGCGCATCCGGCGCGTTTGTGTTTGTGCTTGTGTGGTGTGTCGAGGTATGGCTGCGACGGCAGCCGGCGCGGCAGCGGCATGTGCGACCTTGCCGGCACGGCACGGCACGCCGTCACGTTGCTTCACTGCGTGACAGCGTTGCTGTGCCGCTGCGTTGCTGTGCCGCTGCGTTGCTGCCTTATGCGGCCAACGCCGTGCCCGCATGCGCCGCGATGTGCTTGCACACCGCTTCGGTCACCTGCACCGTGGTCGCCTTGCCGCCCAGATCGCCGGTATGCAGCGACGGGTCCGCGGTCACGTGCTCGACCGCGTTCATCACCAGTTTGGCGGCTTCGTTTTCGCCGAGGTGCTCGAGCATCATCACCACCGACCAGAACGTGCCGACCGGATTCGCGAGGCCCTTGCCCATAATGTCGAACGCGGAACCGTGGATCGGCTCGAACATCGACGGATAGCGGCGCTCCGGATCGAGATTCGCGGTGGGTGCAATGCCGAGACTGCCGGCCAGTGCCGCGGCCAGATCGCTGAGAATGTCCGCGTGCAGATTGGTCGCGACGATCGTATCGAGCGACGCCGGACGATTCACCATCCGCGCCGTGGCCGCGTCGACCAGTTCCTTGTCCCACTTGACGTCCGGGAACTCGCGCGACACCTGCAGCGCGATTTCATCCCACATCACCATCGCGTGACGCTGTGCGTTGCTCTTCGTGATCACCGTCAGCAGCTTGCGCGGCCGCGATTGCGCAAGGCGGAACGCGAAGCGCAACACGCGCTCGACGCCGGCGCGCGTCATCATCGATACGTCGGTGGCCACTTCGATCGGGTGGCCCTGGTGCGCGCGGCCGCCGATGCCGGCGTATTCGCCTTCGGAGTTCTCGCGCACGATCACCCAGTCGAGATCGGCCGACTTGCAGCGCTTCAGCGGCGCGTCGATGCCGGGCAGGATGCGCGTCGGCCGCACGTTCGCGTACTGGTCGAAGCCCTGGCAGATCTTCAGGCGCAGGCCCCACAGCGTGATGTGATCGGGAATGTGCGGGTCGCCGGCCGAGCCGAACAGAATCGCATCCTTGTTGCGCAGCGCGTCGAGGCCGTCGGCGGGCATCATCACGCCGTGCTCGCGGTAATAATCGCCGCCCCAGCCGAAGTTTTCGAATTCAAAGCGAAACGTGTCGCTGCGTGCGGCCAGCGCTTCGAGCACCTGCTGGCCGGCGGGCACGACTTCCTTGCCGATGCCGTCGCCGGGAATCGTCGCGATGCGATAGGTCTTCATGCTGATGTGTCTCCGAAATAGTTGGACGTTGAATCAATGGTAGAGATTCGACGCGCGATTCATGCGCTGCTAGACTTAAACCACCTTTAACCGCAAGTTAACAATCTGCAGCGGACATGAGTGGATCGGTACAACCCGAAGACCTCGCATTTTTCTCGGTGCTGGCCGGGCGCGGCAGCCTGACCGCGACGGCGCGCGAGCTCGGCATTTCGACGGCAGCCGTCAGCAAGCACCTCGCGCAGATGGAAACGCGCGCCGGCGTGCCGCTGGTGAACCGCACCACGCGCCGTATGAGCCTGACGGCCGAAGGCGAGATCTATCTGACGCACGCGCGCCGCATCCTCGGCGAGATGGATGAGCTCGCGCAGCTGCTGGGCGGCGCGCGCGCCGCGCCGAAGGGGCTGCTGCGCGTGAATGCGACGCTCGGCTTCGGCCGCAGCCATGTCGCGCCGGTGATTTCGCGCTTCGTGCAGCGCTATCCGCAGGTGGATGTGCAGTTGCAGCTATCGGTCGACCCGCCGCCGATCAGCAGCGATACCTACGACGTGTGCGTGCGTTTCGGCGAGCCGCCGGATGCGCGGGTGATCGCGCGCCGCGTCGCGCCGAACCGGCGTCTGCTGTGCGCGGCGCCGGCTTACCTCGCGCAGCATCGGATGCCGAAGACGCCTGCCGACCTCGTGCATCACAACTGCATCGGCATTCGCCAGGGCGATGATGGCTACGGCATCTGGCGCCTGACGAGCGGCCGCGGCACCGCGCAGAAAACCGCCACGGTGCGCGTGCGCGGCAACTTGACCACCAACGATGGGGAGATTGCGGTGAAGTGGGCGCTGGAAGGGCACGGCATCCTGATGCGCGCCGAGTGGGACATCGTCGACTATCTGCGCACCGGCATGCTGGTGCATGTGCTGCCTGAGTACCGCACGCCTGATGCCGATGTGTTCGCGGTGTATTCGCCGCGGCATCAGATGTCGGCGCGCGTGCGCGTGTTCGTCGATTTCCTGACGGCTTCGCTGGGAACGTAGTGCGTGGCGGCGCCCCCCGTGCTGCGCGCGGCTGTGGTCGCCGCAACGCAACCGTTGCTGGCCTTACTTTTCGCTGTCGACGATCTTCGTCAGATTGATGCGCACCTTCTGCAGCAGCTTGATCAGCTGCTGCGCTTCCTGCGCGCTTAAACCCTGCAGGCCTTCCCTGGCGATTTCGTCGCCGACCTTGCGTGCGTTGTCGAGCGAGCGCTCGGCCTTCTTCGTCAAACGGATCTGCTTTTCGCGCCGGTCGTCCGGATTGTCGAGCCGTTTGATCCAGCCGCCCTCTTCCATGCGGTCCAGCAACCGCGCCGCCGAAATCGGCGCCACGTCGAGCAGATCCGCGAGGCGTGCCTGATTGATGTCGCCATAGTGCGACAGGTACGCGAGCACGCGGCATTGCGCACGCGTCAGGTCTAGCGACGATTTCGCGAGATCGTCGAAACGCTTGCCGCACAGGCGGCCGACGTCCGAGATCAAGAAACCGAAGCGCTCGTCGAAGTGGGGTTTGGTCATCGCGCGATTATACGAAACGCACCTGTGCGAATAGTGTGACGCGGGCGCGCGGCGATGCGATCCGGACGAACCGCATGCACCGGCGACACCTCACCCTTCGATGCGTCCGCGCGTCACACCGAGCAGCGCCGCCATCGCCGCGCGGGCGCGCGGCGCATCGCGGTCGCGGATCGCTTCGAACACCGCCGTATGTTCGTCGAGCGACGCATTGAACACGTCGGCGCGCTTCGCGTTCAGGCGCAGTTGCGCCTCCAGCGTGCGCTCGATCAGCGTGCCAAGCGGTATCAGCAGTTCGTTGCTGCACGCGGCCAGCACACTCAGATGGAACTCGAGATCCGCGCGCACCCACTCGTCGACATTGCGCGCATCGACCATCGCCTGATGCGCGCCGGCCAGTGCACCGAAGCTCGTGCCGTCATGCGATGCGGCCGCGAGGCCCGCGGCGTACGGTTCGATCATCTCGCGCATCTCCTGCAGCTTCAGCGCGAATTCCATCGGCGGTGCGACCCGCGAGTACCAGTCGAGCACGTCGACGTCGAGCAGATTCCACGCGAGCTTAGGCCGCACCCGCGTGCCGACCCGCGGCCGCGATTCGATCAGCCCTTTCGACGTCAGCGTGCGCAACGCTTCGCGCAGTACCGTGCGGCTCACGCCGAACGCTTCCATCAATTCCGCTTCGCGCGGCAGGATCGATTCGGGCGCGTAGTCGCCGCGCAGAATCGCGGTGGCCAGCAAAAAGGCGACGCGGCCGTGCAGGTCTCGCTGAATAGCTGTTCTCCGGCGCCGCGGCGCTTGGTGGTTCGATCGTCGACGCTCGACGGGGTGACGCGCGATTATCCGGCATCCGGCGCGGCATGTAAGCGCAGGCAAGCGCGTGCGACCGCGCGCCTGTGACCGCAACGGCTCGCGATGGCTCACGAGGGCCCGCAATGGTTCGCAAAGGCTCCGCAAAGGCCCGTACCCGCCCGCGCGCCATGCCGAAATCCGCTCGAATAATACTATTAATAGTATTTTAAAGGCGGTTTTGTTGTAGCATGTGGCTCCCCGGACTTCGAGCTGTCCGCCCACCGACCCCGGCCGCAATTAGAGGAGACGCCGCCATGAAAATCACCCGCATCGAAACCTTCATCGTCCCGCCGCGCTGGTGCTTCGTGAAGATCGAAACCGACGAAGGCCTCGTCGGCTGGGGCGAGCCGGTGGTCGAAGGCCGTGCGCATACGGTCGCGGCGGCGGTCGACGAACTGTCGGATTACCTGATCGGCAAAGACCCACGCCTGATCGAAGACCACTGGCAGGTGATGTACCGCGCCGGTTTCTATCGCGGCGGCCCGATCTCGATGAGCGCGATCGCCGGCGTCGACCAGGCGCTGTGGGACATCAAGGGCAAATTCCACGGCGTGCCGGTGCATGCGCTGCTCGGCGGTCAGGTGCGCGACAAGATCAAGGTGTATTCGTGGATCGGCGGCGACCGGCCGAGCGACGTCGCGAACAATGCGCGCGCGGTGGTCGAACGCGGCTTCAAGGCCATCAAGATGAACGGCTCCGAAGAGCTGCAGATCATCGACACCTTCGACAAGGTGCAAGGCGTGATCAACAACGTCGCCGCGGTGCGCGAAGCGGTCGGGCCGAACGTCGGCATCGGCGTGGACTTCCACGGCCGCGTGCACAAGCCGATGGCCAAGGTGCTCGCCAAAGAACTCGACCCGTACAAGCTGATGTTCATCGAAGAGCCGGTGCTGTCGGAAAACGTCGAAGCGTTGCGCGACATCGTCAACCAGACCAGCACGCCGATCGCGCTCGGCGAGCGTCTGTATTCACGCTGGGACTTCAAGCACATTCTGGCCGGCGGTTATGTCGACATCCTCCAGCCGGATGCTTCGCACGCGGGCGGCATTACCGAATGCCGCAAGATCGCGTCGATGGCCGAAGCGTACGACGTCGCGGTCGCGCTGCACTGCCCGCTCGGCCCGATCGCGCTCGCCACCTGCCTGCAGATCGATGCGGTCAGCTACAACGCGTTCATTCAGGAACAGAGCCTTGGCATTCACTACAACCAGGGCAACGACCTGCTCGACTACATCAAGAACCCCGAGGTCTTCAAATACGACGGCGGCTACGTGTCGATTCCGCAGGGTCCGGG
>DATLOW010000219.1:0-25586 GCA_035536055.1 Paraburkholderia sp. | reverse complement strand
ACTTCTCGATTTCGCGCGCCGCGAGCAAGGTCATGTCGGCCAGCTCTTCAGCGGTCGGGCATTCGTTCACGTACGTATCGCAGATAAACAGATTGCGGCCCGGCAGCATCAGCAGGTTCATCGCCGCATAGTTGCCGACGTCTTTCGCCTTGCCGAGCACCTGCTCGATGTACTTCAGGTGTCCGTGGTACTGGCCGATCATGCCGCAGATCATGCCGTCCGCGTCGCCCAGACGCACGAGAATCGCGCCGATCAGCGTGTTGAACTTGCGCATCGCCGCCTTCGCGACTTCCGGCGTCACGCCTTCGCGCGCACCGATCTCGTGATACGCCTGCCAGCACTTCTGATAACGCGGATCGTCTTCCGGATCGACGACCTCGAAGTCTTCGCCGCACTTCAGCTTCGAGCCCATCTTCTTCAGGCGCATCTCGATCACCGACGGACGGCCGATCAGGATCGGCCGCGCGATCTTCTCGAGCAGCACGAACTGCGCGGCGCGCAGCACGCGCTCGTCTTCGCCTTCGGCGAACACGATGCGCGCCGGCTGCGACTTCGCCGCGGCGAACACCGGGCGCATCACGAGGCCGGTGCGGTACACGGTCGCGCCGAGCTCCTCGCGGTACGCGTCCATGTCCTTGATCGGGCGCGTCGCGACGCCGGAATCCATCGCGGCCTGCGCCACCGCCGGCGCGATCTTGATGATCAGGCGCGGATCGAACGGCTTCGGAATCAGATACTCGGGGCCGAACTCGAGCGAATGGCCTTCGTATGCCTTCGCGACTTCGTCGCCCTGATCGGTTTCTTCCGCGAGCTCGGCAATCGCGCGCACGCAGGCGAGCTTCATTTCCTCGGTGATGGTCGTCGCGCCGACGTCGAGCGCACCGCGGAAAATGAACGGGAAGCACAGCACGTTGTTGACCTGATTCGGATAGTCCGAACGGCCAGTCGCGACGATGCAGTCCGGCCGCACCTTCTTCGCTTCTTCCGGGCGAATTTCCGGCTCCGGGTTGGCCAACGCGAGAATCAGCGGGGCCGTACCCATTTCCTTGACCATCTCAGGCTTCAGCACGCCGGCGCTCGAGCAGCCGAGGAACACGTCGGCGCCCTTGATCGCATCGGCCAGCGTGCGCGCTTCGGTGTTGGCCGCATAGCGCGCCTTCGACGGGTCGAGATTGCCGCGCCCTTCGTACACCACCCCTTTCGAGTCGGTGACGAGAATGTTGTTCTTCTGCAGACCGAGGTTCACCAGCAGGTCGAGACAGGCGATCGCCGCCGCGCCCGCGCCCGAGCAGACCAGCGTCACGTCTTCGAGCTTCTTGCCGACCACCTTCAGGCCGTTCAGGATCGCCGCCGACGCGATAATCGCGGTGCCGTGCTGATCGTCGTGGAAGACCGGAATCTTCATGCGCTCGCGCAGCTTCTTCTCGATGTAGAAGCATTCCGGCGCCTTGATGTCTTCGAGGTTGATGCCGCCGAGCGTCGGCTCGAGCATGGCGATCGCTTCGACGAGCTTGTCCGGGTCGGACTCGTTCAGTTCAATGTCGAACACGTCGATGCCCGCGAACTTCTTGAACAGGCAGCCTTTGCCTTCCATCACCGGCTTGGCGGCAAGCGGGCCGATGTTGCCAAGACCCAGCACCGCGGTGCCGTTGGTCACGACCCCCACGAGGTTGCCGCGCGACGTGTACTTCTGCGCGTCGAGCGGCTCGTCGAAAATCGCCATGCAGGCTGCGGCAACACCGGGCGAGTACGCCAGCGACAGATCGAGCTGGTTCGACAGCGGCTTGGTCGGCGTGATCGAAATCTTGCCGGGCCGCGGATTCTGGTGATATGCGAGAGCGCTTTGCTTCAGTTGTTCGTCCATTTTTTTGCCTGCGAGACGTGAAAAAATCGGTCCCGGCTCGCAAGCCAACCTGCGGCGTTTCCTGATCGACGAGGGGTCGACTGCAACGGTTCTCGCGTGCGCCAGTCGGGCGCACAGCGATCGACCTGAAGCGGGAAGACGGGGCAACGCGAGCGATTTCGGGGCGGTTAGTGTACACCCCGTATGGATGCCGAAACGTCGAAGCTGACGCAAGACTGCGCAACGAATGCAACCGGAAGCGCCTATGCTGCGATGCGATATGGCGTGCTTTCCAGCATGCTTCAAATACTTGGCTCAACCGATCGCGCTGAACCTGCCGCAACGCATCAATCACATTGTCGGCGTGCCATTAGTGCATTGGGCGCATCATTCGAGCGCGCTGCCGCGGCGTTCCGGAATCAGCAGCAAGGTCGCGACGATGTCGAGTACGTAAATCGACGCGAGCAAGCCGAGCGCCGCGCCGAACGAAAAGCGCGCCGCCAGTGCGCCGACCGCCACCGGCCCGAAACCGCCGACCGCACGGCCAAGGTTGAACAGCACGTTCTGCGCGGTGGCGCGCGCCTCGGTCGGATACAGCTCGGAGATCAACGCCCCATAGCCGCCGATCATGCCGTTGACGAATACGCCCATCACCGCCCCGCCGATCAGCAATGCGTAAGGGGTATTCAGGTGTGCGTATACGAACACCATCGCCACGGCACCCGCCTGATAAAACAGAAACGCCGGCTTGCGACCGATGCGGTCTGCCGCGACACCGAACAACCAGATGCCGGCGGCCATGCCGAGCACGGTGACCGCGGTCCACAGGCCTGAGCGGGTCAGCGAATAGCCGAAGGTTTTCGACAGATAGCTCGGCAGCCAGATCATCAGGCCGTAGTAGCCGAAGTTCTGCACCGAGCACAGAATCGCCACGCCGAGACTCGCGCGCCGCGCGCGGGCGTCGACCACCAGCAGCTTCAAAGGCTGCTTGCGCGTGTTGCGCGCCGCCCGTTCGGTGAACAGCTCAGGCTCCTCGACACGCCGCCGCACCGCGAACGACACCACCGCCGGCAACAGCCCGATCGCAAACATGCCGCGCCAGCCGACCACCGGCAGCAGCAGCGGCGTGAGCAGCGCAGCGGCCAGCACGCCCGCCTGCCAGCCGAGCCCGACATACGACGACGCGCGCCCGCGTTGCGCGGCCGGCCACGCCTCCGCGACCAGCGTCATGCCGATGCCGAATTCGCCGCCCAGCCCGATGCCGGCGATGGTGCGATACACGAGCAGATCCGCATAGCCTTGGGCGAGCGCGCACAGGCCGGTGAACACGGCAAACAGCAGGATCGTCCACGTCAGCATGCGGACCCGGCCGAAATGGTCGCTCAACACGCCGAACACCAGTCCGCCGGCCACCGCGCCGATCAGGGTCCAGGTGACCAGCGCGCCTGCCTGCGTCGGCGACAGATGCAGATCGGCCGCAATGGCCGGCAGCATAAAGCCCAGAATCAGCAGGTCGAAACCGTCCATCGCATAGCCGAGCGCCGACGCGAGCAGCGCACGGGCCGCGTAGCCGGGACGGGCGCCGGGATCGGCGGTATCGGGAGTGACAGCGTTCATCGGAGGGATCCTTGGACGGGCGCTGCGCGCGTTGCGGCAGCCGGGTGCGCAACGCGGCCGGGCCGGCCGCGAAAGTCGCGAGAGTGTAATAGCCACGCGGGTGCGTCACAAGCGTGCCAAAAAATGAGCGCGACGCGCCCAGCCCGCACGGACGGCTCGTCGGAGAAGGCTGAATCGGGTAAAATCGCGGGCTACGCGCGCAGCATCGGTCCGCTTTTCGGCGGATGGCGCGTGTTCCGCATCTCGCGCGTGGTTGATGCGCGGCTTTGGCAACGGTTGCCGCTTCGGCAGCGCGCCGCCGCAGGCACCAAATCACGGCGTCCCGGCATGGGTCATGCCGGGCACGCACGCCAGAATGCGAAACGCTCCGTTTGCTGCGCCATCGGGCCGCGCGCCCGCCCTTCCGCTGACACCCAAGGATTCGCCCATGACAGGCTTCGATCGCCAGACGATCTCCGACACGACCGCCAAAATGCTGCTCGAAGTTCAGGCGGTGCACTTCAACGCAGAAAAACCGTACATCTTCACGTCCGGCTGGGCGAGCCCCGTCTATATCGACTGCCGCAAGCTGATCTCGTATCCGCGCGTGCGTCGCGGCCTGATGGAAATGGCCGAAACCACCATCCTGCGCGACGTCGGCTACGAGCAGATCGACGCGGTGGCCGGCGGCGAAACCGCCGGCATTCCGTTCGCCGCATGGCTGTCGGACCGCCTGATGGTGCCGATGCAATACGTGCGCAAGAAGCCGAAGGGTTTCGGCCGTAACGCGCAGATCGAAGGTTTGCTGACTGAAGGTCAGCGCGTGCTGCTGGTCGAAGACCTGACCACCGACAGCCGCAGCAAGATCAACTTCATCAATGCGCTGCGCACCGCGGGCGCCAAGGTGAATCACTGCTTCGTGCTGTTCCACTACAACATCTTCAAGGAAAGCGTGTCGGTGCTGAAAGACATCGACGTCGATCTGCACGCGCTCGCCACCTGGTGGGATGTGCTGCGCGTCGCGAAGCAGTCGGGCTATTTCGAGACGAAGACGCTCGACGAAGTGGAGAAGTTCCTGCACGCGCCGGCCGAGTGGTCGGCTGCGCACGGTGGCGCAACCGCCGCACCGCAATAAGTTTCGCCGGCCATTCCGGCAAACGACAAAAGCCGCATGTCGATTACCGACATGCGGCTTTTTTGTTTGCTAGCGTAATTAGCGGCAAATTCGCACGGAGATTTCCGACTCGACTTTAAGACTCGTCTGTCGAGTCACGCTCGGAATTCTCACGCGGATCACCGGGTGCGTAAGAGGATAAATTCATCAAGCCGTTGCTTTGCGCGTATTGAAACAACTCGGAATCACGCTCAAGACCGAGTTTGCGCATCGCCGTATTTTTCTGTGTACTGATCGTCTTAATGCTGCGACTCAGTTGCTCAGAAATTTCCTTAATGGTCATGCCGGATACGAACAACCGCACCACTTCGAGTTCGCGCTTGGACAGGATCACTTCGTCGCTCTTGCCGCCGGCGTTCATGCGCAGCGTGTCGAGTGAAGCCTTCACCGACGGACTCATATATTCGAGATGGCGGCCCACGTGCTGCACGGCCAGGCCGATGTGGCTCAGATCGTCGGCCTTGTTCACCACCGACGTCACGCCGAGCTCGCTCAAACGCTTTAACAGCGCAGCGTTTTCTAACATCGTTAGCACGACGATCGGCAAGTCCGGGAAGTTGCGGCGCAGATAGCCGATCAGCGGCAGACCGTCGCCGTACTGACCGCCCGGCATCGCGAGATCGGTCACCAGCACGTCGCACGCAACGGTTTGCAACACTTTGACGAGCTCCGTGGATTGACGCGCGCGCGCCACGACTTGAATACCCGGGAACTTGAGCAACGCCTGCTCGGCGCCAAACAAAATCACCGGATGGTCGTCGGCCACGACGACTCTGATTGGATTTTGCATTGCGCTCCCTTCGCCCGATAACCCACGCTCAGAAACTTCTGCCATGCAACTATTCTTTAGTTCTAAATGAAATGCTTCGCTGCGGCCCCACAAACAGGCAAGTGTCCGACTATAGCCGATTTCACCACCCGCCGACCGTCTCCTTAGCAAGAATAGCCTCACGCGGACGTAATGTTAGACTCGATTCGTCTTCGCGGGATAAAACAGGGACAATAGCATTGTAGACAGTCCGCCCTTGACCCGTGACAGGAGAATCGGCACATGCGTGTGCGTCGCCCGGTCGTTCGAGTCTCTCCAGTTCGTTGCTCTATGCCGTTCGATGTATGCGCCGTCGCGAGCGCCGCGGCGCTGCTTCTTTTGCACGCTCCGGCGTATGCGCAGCCGGTATTCACGGTCGGCAGCACCAGTGTGCGGCCCGGCGGCATGGTCGCCGCCGCGCAGGTGTTCGACCAGGACGATTGCAAAGGTGCGAACCGCTCGCCGCAGCTGTCGTGGCAGGATCCGCCGGCCGGCACACGCAGCTTTGCGATCACCGTCTACGACATCGACGCGCCCGGTCGCGGCTGGTGGCATTGGGCGGTGGCCGGCATTCCGGCCAACCTTACGCAACTGCCGGAGAACGCCAGCGCGTCGGGCTTTCTGCGCAAGCTCGGCGCAATCGAGGCGCGCAACGATTTCGACGTCGACGGTTACGGCGGCCCGTGTCCGCCGCCCGGCAAACCGCATCGCTACGTGATCACCGTGTATGCGCTGAATACCAGCGACCTGCGACTTGCGCAGGGCCGGCCGGCGTTGATGTTCGATCATGAAATCAGCACGGCGACGCTCGGTTCCGCGCGTATGACGGTCAAGTACGGACGTTAGCGAAGCAGTCGCGCGGACATTGGCGGCGGACACGCCGCGCATCGCCGAGGCATGGCGGATGCACGCTGCTTACCGCACGGTGCTCACCGATGACAGGCGAGACTGTCGCCTCGCATTGGGTTCGTCATGCCGATGTCATCGACAAGGCGCACCGTTTTTTCACGCGCGCCGGGGCATACGTCTTAAAATGTCGGTCCGGCGCATGGACGCCCGGCGGAATCCGACGCCGACGCCCGGCGTATCGACGCCCGGCGCATGCCAACGCGCCTCTGTTTCACGAAGCGAGATCAAGATGAGCACGAAAGTTTTTGTCGACGGGCAGGAAGGAACGACCGGCCTGAAAATCTTCGAATATCTGTCGCAGCGCGCGGACGTCGAAATCCTGCGCATCGACGAAGCGAAGCGCAAGGACATCGACGAGCGCCGCCGCCTGATCAACGCGTCGGACGTAACGTTCCTATGCCTGCCGGACGTCGCGTCGCGCGAATCGGCGACACTGGTCGACAACGACCGCACCGTGCTGATCGACGCGAGCACCGCGTTCCGCACACACGCCGACTGGGCGTACGGCCTGCCCGAGCTGACCCGCGCGCAACGCGAGCGCGTGCGCGCGAGCAAGCGCATCGCGGTGCCGGGCTGCCATGCATCGGCGTTCGTGCTGGCGATGCGTCCGCTGGTCGATGCCGGCGTGGTCGCGCGCAGCTTCGACGCGCACAGCTATTCGATCACTGGCTATAGCGGCGGCGGCAAAAAAATGATCGCCGAGTACGAGGCGGGCGGCAACCCGAAGCTCGACAGCCCGCGTCCGTACGCGCTTGGGCTCACGCACAAGCATCTGCCGGAAATGGCCGCGCATACCGGCCTTGCGTCGGCGCCGGTATTCACGCCGATCGTCGGCAGCTTCTACAAGGGCCTCGCGGTCACCACGTATTTCTCGCCGTCGCAACTGGCCAAACGCGTGACGCCGCAAGACGTGCAGAACCTGTTCGCCGAGTACTACCAGGGCGAAGCCTTCGTGCGCGTCGCGCCGTTCAATGCGGATGACAATCTCGACGCCGGCTTTTTCGATGTGCAGGCCAACAACGACACCAACCGTGTCGACCTGTTCGTGTTCGGCAACGAAGAGCGCTTCGTGACCGTCAGCCGGCTGGACAACCTGGGCAAGGGCGCATCCGGCGCGGCAATCCAGTGCATGAATCTCGCGATCGGCGCAGACGAGGCAAGCGGCTTGAAACGCTGACGCGCGGCGCGGGCAGCGACGCGCTCCGCTGCGCTTTTCGGACCCTGAGGCCGGCTTGCAAAAGCCGGCCTTTTTATTTCAATCGGCTTTAAAGAGACGTGCATTACGCATCATCGCTCGTTTCAGTATTTCCTCTTAATGCTTTAATCCCACTATATAGCCGCAATCGGTCAGTCCTTCTGTCACGATTCAAAAGAACAGTAGAGACTGCCGCTTGGGGATACTCCCGATTTTTTCTCGAACGCCCGTTCGTAGATGATTGTCGGCTTTGCCTTTTGCCTTGCCCAGCAGGGCTGAGCGCGCTGTCATCAGCACCGATGACGCCCTCGAAAATCGCCATTCTGTTTTAAAGACCGCTCCCGACCGCCGCATCTCGCGCTATCGCGAATTGTCGTTGTTTGAATCGCCTTTTTTAGACGGTTCTTTCAATTGACACCGAATAACCGCAAAGCCAAATTACGTCGCACAAATACATGAAGGGAGACAACAGGATGTCGCATGCCTTTTCCAGGGGCTTACTGTCGGCGCTCGCCGCAGTCCCGTTTCTGATCGCTTGCGGTGGCAATTCCGGCACCCCCGGCGCGATCAACTCCGCGCAATGCTCGGGTCCGAGCTGCCCGGTGCAAGGTCCGCCGCCGTCGACGCCAAGCGCGAACGCGCTGTGCCCCGCGACTGCCGACATCGTGAAGAACACCTACCTGGGCGGCGCGGGCAGCGGCGAAATCGTGAGCCTGAACATCGACGCCACTGCGATGAGCTACAAGCTGACGTGGCTCGAATCGCCGATTCCGGTCGCGGCGGGCGCCACCCAGCCGACGCGCGCCGGCATCACGGTGACCGGCCATCTCGCGCATCCGCCGGCGGGCTTTCTGCCGACTGCCGAACAGACGCGCTGCGCGTTCATCCTGCAGCCGGGCAGCGGCACGGTGCCGCAGCACAACCCGACCAATCCGACCTATGACGGCACCACGTACACAACGGTGACGAACCCGCTGAACCCGCCGATGATCCTGGTCGGTCAGGGAGGGGTGGCGGGCGGCGGCATTCCGGGCGCCGAGATCGCGTACACGGGTCTGATCTTCGATCCGTTTACGTCGCCGCTCTTCCCGATTCCGGACCGCAAGTTCGACTTCTATCCGTTCATCGGCTTCGCCACCGTCGACACCAACCTGTCGGACCTCGCGGGCACCTACAACTCGCTGATGTACCACATCCAGCCGACCAAGACGTATAAGGCCGTCGGTACGCAAAGCATCGAAACCTTCGATGCGAACGGTGCGTGCACGTCGCCATCCGGCGCCTGCGTGACGACCGGCCAGCCGTGGACCGCCAATGCGTCGGGCACCTATTTCACCAGCGCGCTCGCGCCGCAGACGACCGGCCCGAACACCGCGCACGTCGAAGACCTGATCATCCCGGGCGGCATCCCGTTGACGCTACCGATCTCCGCGAACGCAAACATGATCCTCGGCAAGGTCAACGGCGCGCTGGTGCCGCTGATCATCCGCACCGGCGTGGCCGATCCGACCAACGTCGTGCTCGACGACGAATCCGGCATTGCGCTGCTGTCGCCTGCCAGCACGGTCGCGTCGGGCGCGATCGACGGCGGCTACGTCGGCGCGGACTCGAACTTCAAATACACCGCCACGCTGATCAAAGGCGCTACCGGCACCTTCATCAACCCGTCGACGCAAGCTGCCGAAAGCGGCTTCGGTCTGCAGTACGGCGTCGCCAGCCCGGGGCTCGTCACGGCGGCCGATGCGCAGAGCGGCACGAACGGCTTCGTGATTTCGGCGGGCAGTCTGTACGCGGTGTTGCTGCAGGGAACCACCGGCAACGAAGTCGAGAACGGCGGCATCACGCCTTCGTCGGCGATTCCCGGACAGACCACCAGCTCGATGCCCTACTTCGGCATCGGCGCGCAGATCAGCAAATGACGCAGCCCGCGCGCACAGCGGGCGACTCGCTTCACCGTAGATAACAAGACCCAGAGGCGGCTGGACAGGGAGCCGGCCCCTCTCGATAACGAAAATCAAGGAGATGCAGGATGGACTGGAGATTTCCTGCGGCGCTCGCGCTCGCGGCGCCGCTACTGGCTGCATGCGGCGGCGGAGGCGGCGACGGTGGCAGCAGCGCGCCCAGCACTCAGGCGCAGAACACCCGGCTGTGCCCGGCCGCGCTCGGCTACGACACGGTATTCACCGGCGGCGCCGGCGACGGTGAACTGATCCGGCTGCAACTCGATACGACGAAAATGACCTGGCAGGTCACCTACGTTGCATCGCCGATTCCGCAAAGTCCGGGTTCGGTGCAGCCGACCCGCGCCGGCCTGACCGCAAATGGCACGCTCACGCAGGAAACCGGGCTGCCCACCAGCCGGCTCAACCAGTGCGCGTTCCAGCTGAACGGAGCGAGCCTCGACCCGACGCGGCCGGCGCGCATCTTCGTCGGCGAAGGGGTGGCGGGCGGCACGATTCCGGGCGCGGAAATCTCGTTCGGCGGCGTGCTTGGAGTCGGCGCGGTGCCGGATACCAGATTTCCGTACTACCCGTTCATCGGTTTCTCGTCGATCGAAACCGACATCGTCAAAGTGGCCGGCACGTACAACCAGCTCGGCTATCACCAGGTGCCGTCGCAGAATTTCGCGCCGGTGCAGGTCGACACGCAGATCACGATCAACCCCGACGGCTCGTGGACCGAGTGCGACCACACCGGCGTGAATGCCGGCAAATGCCAGCAGCCGGGCACCAACCTCGCGCAAACCACCGCCAGCGCCGGCGCGTTCGAAACCGACAACTTCGTCGGCCAGACCAAGCCGACGCTCGCGCCGACGCCCGCCGCGAAGGGCTACATGATCGTCGGCAAGCTGCGCAATCAGCTGGTGCCGATTCTGGTGCGCACCGGCTTCGCCAGCTCGACGCCGAGCATCAGTCCACAGGGCGCGTCGCAAGGCCCGGTCGCCGACGACGAGTCCGGCATCTCGATCCTCGCGCCGCAGGCGGCCATCGGTCAGCGCTCGCAGGACGGCGAATACATCGGCGTCGACAGCCAGTTCGATTACCGCACCACCGCCCTCGAAGGCCTGCAGGCGACCATGCTCGATCCGTTCAACGCCTCGCAGGCGTCGCTCGCCACGGCGCTCAATCTCGACTACACGCAGTCGGTGCCGGGCGTCGTCACCACGGTGCACATGGGCGCAGCGGCAACGCCAACCGGCAAGTTCGTGTTCTCGGGCGGCGTATTCGGCTTCCTCGATATGACGACGCCTGCCGCGCCGTACTTCACGATCGGTGCGTTCGTCCAGTGACGGACTAGCGCGCTTTCAAAACTCGACGAGGCGGCCGCACCGCTCGCCGGCCGGCCAGGCTTACGCGCTGGCCGTGTCGCGCGGGCGGGCGCAGCACGCCCGCTAGTGGAGGAAACAACAACATGAAAAAGATCTTTGCCGCGGCGCTGGCCGCCTGTCTGTCGACGGCCGCGTTGGCGCAGCATGCGGGCGACAACCTCGTCGCCCTCGGCTGGTTCCACGTCGCACCGATCGACTCGAGCACGCCGCTGACCACCGAAGTCGCGCCGACGCCGATCATGACGCCGCTGCGTTTGCCGTCGTCGTTCGTGTCGGAGGGCACCGGCCTGTCGACCGATAGCGCCGATACGGTCGGCCTGATTTTCAGCCACTTCCTGACCGACCACATCGCACTGACCGCCGTCGCAGGCGTGCCGCCGACCTTCCAGCTGTATGGGCACGGCGTGATCAAACCGCCGGGCCCGGCCGGCGCGCTCGGCATTCAGGATCTCGGCGATCCGGCCGCCAACCCGATCGTCAAGAGCGTGCGGCAGTGGAGCCCGGCGGCGATCCTGCAGTACTACTTTGCGGCACCGGATGCGAAGTTCCGGCCGTACGTGGGTATTGGCGTTTCGTACAACTGGTTCTCGAGCATTCAGCTGAATCCGGCATTCGTGCAGTCCACCCAGCAGAATCTCGGCGCGGTGCTGGCGGCCGGCGCCGGCAAGACCGGCCCGACGACGGTGGAAGGAAAGGCGTCGTCTTCGTGGCAGCCGGTGTTCAACCTCGGTGCCATTTACAACATCACCGCGCATTGGGGCATCACCGCGTCGATTACCTACATTCCGCTGAAGACCACGTCTTCGCTGATCATCAAGGCGCAGGACGGCACCGAACTCGGCGTAACCAAGGGTGAGCTAAAGGCCAATCCGATCATTTCGTTTCTGGCGGTCTCGTATAAGTTCTGAGCGCGGCGCAATGCCGCGCGGCGGGCGCGATCGCGCCGCCCGACTGCAGCCTCGCATGCCGCCAGCCGCCCGCGGGCGGCTTTTTGCCGTTTTTACGCCCGCCTTGCCGCCGCCTCGCCGCCGTTTTGCCGCCGTTTTGCACTTCGACGCTTGCGGTTCGCTGTTATGCTCGCACCGCTTAACAAAGCGGACTCATCGATGCATTTGCGATGCATCGCGCTACGGCTTAAACGGCTCCTGAAAAAAATCCGGAAAATGCAGGTGAACTCACGGCAGCGTCACGAGACCAACGCGCATGCCAAAAAAATAATCTGCGCTTGCCGCCGTAACGAGTTGACCCAGAAAGGCGATCGCATGAAACTATGCCATTCGCATATCAAGCCGCCGTGTTGTTTCCGCTTCGACGCCTGTCGCAACGTGCGTTGTCGAAGTAGCAATCCGCGATTTGTTCAGACTCGTTACACTGCGTGTCCAGAAAAACCCATGCCGGCGTACGTCGAGCCGGCATCGCATTTGCGGCCACTGACGTTATGTGCGGCTGCCGGTTGTGAATCTCGAATGTCACCGGTATAAGTCCGTCGAACTGCGAACTCTTATTGCAAAAAAGATGAAAGGTAAGATTGTCGATGGCGAGGCCCGTGAGCGCCTCATCGTCTGGATGCGGCGGCGCATGGAGGAATTCGGCATCACGCTCGAAGCGCTCGCAGCGTCGATTCAGGAAGAACTCGATCACCCCCCGCTGTATCGGGATGCGCGCGGCAACGACTGGAATGGCGAAGGCCAGATGCCGGAATGGTTACTTGCCGCCAAGCATGCCGGCGTCGATCCGGAATTTTTCCGCATCGAACCGGAGCGCAAATCCGAAGCCGAGACGGAAACTTCGCTGTTTCGCTCGCAGGCCGATCTGTTCGACTGACAGGCGGGTTTAAAAGCGGTTGAAAAGCGGGCTTAAAAGCTGCGGCGTGCGCATCGCATGCGTATAGACGCGCAATGAACCGCGCCGCTTAAGCCGGGTTGGGTTTTTCATGGTCAGGCCGGCTGGTGCACGCAAGCAACGCGGCATTCTGCATAGGGACGGACGTCATGTCGCCAGCCACGCGAGACGCCGATGCGAAGGCTCGTCCAGCGCATAGGCGAAAAAAAAGCCCGCCGAGTTGGCGGGCTGAATCCATATCAGAGGAGACATGGAGGAGACAGGAGTAACTATAGCAAACAGTTTGGTGCGACGCAACATCCGCACAACACTCCCGCTGCCCTGTTGCATTCCGCCCACAGCACGCCGTCACGCCCAGCCAGCAAGCTTTGCAGCATGATTTTTTTGTGCTTTGCGTCATACGCGAACCCATGATTCGCACATTATGTAAGCGATCGGCCGCCGTATCCGCGTGTCAATGCCGCACCAGCAGCGCCATTGCCGCGCCGAAACTGACGAAAATCCCGCCCGTCAGCCGGTTGAACGCCTTCATGAATTTGGGCCGCTTGAGCCGCGAGCCGATATGCGTGCCGAACGTGGCGTAGACGACGTACCAGCTCACTTCGAACACCGCGACGGTCGTAACCAGCACGCTCAATTGCGGCAGCGTCGGCCGCGATGCATCGATGAACTGGGTCAGCAAGGCCGCGCAAAACAGCACCGCCTTCGGATTGCTGCTGCCCACCAGAAACCCGTGGCGCACCTGCGACCAGCGGGACGCGGCACCACGCGCCGGCGCGCCGTCTGTTGCATGCGGCGCGGCGCCCGAGCGGGCCGCGACGTCAGCGTCGGCCGGCCGTGCCAGCGGTGCGCGCCAGGCTTTGACGCCCAGCCAGATCAAATAAGCCGCACCGACCACCCGCAGCGTGCTGAACATCGCAGGCCACGCCTGCAGCACGACGCCAAGGCCCGCCGCCGAGATCACCAGCATCAGCAACAGGGAAAACAGGCAACCCACCATCGTCGGGATCGTGCCGCGCAGGCCGTGCCACGCGCCGTGGGTAATCATCAACAGCATGTTCGGGCCGGGAATGGCGCAGCCGATAAAAGCGGTGGCCGCGCACAGCAACCAGGTGTGCAGACTCATTTCGAATTGCTCGGGGATAACACGGAAACACCCGATTATGCCCGTTCACGGCGCGCACCGTGCCGCCCCGCGCGCGCGGCCGCACAGTACAACGAACTGCCGGCAGACCGGCTGCCACCTATGCGCGGCCCGCGCGGCGCGCCGACACCTGGCCCAGCACCGCGAAGTCCTTTTCGCCGTCGCCATGCGCGATCGCATCGATCAGGCTGTCGCGCACCAGGCTCACGATCGGCAGCGGCGTTGATACCGCGTCTGCCGCGGCCAGCGCGAGACGCACGTCCTTCAGGCCGAGCCGCGCCTTGAACAGCGCCGGTTCGTAACGCTGCTCCGCGATCATCTTGCCGTAGCCCTGATACACCGGGCCCGGGAACGGCCCACCGGTGATCACGTCGAGGAAATCCTGCATCGCGACGCCGTGTCCGCCCAGCAGCGAAGCCGCTTCGCCGAGCGTCTCGACCGCCGACGCGATCATAAAGTTAGCCGCCAGCTTGATCACGTTGGCCTGCTGCGGCAGCGAGCCGATGCGCCAGGTTTTCTGGCCGAGCGCGTCGAACACCGGCTGCACGCGGTCGATCGCTTCGGCGGGGCCGCCGGCGACGATGGTCAGCTTGGCGGCCGCGGCGGCGTCCGGACGGCCGAGCACCGGCGCCGCGACGTAGTTGAGCCCGCGCTGCGCGTGCGCATGAGCAAGCTCTTCGGCCAGCGTGACCGACACGGTCGCCATGTTCACGTGAATCAAACCGCGCGGCGCGTGTTCGAGCAGTTGCGCGCCGATCGTCTCGCGCACTGCCGCATCGTCGGCGAGCATCGAGAACACGGCGTCGCCGGTGAATGCCTCGGCGATCGTGCCGACCGCGCGTGCGCCGGCTTCGACCAGCTTTTGCGCACGCTCCGGCGAGCGGTTCCATACGCGCACCTGATGCCCTGCTTTCAAGATGTTTGCGACCATGGCCGTGCCCATTTCGCCAAGGCCGATAAAACCGATGTCCATCTGTAGCTCCTGTTCGACAGAACCCGAAGTAAAGCACAAGCACCGGCGTGCGTGCAGTTTGCTTCCGACGCCGCGGCACGCAAATGCGATACTGGCGGCATGGTCACGGCGACATTCCGTTTCTATGAGGAACTGAACGATTTCCTTGCGCGGCCTCTGCGCCGGCAGTCGTTCAGTTGTGCCTGTGCGCGTGCGGCCACCGCCAAGCACATGATCGAAGCGCTCGGCGTACCGCATACCGAAGTCGAGCTGATTCTGGTCAATGGTGCGTCGGTCGGCTTCGATCATCAACTGCAGGATGGCGACCGCGTCGCGGTGTATCCGAAATTCGAAGCGCTCGACATCCAGCCGCTGCTGCGCGTGCGGGAACAGCCGCTGCGCGTGATGCGCTTCATCGCCGACGCGCATCTGGGCGGCCTCGCGCAGCTGCTGCGGCTCGCGGGCTTCGATACGCTGTACGACAACCACTACGCGGATGCGCATATCGAAGCGCTGGCGTCCGGCGAACAGCGCATCGTGCTGACGCGCGACCGCGAGTTGCTCAAGCGCCGCACGATCACGCACGGCTGCTATGTGCGCACGCTGAAGCCCGAAGCGCAGCTGCGCGAAATTTTCGACCGGCTGGATCTGGCGCGCAGCGCGCGGCCGTTCCGGCTATGCCTGACCTGCAACGTGCCGCTGCGGCGCATTGCCCGCGAAGAAGCGATCGGCCGCGCGCCCGACGGTGTGCTGGAGCGGCATACGCAGTTCGTCACCTGCGACGTGTGCTGCCGCGTGTTCTGGGAAGGCTCGCATTGGCGGCGCATGCGCGCGCTGATGGATAGTGTGGCGGGCGCGGCCGGCTGAACACACAAGTACGCGGACACGCGGACACGCGACCAAAGAAAAAGCCGAAGCATACGCTTCGGCTTTCTCTTTGTGCTGCCCACCTCAAGCGCCTCGCATTACCGGTCACGCGCGGCCCGACACCGCGGGTTTCCGGCGCGGCCGCGCTGCCTAGTTCGGTGCGCCCTTGTCGTTCGTGCCCGCCGCCGAAGCAGCCGTCGACACGCCGGCGCGCTTGCCGTGCGTCTTCAGTTGCTTGTGTTGCTTCTTCGGCTTCGCGGTAGCGGCCGGCGCGGCCGCGTCGGAGCCCTGAGCGAAGGCTTGTGCGGACAGCAGCGCAAACGAAGCGGCGACGAGGGCGGCGATAATTTTCTTCATGTGTGATCCCCAAACCGATACGACATTAGTGAATGTAAATGTGATTTGGAACGGCGAGGAATCGCCCGGCAGCCGCACTGGCCGCATGACGCCCCCGGCACTCCGCGGGCGAGTATCACGCAGCGTAGGCGGTTTGTCATCCCGGATAAGCCCATATGTATTTTCCGGGAGACAGCCTGCTTGCGTATTCCTTTCATATCGACTGCAATCGCCAGCGTTTATCATGTCGGCTTTTCCGCAAGCACTGCGTCTTGCCGCCCGAGCCGCGCGCCGCTAACGCGGGCGCCGCGCCGCGCACCCGATACGAGATCTCTTCGCTTGAACCAACTTGCTCGCCAACACCTGCGCGCCAATCTGCTGATGCTGTGCGCCGCGATGATCTGGGGCTCGGCCTTCGTCGCGCAACGCCTGAGTCTCGACACGATCGGGCCTTTTCTGTATACCGGCTTGCGCTTTTTGCTCGGCGCGGCAGTCGTCTCGACGCTGCTGATCTGTCTACGGCGATTCGCGTCGCCGGGCACGCGCAACCGGCAGCCCGCGGATCGCGCTGGACTATGGCGTGCGGGCGTGCAGCTCGGCCTGCTGCTCGCCGTGGCGATCTCGGTGCAGCAGATCGGCATGCGCTATACGAAGATCGCGAACGCCGGCTTCATCAGTTCGTTGTACGTCGTGATCGTGCCGTTGATGGGCATCGTGCTGCGCCATCAAACTCATGTCGCCACCTGGCTCGGCGCATTGCTGGCGGCGCTCGGTATGTATTTCCTCAGCGTCGACGAACACTTCTCGATGCTGTACGGCGACTGGTATCAGCTGGCATGCGCGGTCGTGATCTCCGCGCAGGTCGTGCTGGTGGGCCGCTTCGCGCGGCGCCACGATCCGCTGGCACTCGCATTCGTGCAATTCGTCGTGTGCGGCGTCGCCTGCAGCGCGATCGCGCTCGCCTTCGAGCCGATCCACATCGCCGCAATCGTGCGCGCCGCGCCGATCATCCTGTATGGCGGCGCATTGTCGGTCGGCGTGGCGTACACGATTCAGGTGGTCGCGCAGAAAGACGCCGCGCCCGCGCACGCCGCGGTGATTTTCAGTATGGAAGGCGTGTTCGCCGCGCTCGCCGGATGGCTCGTGCTCGGCGAAACGCTGAGCGCGCGTGCGTTGTTCGGGTGCGGCCTGATGCTGGTGGGGCTGATCGTCTGCCAAGTGGTGCCGCTACGGGACGCACGCAGGCAGATGTCGTCGCTTGGCTGAAGGGTTGAGTGCTGCATCAGGTAAGGTGCGCGCGGAGTACGGCGCGACCCGCGCACCGCTGATCACCCAGGTCGCCACGCACGAATCCGGCGCGAGCGCGGCCAATCACGCCGCCTCAGCTACCTCGAAACGCTCGCGCGGCGCACGGCGCGGCAACTCGGAAGTCGGCGGAAACACGCACCAGCAGCCGTCGTCGTGACGAAAGAAGAACAATGCGCGCAAGCCGTCCGGTGAACGCGCTTCGACCCGCACATAGCGCGTACCGTCGTTGCGGGTGCGGCTGAATTCCGTGACGCGCACCGGCATCGACGGCGCCAGCCACTTGTCGACGAGGCTGCGCAGCGACTGCTCGCACGCGGTGCTCATGACGCCCTCCAGGTGGGCTTGTTGCGGGTGTCTTCGCGCGCAGTCTCGCGGCTTTGTTGTTCCTCTTCTTCGGCTTCCTGGATCGCCAGCTCCATCTCACGGATCACCGCAGCCGCCCGTAGCGCCCTGCAGTTTGCCGCATGCCGCATGTCCGAAAGCAACCGAACCGTCTGCCGCGCTGATCTGCGTTTCATAGCCCACCCCCGCACTGCACAAGGATCTTGATAAAGCACTTTAACTCTATGCCTGGATTACTCGTTGCTGTATAGGTTTTGACGAAATAGCAACAGTCGTCTTCGAATCGTTGGTTCGAATCTTCCAGTGCGTTCAGTGTGCGCGCGGCGGGCGGCGCGGCTCTGTGCGCTGCCGACCGCAACGGCATTACCACTTCAGACGAAATGTGGCGCACCCGGCATAGGCGATGCAGAGGCAGCGTTTCTGCATCGCGGCTTGGCCCAGTTGGCCGCTCAGGTCGGCCTAGACAGGAAATGCGCCGGGCATCGGCGGCACAGACTCGTCGTCGGCTGCCGGGCGGGTGGGCGCCGAATGGACTGGCGCCGGACGGTGCGGACCCGCCGGCTCGCTCATTTCGATCGAACCGTGCTCCATCCCCATTTCAAGATCAGCCGGCCGCGGCCGGTTGTCAACGTATTGCGCAGCGGCCTGAACGCCGGCTCCGGCGAGCCACGACAGGTTGGAACCGAGCGAGGTCGCCATCGCGGCGTGTGGCACGCCCGACAGAGCGGTGCTTGCCGTCGACAACCCGGCGGCCGCGGTATTGAGCAGGCCACTCGTTCCCTTTAGCGCGTTGACCGCCGTCGAACCATTGCCTTTGATCATGTCGTAGCCAGCCGTGCCGGCGTTCATCAATGCGCTCGTCCCCCATAGACCACCCGACAGATAGCTCGCCGAAGATTGCTTCGAAAGCGCCCCGACGGTATCCGCCACACCGGCTGCCGTATTGGAGATCTTGCTGGCCACACTGACCGGGCGGTTATCGTGGTCGGTGACGAATGAGGCTGCGCCGGCGCCGGCCCATGCAAGCCCGCTAGCCGCGTTCAACCCGGCGGACGAAGCCGGTGCGAGCGCCGCGGCAGTGCCCAGTACAGCGCCTGTCGCCTCACCCGCGGCGGGGACGTAGCCGGTGAGGCCCGCCGGCTTCGCCGCCGCGCCGCCTGAATGCGTTGGGGTCGTCGAGCTCGTGGGGCTGGGTACGACAGGGGCAGGCGCGCCGGCATGACCCATCGTCGCGTGAGGCGTGCGGGGATCCGTGGCGACAGGTCGACCCGTGCCGAAATGAGCCGCCGGGGGAGGAACTGGCTGACTCGTGCCCGCATGCGCCGACAACGGATGAGTCGTGACCGGTTGACTCGTTCCGGGAAGCGCCGAGACCGTGCGAGCCGAACCACTGCTCACGCGCACAGGCGTTGCCGCGCGCGCCGTCGTCCCCGGCTTCGCGCCACGCTGCGCGGCTTTGCCCGACAGCGGCGCAAGCTGCGCCGGCAAACCGCCCGGACGCTTCGACGCGAGGGCCTGCGAATGCGATTCGCCCGAGCCGGCCGGCTTGGCATCATGCAAAGACGAGCCGCGCGCAGGCGATGTTGAGTTGAGTTTCATGGATGAGAAATCCCTAAAGAATCCGCGCCCACGCGGGCACCCGAACGATTCGGATACCTGCGCTTTGTTGATGGACCGGATTGACGGCCGTGGGTCGTCCGTCACGGGCGAGGCGCCGGTGGCGATCGATGTCGACGGCAGCCTGATTTCAGGATTTCTCGCGTAAAGGCCGCGTAAATGGGACGAAGCGGCTCACGACGAAGCGAAAAGCGAAGATACGAAGTGCAAACATGCGATACGCGCAGCCGAGGGCCTAAGCAGCGCAACGTGCGCGCGCCACCGCGCGCACGCCGCCTGGCGGCCTCGCGACGAGGCCGCCTCCCACCCGTCGCTTACCTGAACAGCCGCGTCGCCAGTTCCGCGACGTGCTTGCCTTGATAACGGGCGATATCGAGTTCGTTGCTGCTCGGCTGCCGTGCGCCGGTCGGACCGACCACCGTGCTCGCGCCGTACGGCGAGCCGCCGGTAATTTCGTCCATATTGACCAGCCCCGCGCACGCATAAGGCACGCCGACGATCACCATGCCGTGGTGCAGCAGCGTGGTATGGAACGACGTCACCGTGGTTTCCTGGCCGCCGTGCTGCGAAGCGGTCGACGTGAACACGCTGCCGATCTTGCCGACCAGCGCGCCCTTGGCCCACAGCCCGCCGGTCATATCGAGGAACTGGCGCATCTGCCCTGCCATATTGCCGAAGCGGGTCGGCGTGCCGAAGATGATCGCATCGTAGTTCGGCAATTCGTCGGGTGTCGCCACCGGCGCCTTCTGGTCCATCTTTACGCCGAACTGCGCGGCCTTGTCGGCCGGAATCGTCTCGGGCACGCGCTTCACGTCGACACTGACCGACGAACCGGCCGACCGTGCGCCCTCCGCTACCGCTTCAGCCATGGTTTCGATGTGTCCGTACATCGAGTAATAAAGGACCAGAACTTTTGCCATTTAACTCTCCGGAGATAGTGCGTGTACCGCTCGGTACACACGGGCATGTGCGAACAAGGATTGGGGACGTCTCACGCCACGCGCGATGCATCAGGGCAAATGCAACACGGACCGCGGGCGGCGCGAGCCCACTACAGTGATAGCACCGACCTGTTGCCAGATGAAGTTAAAAGTTGAAAATCGATCATAAAAAAGAAGCGCAACATGGCTGCTGCGCTTCATTGGAAAAGCCGATGCGGCCCGCTCAGATCACATAGAACACACCAGCGACGATCGAGCCGAACAGCACCCACTTGACCAGGTAGTATGTCGGCCGATGCCACGCCTTGATCGTCTTGCCGGCGCGCCGGATCGCGTACACGTATTTGAAGATGCGGTTCAGCACGCCGGTGCGGTCGCCTGCTTCATTCGGCGAAGTCGCCGCGCGCATCAGCGTGTTCGACACGAAGCGGTTGATCGCCGTGGCCCAGCGGAAGCGCATCGGCCGTTCGATGTCGCAGAACAGCACGATGCGCGACACGTCGGTGTCGTTCTTCGCGTAGTGGATGTAGGTCTCGTCGAACAGCACTTCTTCGCCGTCGCGCCAGAAGTAATGCTTGCCGTCGACCGAGATGTAGCACTTCGGATCCGCCGGCGTCACGAGCCCGAGGTGATAGCGCACGGAACCGGCGTACGGATCGCGATGGCGCACGAGGCTTGCGCCCGGCGGCAGTTGCGCGAACATCGCGGCCTTCACCGACGGAATGTCTTGCAACAGCTTCGTCGTGAACGGGCACAGCGCTTCTGCCGACGCATGCGGCGCGTCGTACCACTTCAGATAGAAACGCCGCCAGCCGGTCTTGAAGAACGAGTTGAAGCCGATGTCGCTGTAGTTGGCCGCAGCGGCAATTTTCTGCGCCGCATCGACCGCGAGCGCGTCTGCGCGGATTGCCTGCCAGTTCGCGCGCAGCGGTTCGAGTTCCGGGAACCACGACTTGTCGATGTAAGGCCCCGGCTTGATCGGTGACAGCAGGTAGCACCAGAAGTTGACCGGCGCGAGAAACGTGGAGTGGTCGGATAGTTGCCTGCCGAAACTGAAGCGCTCCGATCCGCGCCTGAACACATAAATCACGCTAATAGCGACCCACCCCAGGACGATCCACCGCATTGCCGGTACTCCGCGAAAATTTTCTTAATGAAATTGTCAAAAAAATTTTAGCGTAGGTGATTACAGAATGCAGGCATGGTCACGGCGGGCGCGACAGAAGCGGCGGGCGCCGGTGCAGCGCGGCCGCTGCGTCACGTGTGGTGCGGGGACAAGTGCTGCAAAGATTGCGTGACACGCAATCATGAAGACCGGGGGCGACACGCCGCCCGGCTGCGCGTTGCGCGCAAATTCGCGGACTAATGGAGGGTGCAGCGTGCGCGGCGCAACGCGCCGCGCAACGGCAATTTTTGCCGTGACTTCCATGCCCCGCGGAAAAACCGCGCGGGGCGCAACTCAAAGACGTTCTCAGAACCCCGCGGCCAATCCATCGCGGCGGCTGTCGCTCGCCGCCACATAGCCGCGCTCCGGCTCGTTGCGGTCGAGCTTCCAGATGAACTGGCCGGAACCGAAGTCCATATACGGATCGTCGAACGACTTGATCGTGTGGCCGAGGTCGGTCAGGCCACGCGCCGTGTTCGGGTCGAGCGTCGCTTCGATGTCGATCGTGAAGTCGCGGTTCACCTTCCAGCGCGGTGCATCGCATGCGGCCTGCGGCTGCTGGCCGTAGTCGAGCATGCGCACCACCGTCTGCAGATGGCCTTGCGGCTGCATGTCGCCGCCCATCACGCCGAAGCTCATCACCGCTTCCTGGCGCCCGTTCACCTGCTGCGTCAGGAACGCCGGGATGATCGTATGGAACGGCCGCTTGCCCGGTTCGACGACGTTCGGCGAACGCGGATCCATCGAGAAACCGCAGCCGCGGTTCTGCATCGAGATGCCCATTTCCGGCACCACGATGCCCGAGCCGAAGCCCATATAGTTCGACTGGATAAAGCTGACCATCATGCCGCTTTCGTCGGCCGCCGACATATAGATCGTGCCGCCTGCCTTCGGCATGCCGAACGTAAACGGCGTCGAGCGCTTCGGATCGATCAGCTTGGCGCGCGACTTCAGATACTCGTCGTCGAGCATCTGTTCGGGCGTCACTTCCATCGCGCGCGGGTCGGCCACATAGCGATAGATATCGGCGAACGCGAGCTTCATCGCTTCGATCTGCAGATGCTGCGATTCGAGGCTGTCGACCTTCAGCGAGCCGACGTCGAACTGCTCGAGAATGCCGAGCGCGATCAGTGCGGCAATGCCCTGCCCGTTCGGCGGAATTTCATGCACGTCATAGCCGCGATAGCGCTTCGAAATCGGTTCGACCCAGTCGGCACGATAGCTGCGCAGATCGTCGAGCGTCATCGCGCCGCCGCACTCACGCGAAAACGCGGCGATGCGCTCGGCGATCTCGCCTTCGTAGTACGCGCGCGGACCTTGCTCGGCCAGCATGCGCAGCGTCTTCGCGTGGCCCGGGTAGCGGATCAGTTCGCTCACGTTCGGCGCGCGGCCGTGCGGCATAAAGGTCTGCGCGTAGCCCGGCTGATCCTTCAGTTCCGGCACCGCGGCGGCCCACTTGTGCGCCACCACGCTCGCCACCGCATGGCCGCGTTCGCACACTTCGATGGTCGGCTCCAGCAGATCGGCGAACGGCAGCTTGCCGAACTTGCTGTGCAGCGCTTCCCAGCCGGCGATCACGCCCGGCACCGTGACGCTATCCCAGCCACGCTTCGGCTGGATCGCGATGCCGTTTTGCTCGCCGTACTTGCGCTTGAAGTAATCGACACTCCACGCCGCCGGCGCCGTGCCCGACGCATTCAGACCATGCAGCTTCGCGCCGTCCCACACCAGCGCGAACGCATCGCTGCCCAGACCGCACGACACCGGCTCGACAGCCGTCAGCATCGCGGCGGCGGCGATCGCCGCATCGATCGCGTTGCCGCCTTTCCACAGCATCTTCAAGCCCGCCTGCGAAGCGAGCGGATGCGAGGTCGACACCACGTTGCGCGCAAACACCGGCAGGCGCTGCGTCGGATAGGGGTTTTGCCAGTTGAAGCTAGTCATCGGAAAACTCGTACAGATAAAAGATGAAAAGGACGCAGCAGCAATGGCAGAGTCAAAGGCGGCTGCAGTAAGTCATGGCTTTCGCCTTACGACTCGCGCGGATCGAGCGCATCGCGCAATCCGTCGCCGAGCAGATTGAAGCCGAGCACCGCAAGGAAGATCGCGATACCAGGGAAAATCGACATCCATGGCGCCTGGCTGACGAAGTCTTTGGCCGTATTCAGCATCGAGCCCCACGACGGCGCCGGCGGCAACTGGCCGAGGCCGAGGAACGACAGACTCGCTTCGGCGATGATCGCGGTGGCAATCGTCAGGCTCGCCTGAACAATGATGGGCGGCAGCACGTTTGGCAGGATGTAGCGCACGATGATGCGGCCATGGCCAAGGCCGATCGCGCGCGCGCCTTCGACATATTCCTCCGCTTTCACCGCCAGCGCCTGGCCGCGCGTGAGCCGCACGAAGCGCGGCATCGCGGAGATGCCGATCGCGGCCATCGCATTGGTCAGGCTCGGGCCGAGGAATGCGGCGAGCGCGATCGCAAGAATCAGGAACGGGATCGACAGCAGCGCATCGGCAATACGCGAAATCACGCCGTCGACCAGCTTGCCGAAATAACCGGCCACCAGCCCGAGCGGCACGCCGATCACCACCGCGATACCCACCGACACCACGCCCGCCAGCAGCGACGCGCGCGCGCCGTACAGCAAGCGGCTCAACACATCGCGGCCGAGCTCGTCGGTGCCGAACCAGTGCGTGGCGGAAGGCGCCTGGCGCACGGTCAGAAAGCTTGCCTGCACCGGATCGTAGTGCGTGAGCAGCGGCGCGAACACCGCCATGATCACGGTCAGCGCAACCAGAAAAGCGCCGAACACCGCAGCGCGATTGCGCATGAACTTGGCGAGGCCGCGGCGCTTGCGGCGCGGCAGCGCGGCGGGCACGGCCGGCGTGCGGACGGGGGCTGCAGGAGTAGCCATCAGCTGCGCCTCATGCGGGGATTGAGCAGGATATAAAGCACGTCGGCAAACAGATTGACGACGATAAAGCACAGCGCAGTGACCAGCACCACGCCTTGCACGACCGCGTAATCGCGGTTGAACACCGCATCGACGATCAGCTTGCCGAAGCCCGGAATCGTGAACACCTGTTCGGTCAGCACGGCGCCCGCCAGCAGTTCGCCGAACAGCAGTGCGAGCACCGTGACGATCGGAATCAGCGCGTTGCGAAACGCGTGCTTGACGACCACCGTGCCGCGCAGCAAACCCTTCGCGCGCGCGGTACGGATGTAATCGGTGCGCAGCACGCTCAGCATCGCGCTGCGCGTATGCCGCATCAGCTGCGCGCCGAGCGCGGCGCCGAGCACGAAGGCCGGCATCAGCATGGTCTTGATGCTCATCCAGAAGTCTTCGCTGGGCGGCACGTAACCGGACGACGGCAGCAGATGCCAGCGCACCGACACGATAAAGATCAGCATGATGCCGAGCCAGAAGTTCGGTATCGACATGCCGGACAACGCGAAGATGTTGGCGCCGTAGTCGAGCGGGCCGCCGCGGCTCGCCGCCGACAGCACGCCGGCCGGAATGCCGATGCCGATCGCGAAGATCATCGCCATCACCGCGAGCTGGATCGTCACCGGCAGCTTCTGCGCGATCAGCGACGTGACCGGCACGTCGGTGCGCAGCGACGCACCGAGATTGCCGCGCACCACGTCCTTGACCCACAGCGCGTATTGCGTCGGCACCGGTTCGTCGAGGTGATATTTGACGCGCAGCGCCGCGATCAGCTGCGGATCCTGGTCTTCGCCGGCGAGCGCCGTGACCGGGTCGCCGGGCAACAGCTTCTGCAGGCCGAAGATCAGCATCGACACCAGTATCAGCGTCGGCACGGCCACCAGCACCCGATTCGCAATGATCCGCAGCATGATCGATCAGCCCTTGACGCTCACGTCGCGCAGACGGATCAACCCGTCCGGATACGCGGTGAAGCCCTGCACTTTCTTCGACAGCACGAACGGCCAGGGCTGCACGTAGATGAACAGCAGCGGATCCTCGTCGGCCAGGATCTTCGCCGCGGCATCGTATTGCGCCTTGCGGTCCGCGACGCTCTGCTTCACACGAGCGGCGTTCAGCGCGTCGTCGACCTGCTGGTTGCAGTACTTGCCGTAGTTCAGGTTGCCGGCGCAGGTGGTGAACTGATGCAGGTTGCCGTCCGGATCGACGCGGCCCGACCAGCCCAGATACATCGCCTGGAAGTCGCCGTTATGCGCGGCGTTCAGCTG
>DATLOW010000218.1:0-8414 GCA_035536055.1 Paraburkholderia sp. | reverse complement strand
ACCGGCAGCGGTGGTCTGTGGGTGTACCAGAACCAGTCCGGCACGTGGAAAGTGTTGACCCATCTGACAGCCGGTCTCAATCTCGGCACCCCCTACACGGTGACCGACACGCTGGGCCTGTTCGGAACCGCCGGCGCCAATTACACGACTACCCCTGACGGGCTGCGCAGCATCACGGGGCAGACCAACAGCGACGGCTCGTTCACGATCTATGGGACGACCTCGACAGCCGGCGATAGCCTCGGTGCCAACTTCGATGCGGGTGCCGACTCGAACCAGCTGGTCAAGATCACGGTGAACGTGAACGGTGCGAGCGCAACTTCCGCGAGCGGCTTCAGCACGATTCAGACTGCGCCGTTCGGGCAGGTGCTGCGCGGTGTGGCCATTGTGCCGGGCGCCTGACGCGGCTGATCGACCGATCTCCTCATGCATGTCGGTCGCGCGCGGCTTTGGCAACGACATCGCAATCGCAGCGCTTCGCGTTGCGCGGCACCGCACGGCGTGCCGCGCAACGTCGCCCCCTCTAGCGCACCGTAAAGACTGAAATGCCGCCGTTCGGGAACGCGCCGCTGCCCGCCTGGAACGGCACATAGACCTGGCCCGACGGGCCGTCCACCGCGACCGAGTGCGCACCGGTGCCAACCGCAATCTGCGCGACGATCGAGCGGCTCGTGCCGTCGATCACCGCCATCTGCGGCGTGAAGCCGGAAGCCGCCGCGATACCGTTCGCGGTCCAGTGCCGTGCGGGCAGGAAGTAGCGGTTCGAGGTCGCATCGTAGGCAATCTGATCGACGCCACCGAACGGCAGTTTAGCCAGCACGGTGCCGTTGGTGCGATCGAGGATCAGCGTGATCAACGGATTGCCCGCGTCCGGATCGCAACCCACCATCACGTCCTGGTTCGGACCCAGCGCAATGCCGGCGGGCGCGCAGTTGCCAAGCGGAAACGCCTTGGTGACGGCCGGATGTCCGCTTAGCACCGAACTTGCGGGAATCACGTCGAGCTCGCCGGCCGGATTGGCGGCGGTGCCGTCATTGTTGATCAGGAAGCTTTGCGTGCCGGCATCGTACGCGCAGGCTTCGAGTCCCGACGAGCCGGGAAACGTCAGTTGCGTCACCACCGTCTGCGTGTCCGTGCTGATGAAGCTGATAAACGGCGGCGTGTCGCCCGGATTGGCCATCAGCACCAGATGATCGGTCGGATCGAAGCATCCCTCGTCTACCCGGTTGCCAGAGGTGGTGATCGGGATGGTCTTGGTCAGCGTTTGCGCCGTCGTATCGAGAATCTTGACCGCATTCACGTCGCCGACGTACAGCGTGCTGGTACCCGGTAAACCGACGAGGCCGTCCGGTCCCGAGTTCTCGGTCGACGCGCCGATGCCGGTGAAGTTGCCCGGAATCTGCGCGATCAGCTGGTTGCGGCTCGTGTCTACCACGTCGACGGCCTTGTTGTTGCGATCCGCCAGAAAATAGCGGCCGTGATCCGCAAAGCTGATATCGAAACTGAAAGCTGGGCTCGCGGCATTGGGCACCGCGATGTTGGTCAACAGATGCGGGCCGCTCGAATTTGCCACAGGCGTCGGATTGCTGTTGTTGTCATTCGAGCCGCCGCATGCCGCCACCACACAGGCTGCGATTGAGCAAACGCCTGCAAGCAGGATTTGCCGGGGGGTTAATCCTTTCATTCTTATCTCCAAAGTCTTCTCCGACCACCGATCAAATCGGTGGTGAATGGCTTTCCATGAATGCGCATCGCCGTGCAATGCCCATTCCGGATTGGTGAACTCGCTTCGATGCATGTGTTTATCTCATCAACTCTCCTGATAGGCGGAAAATCATTAAATGGGCGAATGAATCGCTGCTTTGGCAAGACGTGCGCATGCCGTCGCATGACGATGGCGACGGGTTACATGAAAGGTAGAAAAATGGGAAAGCTTGTGCGCTCGCGGGCGCAACACATCGGTAAAGACCGTGTGCCCCTGCGAACGTCTACTGCCGGATGAACAATGCGGCGCGTCTGCTTAAGAGGAACTTAAGTTTTTCCCGCATAGTAAGGAACGCAAACATGTTTTGAAAGACAACCGCGCGATGCGCTGCAATCGCCGCTGGTTCTGCTAGCGTTACCGGTGCGGTTGAGAATGGTGCGGTGAGTGGCCGAAGCGCAGCAAGATCTTGCATCCCGGATCGTTGTCGCAAATGTCGATCGACGCGTCGTGCAGACGCGCAATCGCGGCGACGAGGCTCAGGCCGAGACCATGCCCCGGTGTCGCACCGGCGGCGGCGCCCCCGCTCCGATAGAACGGCCGCAGCACCGCCTTGCGTTCCGCGAGATCGATACCCGGGCCCGTGTCGGCGACATGCAGCACCGCGCAGTGAGCATCGAACGTCACGCCGAGCACGACCTGGCCGCCGCGTGGCGTAAATTTCAACGCGTTGTCGAGCAGGTTCTCGATGGCGCCGAACAGCAGGTCGAAGTCGCCGGTTACCTCGACCCGCAACGGTGTTTCGAGTGTCAGCGACAGCCCGCGATGTTCGGCGAGCGGCTCGTACAGTTCGGCGACGTCGCGCAGCACCGCGTCGAGCGCAATCGTGCCGAAACTGGCGCGGCGGCCACCGGATTCGATCTCGGCAATCCGCAGCAGCGCGGTGAAGCGGCCCAGCACGACATCCGTTTGTCCGATCGCGGCGTCGAGCGCTTCGGCATACGCGTCGGCGGTGTGCGCGCGCCGGCTGGCACGTTCGAGCCCGGCGCGCAGATGCGTCATCGGCGTGCGCAGATCGTGCGCGATACCCGCGCAGACGCCGCGCACCTCGTCGACGAGACGTTCGATCTCGTCGAGCATCGTATTGACGATAGCGGCGAGCCGGTCGAGGTCGTCGTTGGTGCCGCGCGTCGGCAGGCGACGGCTCAGCTTGCCCGCCATGATCTCGCGGCTGGTCTCGCTGATTGCGCGGATGCGGCGGTTCGACAGCGCGTTTAGTGCGGCGCCGCAGGCGATGGCAAGCAGGATCGCCAGCGTCACGCCGGCGCATAGCGTCTTCACGAGCGTGTGATCGAAATCGAGCAGCTCGTCGATCGAATGCCCCACCACAATTTTCAAACCGCTGGTGGTCGGAATGATGACGCCGCGATAGTGGGCCAGCCGGGTCGCATGGTCCTCGCGAACCGTCTGCGTGTAGTTGAACGGGGTGCGGTCGGGCTCGTCGGCTAGCGCGGGCACGTTGCCGGCAAGCCAGCGGCCGGACGCATCGAACAGGCCATATGGGCGGCTCGACGCAATGTCGCGGCGGCTCAACGCCGCGATGGTCGCGATCGCGTCGGCGCGGCCGATCTGATGAAACTCCGCGTACTCGCCGCGCAGGCGTTCGTCGACCTCGCGAAACAGGTAGCCGCTCGTAAGCCAGTAGAGCAGTCCGAACAGCGCGACCGCCGAGCAGATGAATACTGCGAGCAGCGCGCCGATACTGCGCAAATGGGTCGGCGACAGCCGTCCGGGGCTACGCATGAATGATGTACCCCGCGTTGCGCACCGTCACGATCAGCGCGGAGGTCTGGCCGTTGAGACTGATCTTGCGCCGCAGGTTGCAGATATGCATGTCGATCACATTCGTGTGGACGTTGAAGTGGTAGTTCCAGGCGGCTTCGAGCAGCATCGCGCGCGTGACGATCTGGCCGGCGTGTCGCATCATGAATTCGAGCAGCTTGTATTCACGCGGCTTGAGGTCGACGGCCTGACCCGCGCGGCGCACTACAGCGGTGGCCGGATCGAGTGTCAGGTCGTCGATGCGCAGCAGCGCGGGGCCGTTGCCGTTCAGCGAACGGCGCCGCAACAGCGCATTCAGGCGCGCGTTTAACTCGAGCGCGTCGAACGGCTTCACGACATAATCGTCGCCGCCGGCGCGCAGTCCGCGCACACGCTCGTCGACCGCATCGAGCGCGCTCAGGATCAGCACCGGAATCTCCTTGCCGATATTGCGCAGCGTCGACAGGATCGACAGCCCGTCGATATCGGGCAGCATGCGGTCGAGCACCATCGCGTCGAACTCGCCATTGGTCGCGCGCAGCAGGCCTTCGAAACCGGTCGGCACGGATTCGACGACGAAGCCGAAATCTTCGAGCGCGGCGCTTATTTCGTTTCGCGTACAGCGGTCGTCTTCGACGACCAGCACGCGAGGCTTGCTGGCGGACGGGCAGTGCATCGGCGGTTTACCTCGCGGCGGACGCGGTTGCGGGCAGGTTGGGCAGCGGTTGTTCCGACTGGGCCGGCGCATCGGCGTGCGCGGCCGGCTGCGTCGGCCACGCACGCATCTGCGGCAACGGCGCGGTGCCTTCCTGCACGACCGCCTGCAGCCGGTCGGGACTTAGGCCGAGCGCGGTCAGAACGGTCGGCGCCACCTGGGTCGTCGACACCGGCCAGGTCACCTGACGGCCTGCGTCGGGCAGACGCGGGTTGGCGACGAGCAGCGCGACGTGCACGTCGTCGTCGTGAAAGCCGCCATGTTCGGCGAGCTTGCCGTCGCGCGGCGGCGCAAAGATGACGCCTCGGCGCGACACGATCACGATGTCCGGCGTACGGCTGTCGGCGGGCGGCGCGGGAAAGCGCAGCGCGAGCCGCGCGCCGCTCAGCACGTCGGCAATGCCGAGCGCCTGCGCATGCGCGCGCAGCGCGGCGGTGACGGCGGCCGTCGCCGATGGATCGTGCAGCCAGACCAGCGCGCCGTAGTCGGTGGTCAATTGCGCGAGCGCGCCCGGCGCTGCCGCGTCGATCACTTTGGCGACGCGCTGGTCGTCGATCTTCACGAGCCGCGCGCGGTCGATCGGACCGTTGCCGTGTTTGGCGGTGACGACTACCAGTGTGTCGTCGCGCAACTGGCGACGCTCGAGCTCGGCGACGAAGCCGCCGAGCAAGCGGTCGACGCTGCCGATCGCGTGATCGACGCCCGGCGTCAGCGCGCCGTCGGCGTCGCGATAGCCGTACAGCTTCTGCGCGACATTGACCGCCTGCAGGTTCAAACCGAAAAGGTTCGGCACCGCGGCGTGTGCGGTGCCGTCATGCGTGAGCCCATCGATTTCGTTGACGATCGCATGCGCCTTCATTGCATCGTAGTCTTCGGTGCGCGCCAGCGATCCGGTGATCTGGTCGGTGGCTGCGTTGCTGCTGCCTTCGTAGTTCGCGCCGATCTCGGGAAGGAACAGATCGTCGACGCCGTGGCCCGAGGGGCCTTCGACCAGTTCGTAGGTTGGGTGCTTGTCGATCCACGCGGTGTAGCCGCCCGCGTCGTGCACCGCTTCGAACACGGTATTGACGTGCAGGTACGCGTGCGGATAGACCGGTGCGCATCCATGTTGCGGATCGCGCGGCAGCCTGGCCGGGTCGATCACGGTGTGGCCGTGGCCGTCGTCGAGATCCAGCGATTCGTCGTAACGCACCCGCGTGCCGCTGCGACTGCAATCGCTGCCCGGCGCGGCGAGCGCGCGGTCGTACGAGTCGTCGTAGTAGACGCCGGTGACCGAGGGTGTGCCGCCCGTGACGAGCGCGAGCAGCCCAGGAAACGAATCGGCCGGTACGACGCCGCGCGCGTTCGTGTAGTCGATGCCCTGGGCGGCGAGATGCGCGAGCGTGCTGTCTGGATGCGCCGCGATATAGCGGACCATGTCGTCGGCGTGCAGGCCGTCGACGCTCACCAGCAGCACGTGATGCACCGGCGCGTCGGCGGGCAGCGATGGACTGGCCGTCGGCGCGGCCGCCGCCACGGAGGTCGCAGACAGGGCGGACAGGGCGGACAGGGCGAGCGCCGCGCGCAAAGCAGGGAAAATCGGTTTCATTCGTGATCGTTCAGGTTGAAGTTGACCCACAGTTGTTCTGACAGTGTCTTGCCGGCAAACGCCGGTTCGGGCTTCGGACAATTCGCGTCGCGCACCGCGGCGAGCGCCGCGCGGTCGAGCATGCCGATGCCGCTCGAGATGACCACCGTGATGTCGGAGACCGCGCCGTCGCGATAGTGGAAGGCGACGCGTGTACGGCCCGACATGCCGCCCATGCGCGCGGCTTCCGGGTAGTGCAGCGCGGCCTCGATCGCGGCGCGCAACGCGCCTTCGAAGCTCGGCGTCGGTCCGGCGGAGGCCGCCGGAGTGGGCGGTGCGGCAGGCGCCTGAGGCGCGACCGGTGGAGCTGACGCGGTCGATGCGGTCGGTGGCAGCGGCGCAACCGGCGCGGGCTCAGGCACCGGTGGAGTGGCGGCGCGCGGTGGCGGCGCTGCGCGCGCGACACGATGGGCAGGCGCAGCGGGATGCACCGGCGCTGGCCGCGGTTGCGGTTGTGGCCGTGGCCGTGGTTGCGGCGCAGGTGCAGGTGCAGGCGCGGCTTGTACGGCCGCTTCGAGTGTGATCGTCACCGGCGGTGCAGGCGGCACGGGCGGCGTAGCCGGCGTTCGCTGCAGCCACAGCCACGCGCCGCCGAACGCCGACAGTTCAGCCAATAACGCAACGGCTGCTGCGACATACAAGCGGCGCCGTTGCGGCGACAGGCGGAATTCAGGAACGGTCGCCATCTCACCTTGCCACCGGTTGCGCGGCCAGCGCGACTTGCGACACGCCCGCCGCGCGGCACGCGTCCATCACGGTAACCAGATACTGCAGCCTCGCCCCTGCGGCGCCGGCGACGATGACCACGGTGTGCGCCGCATCGGCCCGCGCGGCGAGCATCGCGGTCAGTTGCGGCGGCGTGAGCACACGGCCGTCCACGGAGACCGTGCCGTCGTCGGCGAGCGTGACGGTGAGTTTCGCGGGCGGCAGCGGCTGTGCGCTCGAACTCGACGGCAGACGCGTGCTGAGTCCCGCATTCGGGATCATGTGCAGCGTGATCATGATGAAGAACACCAGCAGGAAAAACATGATGTCGATCATCGGAATGATCTCGATGCGAGCCTTGCGCGCTTCGAAGTATTTCATCGTCACGCTCCCTGCGCCGCGAACGCGGCCGGCGTTTCGCGCGTCGCTGCCGGCACGTCGTGCGGGACACCGGCGATCCGGTTGACCAGCGACGCCTTTAGCGTTTCGAGTTGATGCACCGCGAGCCGTACACGGTTGTGCAAGCCGTTGAAAAACACCAGGCCGATCATCGCGACGAACAGGCCCGAGGCGGTCGCGATCAGCGCCTCGGCGACGCCGCCGGTGACCTGGGTCGGCGCGTTGCCCGGGTTCGACAGCACCTGGAACGCGTTGAACATGCCGATGATCGTGCCGAACAGGCCGAGCAGCGGCGCAAGCGTGACGATCGTGTCGAGCACCCACAGAAAGCGGTCGATAGCGGGCGCTTCGCGCATGATCACTTCGTCGAGCAGGCCATCGAGTGCTTCTCGGCCGCGCGCCATGCCGCACAGGCGCGCGGCGGCCGACAGCACCCGCTCGACCGGCAGGCCGCGGTGGCGGCCCGCGAGCGTGGCGAGTGCCGCGTGGTCGAGATGATCGAGGCGGTCGAGCTGATCGAGCGCGGCGCGGCCGCCGGCGGCAACGCGCCGCAGAAACAGCATGCGCTCGACGATCACTGTCAGCTCGACGAACAGCATCGCCGCGATCACGTAGAGCACGCCTGCGGAATCGCGCGCGAAATGCATCAGGGTGTCGGCAGACATCGGGTTAGGCTCCTGTCGGATTAGAAATCGGTGGAAAGCGTCGCGATGAACGCGCGCCCGGGAATGGTCCAGTACAGCGGCGTGTTGTTGGCGACGGTGAAGCCCGCCAGCGCGTCGATGCTGGTGCGGTTGAACAGGTTGTCGATCTCGAAGCCCAGACGCGTGTTGTGCATCCATCTGGTGGGCGATTTGATCGTGTAGGCACCGGCGAGGTTGGTCACGGCGAAACCGCCGATCGGTTGCTGGTTGCCGGTGGTGCCGAATTGATGGCCGACGAACTTGGTAATCACCGACCCATGCAGCGGCCCCTTGTCGTAGATCACGCCGAACGCGGCAGTCGACTGCGGTGCATTCGGCAGCCATGCATCGGTGCCCTTCTGCTTCGCCGAATTGAACGTCAGGTTGCCGTACAGGCTAAAGCCGTAGCCGGCGTAAAACGTGCCCTCGGTCTCGACACCCTTGTAGTACGCGCCGCCCGCGTTCGAGAAAATCGTGTTGCCGCCGATCGTCGTGCTGGTCACGGCGTTGCGGAAATTGATGTAGTAGATGTCGGCGGAAACCGTGAAGCGGTCGGTCTTGAAGGTGGTGCCGATCTGGTAATTGTCGGTCTGCTCCGGGTCGGGCTGGCCGGATACCGATGCGTTCGGCACGAAGAACACATTCAGGTTGGGGGCGAGAAAGCCCTGCGCGTATTGCGCGTACGCGCTCCAGTTCGAATTGATCTGTTCGTGCACCGTCAGCGACGGCAGCACCTTGGTCCACGTATGGCTGAAGTCGGCT
>DATLOW010000217.1:0-15305 GCA_035536055.1 Paraburkholderia sp. | reverse complement strand
CACGATACCGATCGCGAGCACCATGCCGAACAGCGACAGCGCATTGATCGTGAAGCCGAACGCCAGCATCAGCGAAAACGTGCCGACGATCGACACCGGCACTGCCAGCAGCGGAATGATCGACGCGCGCCAGGTCTGCAGAAACACGATCACGACGATCACCACTAGCACGATCGCTTCGATCAGCGTGTGGATCACCGCCTTGATACTGTCGCGCACGAATTCGGTCGGGTCATAGGCGATCTGATAGTCGACGCCGTCTGGCATGTCGGCTTTCAGCTCCTTCATCGTCTTGTAGACGTTCTGCGCAATCGCCAGCGAGTTCGCACCCGGCTGCTGGTTGATGATCATCATCACCGCCTGCTGGTTGTCGAGCATCGCGCGCAGGCCGTATTCCTGCGCGGCCAGTTCGACGCGCGCGACGTCGCCCAGATGCGTGACCGCGCCGTCCGGCGAAGTCTTCAGCACGATGTCGCGGAACTCCTCGGCGGAAGTCAGGCGGCCGCGCGCGTTCACGTTCAGCTGCAGCTGCGCAGTCGACGGCGCGCCGCCGACGATACCCGCCGCGACCTGAATGTTCTGCTCGCGGATCGCATTGACCACGTCGGTGGCGGTCATATCGTGCTCGGCGACTTTCTGCGGGTCGAGCCAGATACGCATCGCGTAATCGCCCGAGCCCCATAGCTGCACTTCGCCAACGCCCGGAATCCGGCCGAGCCGGTCCTTCACGTTGATCAGCGCGTAATTGCGCAGATACGTCATGTCGTAGCGGTTGTTCGGCGACACGAGGTTCACGCCCATCGTCAGCGTCGGCGAGCTCTTGATCGTGGTGATACCAAGCCGCTGCACTTCCTCCGGCAGACGCGGCAGCGCCTGGTTCACGCGGTTCTGCACCAGTTGCGTGGCGAGGTCCGGGTCCATGCCGAGCTTGAACGTGACGGTGGTCGTCATGTTGCCGTCGCTATTGGCCTGCGACTGCATATACAGCATGTTCTCGACGCCGTTGATCTGCTCTTCGATCGGCGAGGCGACCGTCTCGGCGATCACCTTCGGGTTCGCGCCCGGATACTGCGCCTTGACGACCACTGACGGCGGAATGATTTCGGGGTACTCGGCCATCGGCAGATTGACGAGCGAGATGATGCCGCCCAGCAGGATCAGCATCGACAGCACGCCCGCGAAGATCGGCCGGTCGATGAAAAAGCGGGAAATATTCATGGGGATAGTTCCGTCCGTTGCTTGTGACGTCACGCAGCGTCGCCGGCGGCGCGCGCGGCGGTCGCCATGTCGACGTTGTGCGGGCGGATCAGGTCGCCGGGGCGCGCATGCTCGACACCGTTGACGACGATGCGGTCCCCCGGCTTCAGGCCCTGCGTGACGACCCGCAGCCCGTCGTGCAGATTGCCCGGCGTGATCTCGCGGTACTGCACGTGATTGCTGCTGTCGACCACCAGCACGAACTTCTTCGCCTGGTCGGTGCCGATCGCCGCATCGTCGATCAGCAGCGCAGGGTGCTGTTTACCGCCGCCGACCTGCACGCGCGCATACAGACCGGGCAGCAGCGTGCCGTCCGGATTGTCGAAGCGCGCGCGCACGCGGATCGTGCCGGAGCTCGTATCCAGATGGTTGTCGACGAAGTAAATCTGGCCCTTGCGCGGATAGCCGGTTTCGTTCGCGAGCTGCAGCGATACCGGCACTGGGTGGCCGGTGTCGCGGCCGAGGTATTGCAGATAGGTCTGTTCGTCGACGTCGAAGGCCGCGTAGATCGGCGACACCGACACGAGCGTCGTCAGCACCGGCGCATTCGGTCCGGTCGACACGACGTTGCCGAGCGTCAGCAGCGCGCGCGACACGCGGCCGTCGACCGGCGCGCTGATCTGCGTGTACGCGAGGTTGACCTTGGCGGCTTCGAGCGCAGCCTGCGCGGCCTTGACCGCGGCGGTCGATTCGCGCGCGCGGCTTTGCGTTTCGTCGTAATCGCGCTTGGCGATCGCGTTGTCGGGCAGCAAGCGATCGGCGCGTGCCGCATCGGCGGACGTGTATTTTTCGTGCGCGACCGCCTGCGCGAGCTGCGCGGCGGCGCGATCGACTTCCGCCACATAAGGGCGCGGATCGATCGTGAACAGCGGATCGCCCTTCTTGACGAGCGCACCATCCCTGAAATGGACCGCGACGATCGTGCCCGGCACCAGCGGACGAATCTCCACCGAATCGATCGCTTCGAGACGGCCCGAGTATTGCTGCCAGTCGATGATCGGACGCGCGATCACGGTGGCGACGTCGACTTCGGCGGCGGGGGGCGCGGCCTGGTCCGCCGCGGCAGCCTGCGAGACGGCGCCCTGATGATCGCGCAATGCGACGAGCCCTGCGGCTGCGCCGATCACGATAAGGGCACCGCATGCCCCCATTAGTTGTTTTGATTTTTTCAGCATATTAGAAATCTCCGCCGGATCAAAAATGGCGCTTGAAAATATGCGGATGAAATGGACAAGCGAAACGCGCACGTCTTTTGCAAGACGCGCAAGGCGTATTCGCACGACCGGGTATATCCGCCGCGAAAAGCGTGGCTACGTGCGTTCGCAGCCTGCACGTAGCTCATAACACCCGACATCGCGATTCAATACCGGGTGAATGGAATAAAAACGGGGAAAATATCGGGCGCGGCGACGTCGATGGGTAATTGACACATGCGCTAAAAGCGCGCAACACCGGTACCGGACAGAAATGCGGCTGGAAAGAGACGCAATTGTCGCTGTCAGTCGATATCGCGGTAAATGCCGATGTATTAACAATGCTTTTGTGTGAAATAACCTTTTTATTTAATCTTCGGCGTGGAATAAAAGCGTTCGACAAACGTTCGCGCGGTGTTTGAACCGGTATTGGCACGATCGGCGGGCAGCCGATTGGCGGGCGGTGCCAGCCGACGTGTGGCGGATTGCGCACGCCGGACTCGCGGCGGCGCATTCCGCGCGGCGAGTTTAGCTATCATGTAGCCCGTATCGCCCGACCCCCAACCTCCCGGAGCCTGCTTGCAGCCGCGTCTGTTCGATTCAGCCAATGCCGACCGAAATCGCTTCATTGCGCTCTATGCCGTGATGGCGATCGGGCTGATCGTGGCGGCCGCGATGCTGGTCTATGAGGCGCGCCTGATCGTGACCGACGGCCTGCGCGACGAGGAAGCCTTCGAGGTGCTCGGCGCCGCGAACCGCATGCTGCACGATCTCGAGAACGCCGAGACCGGCCAGCGCGGCTATCTGCTGACCGGCGACGAGCGTTATCTATTGCCTTACGACGAAGGCGTGCGCGATCTCGACGACACCGTGCTGCGCCTGCAGCGCGCCATCGACAGCGACGAGCCGTCGCTCGAACTGGTGCGCCGCATCGAACACGCGAAAACGCTGAAAGTCGCCGAACTCGCACGCACCGTCGAGCTGGCGAAAACCGGCGATCAGGCGGCGGCAATCGCGCTGGTGCAGACCAACGAAGGGCAGCGCTATATGGACATGCTGCGCCGCGACCTCGGCGAGCTGCTGTCGAACTGGCGCGCGACGCGCGAGCGCGCGGTGCGCGACGCACACAACCGGCTGGTGTATGGCACGGCCGCGGCGTCGGTGCTGGCGGTGCTGATCTGCGGGCTGCTGGTGTACACGCTGTACGTGCAGCGGCGCGCGTTCGGCAAGATCAAGGCGCATTCGAAAGCGCTCGATCGCGCGGCCGCGCAGGATCCGCTGACCGGCTTGCCGAACCGCCGCAAGCTGCTCGCCGAAATCGCCGCGCTACACCATGGCGCGCCGGGCGACGGCGCCGCCTCGCGGATTGCTTTGCTGTATCTGGACATCGACGGCTTCAAGAGCGTCAACGACGCGCTTGGCCACAGTGCCGGCGATGCGCTGTTGCGCCGGCTCAGTGAAACCTTGCGCGCGGCGACGCGCCACGAGGACATGCTCGCGCGCGTCGGCGGCGACGAGTTCGTGCTGCTGCTGCCCAGCTATACCGACGATGCGCAGTTGCGCGAACTGGCCGCGCGTCTGATCGAACGCGTCAGGGAGATCGGCGAGCGCGATTACGGCGGCCGCTTCGCGCTTGGCGTCAGCATCGGCATCGCGACGTGGCCCGATCGCGTCGATGCGATCGATCTACTGCTCGATGTGGCCGATGCGGCGATGTACGTGGCCAAGCAGTCCGGCCGCTCGACCCATCGCTTCGGCGTGCGGCCCGGCCGGCATGGCGGCAACGTGGTGACGCTGCCGCGTTGAAAGCGCGCGCCGCGCGCCTAGCGCGCCACCAGCGCGACCGTGCCGAGGCCGAGCAGCGTCGCGATCACCGAAGTGGACACGTGAATCGCGATTTCGCCGGCGGCCCAGCCGAGCCTGCCTTGCTGCAGGTTCTGCACGACTTCGGCGGAGAAGGTCGAGAAGGTCGATAGCCCGCCCATCAAGCCAGTGATCACGAACAACCGCCACTCCGGCGGCAGTTGCGGATTGCGCCCGAAGTACGCGACCGCGACGCCGATGATGTAGCCGGCGATCACATTGGCGGCGAGCGTGCCGAGCGGCATCACCGGAAACAGGCCGTTCAGGCGGATGCCGAGAAACCAGCGGAACAGTGAACCGAGCGCGCCGCCGATACCGACGGCAAGAATGGACAGATACATGGGAAAGCCTGGAAAGTCGGAGCGTCGACAAACCCGGCTGAACAACGACGTGATGATGCCGCGTCCGCAGTCATCCGGGCGAAGCAGGCATCATCAGCCACGAGGGCGGTTAATGGAGAATGCCATCTCCAGCGCGCGAGTCTAGCATTGTCCGCGCGAAATGTCCGCCGCCGGCGGTTCGCTCACAGCACCGTTTCGCGCTCCGGCGTCGACGTGATGCGGTGGATCGACAGATCGGCGCCGTCGAATTCTTCTTCCTGTCCGAGGCGCAGGCCGACCGTCGCGCGTAGCGCGCCGTACACCAGTGTGCCGCCGGCCGTCGCGATCGCGATGCCGCCCACCGTGCCGATCAGCTGGGCGGCGAACGATACGCCGCCGAGCCCGCCCAGCGCGCGCAAGCCGAAGATACCCGCGGCAAGGCCGCCCCACGCGCCGCACAGTCCATGCAGCGGCCATACGCCGAGCACGTCGTCGATGCGCCAGCGGTTCTGCACGCAGGTGAACATATAGACGAACAGCGCGCCGGCGAGGGCGCCGGTAATCAAGGCGCCGAGCGGATGCATCACGTCGGAGCCCGCGCACACCGCGACCAGACCCGCGAGCGGCCCGTTATACGTGAAGCCCGGGTCGTTGCGGCCGGCGAGCCATGCGGTCAAGGTGCCGCCGACCATCGCCATCAGCGAATTGACCGCGACGAGGCCGCTGATCTTGTCGATGGTTTGCGCGCTCATCACGTTAAAGCCGAACCAGCCGACCGCGAGCACCCATGCGCCGAGCGCGAGAAACGGAATGTTCGAAGGCGGATGCGCGGCGATGCGGCCGTCGCGCTGATAGCGGCCGTGCCGCGCGCCGAGCAGCAGCACGGCCGGCAGCGCGATCCAGCCGCCGAATGCGTGCACGACCACCGAGCCCGCGAAATCGTGAAACGGCGCGCCGAACGTCTGCGTGAGCCAGCTCTGCACGCCGAAGCGGTCGTTCCATGCGATGCCTTCGAAGAACGGGTACACGAAGCCGACCAGCACGAAGGTCGCGAACAGCTGCGGGTTGAACTTCGAGCGTTCGGCAATGCCGCCCGACACGATGGCGGGAATCGCGGCCGCGAAGGTCAACAGAAAGAAGAAACGCACCAGCGCATAGCCGTTATGCGCGGCGAGCACGTCGGCGCTGTCGAAGAAGCGCACGCCGTAGGCGATCGAATAGCCGATGAAGAAATACGCAATGGTCGACACCGAAAAGTCGACCAGAATCTTGACCAGCGCGTTGACCTGATTTTTCTTTCGGACCGTACCCAGTTCGAGGAATGCGAAGCCTGCATGCATCGCCAGCACCATCGCGGCGCCCAGCAGCAGAAAAAGGGTATCGGTGCCGGTTTTTATGTTGTCCATCGTGGCTGAACCTGTCTGCGCAAAAAGCGGGCATGGAACGCAAGAAGCAGGCCAGAAATGTACCGGTTTGGGGCGAAAAGCATTGATGCGGTGCTGAAGCGCACCGGATTGGGATTTCTCGGGGTAGTGGCGTCGCAAGGTGGCACGGTTGCCGCACCAACCCGTTCCCGCTAATGCACAACTATTGTGCTCATGATCCGAAAATGGGCGAAACGATGTGCCATCGATGGGCGAATTCTTCCAACCTGCTGACAATGCTCTATTTTCAATAAGAAAACTTGCGATCTTTGTCATCCCACTCAAACGACGACATAATGTGCCGTTCCGCGTGCGCCGCCGCCGGATTGACGAATTTTTCCCGCGCCTGAATGAGACTGACCACCAAAGGGCTGTTGCTGATCGCGATACCGGCGGTGTTCGAGCTGGCATTGCTGTCGGGCATCGTGAAGGCGCAGGCGGACGCGCGCCTTGCCGAGCACTGGAGCGCGCACAGCGAAGACGTGCTGCGCCAGACCACCGCGATTCTCGAGCCGGTGCTGCTCGACTCGCTGCGCCTGCGCGGCGCGGTGGTCGGCGGCGCGCGCGAGGTCGCCACGCCGGTGTCGTTATGGGTGGATACCGACCGGCGTATCGACCGGCTGGCCGAGACGGTGTCGAACGATCCGGTGCAGGTCGAGCGCGCGATGCAGATCCGCGAGGCCGTGCAGGCCTACCGGCAATGGTCCGACCGCGTGCAGGACCTGTTGCGCTCGGGCCGGCGCCGCGACGTGCTGCAGCGGTTTCGCGACCTGGCGAGCGCCGACGTGCTCGACAACTTCCGGGTGCAGGTCGCCACGTTCCAGACCGAAGAGCGCCGGCTCGACGCGCTGCGCACCAGCGCCGCAGCGGCGGCGCGCGAGCGCCAGCAGATCCTGATCGTCGCGGCCGTGTTCGGTTCGCTCGCGTTCGTCGCGGTGGCCTGCTGGCTGTTCGCGCGCGGCGTCGGCGGCCGGCTCGACCTGCTTACCGACAATGCGAGCCGCCTCGCCAGCAACGAGCCGCTCGCGCCGTTGCAGGCCGGCACCGACGAAATCGCGCAGCTCGATCACACGCTGCACGAAACCAGCCGGCGGCTGCTCGAAGCGGAGCGGCTGCAGGCGCGCTTCCAGTTCGATCTGGCGCGCCGCGCCGGCGAACTGGCGCGCACTAATGAATCGCTGCGCCAGCAAACCCAGGAAAACGAAACCTTCATCTACAGCGTGTCGCACGATCTGCGCGCGCCGCTGGTCAACTTGCAGGGCTTCTCGAAGGAACTGTTCCACGCGTGCGACGACCTGCGCAAGGCGGTGCGGCAGTCGTCGCTGTCGGCCGCGCAGCGCGAGCATATCGAACGGCTGATCGACGGCGACATCAGCGAGGCGCTGCATTTCCTGCAGACCGCGGTGCTGCGCGCGTCGCACATCATCGATGCGCTGCTGCGGCTGTCGCGCGTCGGCCGTGTCGAGTACCGGCGCCAGCAGGTCGACGTGCGCGACATCGTGCAGCGCGTGATCGATGCGATGCAGGTATCGATCCGCGCGCGGCGGGCGCGCATCGTCGTGCAGAATCTGCCGCGCGTCTGGGGCGATCCGACCGCGCTCGAGCAGGTATTTGCGAACCTGATCGGCAATGCGGTCGCGTATCTGAATCCGCAGCGCGACGGCATCGTCGAGATCGGCACCGCGCCGACACCGCCGGGCGTGCAGTCGCTGCGCATTTTCTATGTGAAGGACAACGGCCTCGGCATTCCCGAAGTGGCGCTGCCGCGGCTGTTCAATGCGTTCCAGCGGCTGCACGGCGACGTCGCCGCGGGCGAGGGCATCGGGCTTGCGATGGTGCGGCGCGTGGTCGAGCGCCACGGCGGGCGGGTGTGGGTCGAATCGATGGAAGACGTCGGCACGACGTTTTTCCTGTCGCTGCCGGATGCGGCCGCGCGCGCGCCACAACAGGAAAGCGAGACCGTCGGGGCGGAGGCGGGCGGTCAGGAACTGGGCTTTGCGATCTGGCCGCTCAGTACCAGGTGAACAGCTTGCGCGGCCTGAGCAGGCGTGCGCCGCGCACGAACCAGTAACAGCCGAGCACGCTCAGCAGCAGCGCGCCGAGCAGCAGCATCGACGGTGTGTAGTGCGGCACGATCGACCGCGCGAGCCCGCTCGCGCCATGCACGACGATCAGCAACGCGCTCCATGACGCAACCACCGCCTGCACGATCAGCCGTGTACCGGTACGGCGCCGCGCGCGATTCTCGAGCGACCACTCGGCGCGCGTGCGCAGGCAGAAGAATGCAACCCCGAGCAATGCGGCTGCCAGAATGATGATCCAGTTCGTCAGGTTCATTGCAAGGCATTCTGGAAGTCAGCCGTCGACTTTAGAGATGCGGTGCTGCCCGGACCATCAGATAAGTCTCAATCGTGACGCGCGCTTGCGAGGCGCGCGCGTCACGTCGTCGCGCCGCGGTGCGTATGCGTCACAGCTCGATGCGCGTGCCGAGCAGCACAAAGAACTGACGCAGCCATTCGGGATGCGCGGGCCACGCCGGCGCGGTGACGAACGGTGCATCGGTGACCGCGGAATCCACCGGAATATCCGCGTAGTCGGCACCGGCGAGCCGAATTTCCGGCGCGCAGGCCGGATAGCCGGCGATGTGCCTGCCGCGAATCACCTCGGCGGCCGCGAGCAACTGCGCGGCGTGGCAGATTGCCGCGAGCGGCTTCTGGTTCGATGCGAAATGACGGATCACATCGAGCACTTTCTGATTGAGCCGCAGATATTCGGGCGCGCGGCCGCCGGCGATCACAAGCGCGTCATACTCGGCGGGATCGATATCGTCGAAGGTGGCGTTCAGGGCGAACAGATGGCCGGGTTTCTCGGTGTAGGTCTGATCGCCTTCGAAGTCGTGAATTGCCGTTTTGATGCGCTCGCCCGCACGCTTGCCGGGACAAATTGCATGAACGGTATGGCCGACTGCCTGCAGCGCCTGGAATGGCACCATGGTTTCATAATCTTCGGCAAAATCGCCCGTCAGAAACAGGATCTTTCTTGCTGCCATCGAATGCCTCCGCTTGAGGATGGAACACGTTGGACGCTGACGAGTCTACTCCATCGAATTTGACAGACGCGCGAACGAGGCAGCAATGGCAATCAATCAGATCGAATGGCGTACCTTGCGAACCGGCGACACGCCCGTGCTCGCGATGCTGTTTCGCGAAGCGGTGATGCAGCTCGCCGCTTCGCATTACGACGAGGCCGGACGCGCCGCATGGGCACGCTCGGCCGACGACCTCGACGCGTTCGGCGAGCGCCTCGCGCAGGGCCTGACGCTGGTCGCCTGCACCAACGACGGCATTGCCGCGTTCGGCCAGTTGCATCCGGCCGATCATGTGGCGATGCTGTACACCGCGCCGGCGTTCGCCGGGCGCGGCATCGCGTGGACCTTGCTGGCCCGCTTCGAAGCGGTCGCGCGCGCCGCGGGCACGCCGCTGCTGACCGCGCATGCCAGCGCAAGCGCACGGCGCAGCTTCGAGCGGGCCGGCTTTCACGTGCTGTCGGAGGAGGACGTATTGCGCAACGGCGTATCATTGAAGCGTTACCGCATGCAAAAGCCGCTGATTACGGCGCGAATTCAACAATGACGACTTTCCTTCGCCAACCGCGGGTACGCTGCGCGCTGTTCGCCGTCGCGCTGCTTGGCGGCCTCGCCGCCTGCCAGAAAAACGACGCGTCCGCAGGGCAGGCCAGCAGCAAGCTCAACGACATGTCCCAGCAGGCGGGCCAAAAGCTCGATCAGGCCGCGAGCTACGTCGGGCAGCAGGTCGATACCGCGAAGAGCAACATCGAGCAAGGGACGAGCACCGCCGCGTCGGACGCGGCAAGCCCCACCACCACGATCAGGATCGATCCGAGCCAGCTGGCGTCGACGGCGCAGGCCAATCTGCAGGGTGCGGCGAGCGCGACCAATGCGGCGCTCGGCAAGGCCGCGGGCATGGCGGGCACCGGCCTCGAATCGGCGGGCCGCAAATTGCAGCAGTGGTCGAATGAAACCGGTACGAATTCGGCGGCAGCGGGCGCGTCGTCGTCCGGCGATACCAGCGACGCACAGAAGCAGATGGATAAGTAGCACTCTGAAGCGTGGCTGAAGTACCGCTGAAGATGCGGTGAAAATGCGCTAATTGATGGGCTGCGGCCTGCCTGCCGGTCGCTTGTGTGTTGCCGTGTGTTTGCCTGTGCATTTCCCGCCGGTGTGCCTCGCCGCATACCTTTTGCGCGCGAATTTGCGCTGCCGCGCCGCGGAACGGCTGCTGCGCCATTGCGCAAGCGCTCTAACAATCCGTTACGCATGCACGCGCCTCTACGCGGCGAGTGCGGCTAAACTTTGGCGTCCGTTGTTTTACTGCCGATCGTCATGAAGTCAAGTCCGCCGCGGCGTAGCGATCCGTCCGCGGGCCGAGCCTCGCCGCATGCCTACGGTGGTTCGGCCAGCTACGCTGTCCTCCCTTTATGCGGCGCACATGCTGTGCGTCGTGCCGGTCTGCGCGCAAGTCTCGTTGCATGGTGCGCAGCGCTGCTGCTGAGCGCGGCCTGCCTGCTGTCGATGCCGCGCGCCGCGCACGCCGCCGGCCCGGTGGTGCTGCCGGCGCTGCAAAGCCTGCTCAATAGCGCGACTGCGGCGCCGGCTTCGTCTGCCTCCGCGGCGGATGCGGCGTCCGCGCCGACACCCGCGAGCCAGGCCGAACTGTCGCGCTCGCTCGACAGCGTAATCAACACGCTCGATAGCGATCGTCAACGCACCGCGCTCGTCGCGCAGCTGAAGAAGCTGCGCGAAGCGACCCAGACCGTCGGACCGGTCGCGCCGCCGCCGCCGAGCCCGGGTCTGCTCGGCGCGATCGCCCAAGGCATCGCGTCGTTCGAGGCCGACGTCCATCAGGGCCGCACGCCGATGAACTACTGGTCGGGGCGTGTCAATGCGGCCGGCAACGAGTTCTATACGATCGTGTCGAGCCAGGGGCACGAAAAGTTCGGCCGCGTGCTGCTCGATATGTTCGCGATGCTGGCCGGCTGGGGCGCATGCGCGGCCGCGCTGATCTATCTGCAACGCAGGTTGCATGCGCGCTATGGCATCGTCGTGCATCTGAACGCGAATCCGACCACGCGCGATCTGCTGATCTTCGCACTGCGTCGCGTCGGGCCGTGGATCGTCGCGTTTGTCGCGGCGCTGATGTTCGCGCGCGCGATGCCCGATGCGCTCGGCCGCACGATCGCGATGGTGATTGCGTATGCGATCGTCGCCGGCGCGGTGTTTTCGGCGATCTGCCTGATCATGTTCTCGCTGTTCGGTTCCGGGCATCGGCGTGCCGCCGTGCATCTGCTGATCGAGCACGCGCGCCGCATGCTGTTTGCGATCGGCATCTGCAGCGCGCTTGGCGATGCGGCGGTCAACTACGACGTCGCGCATCAACTGGGCACCAATCTCGCGGCGCTGGTGTCGACGGTGTCGAACATGACGGCCGCGGCGCTCACCGCTTATTTCGCCATCGCGTTCCGGCGTCCGGTCGCGCATCTGATCCGCAACCGTTCGTACGAACAGCGGCACGGCCACAAGGTCGCGACCGATGCGTTCGACGTGCTCGGCTCGCTGTGGCATCTGCCGATGCTGGTGCTGGCGATCGCATCGGTGATCGCGACCATCGGCGGTATCGGCAGCGGCGAGAACGTGCTGCAGATTTCGGTAATTACCGCGCTGCTGCTGGTGCTGGCGTTTTTCCTGTCGGCCATCGTCATCCGCGTCACGCGTCCGCAAAGCGCGCGGCGGCGCCGTCGCTCGCCGTATGTGACGCGGCTGCTGCGCTTCGCCGGCACGCTGCTGATGCTGTTTATCTGGCTCGCGTATTTCGAGCTCGCGGCGCGGCTGTGGAATATCTCGCTCGCGCGCATCGTCGAGGAGAGCGTGACCGCGCAAGGCATCGCGCATGCAACCACCGCGATCATCGTGACGTTGTTCGTGTCATGGCTGGTGTGGATTCTGGTCGACACCGCGATTCTCGAAGCGCTCAATCCGAGCAGCCCGCGCAACCGCTCGAGCAATCCGAGCATGCGCGCGCGCACGATGCTGCCGTTGCTGCGCAACGTGCTGTTCGTGCTGATCCTGACGATCGCCGGCATCGTCACGGCGGCCAATCTCGGCATCAACGTGACGCCGCTGCTGGCCGGCGCCGGGGTCATCGGTCTGGCGATCGGTTTCGGCGCGCAGTCGCTGGTAGCCGATCTGATCACCGGGCTGTTCATCATTATCGAAGACACGATTTCGGTCGGCGACTGGATCGACATCGACGGCGGCCATGCGGGCACCGTCGAGTATCTGTCGATCCGCACCGTGCGGCTGCGCGACGGGCAGGGCGCGATTCACGCGATTCCGTTTTCGCAGATCAAGATCGTCAAGAACCTGTCGCGCGATTTTGCGTATGCGGTGTTCGAGGTACGCGTGCCGTTTTCCGCCGACGTCGATGAAGTCACGCAACTGATTCGCGAGGTCGGCGCAGATCTGATGGCGGACTTCCGCTATCGGCGCGAAATGCTCGGGCCGGTCGAGGTGTGGGGACTCGACCGTTTCGATCCGAACTGGATGGTCGTCAAAGGGCAGATCAAGACGCGGCCGCTGCAGCAGTGGAGCGTCGCGCGCGCGTTCAATCTGCGCGTCAAGCGCAAGATGGACGAAGCGGGCATCGAGATTCCGGTGCCGCAGATGCGCATCTTCACGTCCGGTAAGGACACGAGCGGCGCGGTGCTGAACGAGGAACTGCAGGCGGCCGCGAGTGAGGCTGCGGCGCCGGACGAGACGTTGGATCTGTTCGAGCAGACCGCGGAGCCCGCCGCCGCGCAGCAGATGCAGGGCGTTCGCGCGGCAACCGTACTGCGGCCAATGGCCGGCGCGGCGATGCCGCCGGCGCGCGACGTGTCGCACGAGCCGCGGCCAGCGCCGCCTTCGACCGGACAGACGTCTTCCGTGCCGCCGCAGATTTCTACCGCCAGCGAAGGCGGCAAGAGTTAAGCCGGGTTGGTTGTTCGCGCAACCAATACGCTGGCGCCGGAATCCGCGCAATGCACGATGTCGTTCACGTGCGTTGCGAACTGCGCTTCCGGCACGCCATACACATGCAGCGAGATTGCCAGCGCATCGCTTGCATTGCCGAGTTGATGGATGCAGTCGCGGCCCGCGCGCGTGAACGACACCGCGCCAGCGGTGCGTGGCTGCGTGCGGTCCTGTATCGCGCAGTCTTGCGCTTCGTTCCAGTCGTAGATTGCTTCGCTGAGCGTGCCTTCGAGCACCGCGTAACCACACCACGTGTGATGCGCGTGCACCGGGCTCGCCTGGCCAGGCTGCCAGACCAGCGATGCGATCGCGTAGCGGCCGCGCGGGTCGGCAGCCAGCAGGTGGCGCTGGTACTTCTGCGGCGCGCTGGCGCGCTGGGCCGGGGTGAGCAGTTGCGGATCGGCGGCCGCCTCGGCGAGCGCGATGCGCACGCTGCGTGCGAAGCGCGCTTCGCACGACGGATCGGCGCTGCCGCTGCTGGCGGCGCAGGCCGCGTCGAGCGCGGCGCATAGACGCGCAATCGAATCTGCCGGACTACAGCATGTTGTCTGCGCCGGGCGTGTCAGTGGTTGTGCGCTGGTACCGGACAGCAGCGCGGCGGCAGGGTGGCGTTCGAAGGCGAGCGGGTTCACTTCGCGGCTCATCGCGGGCTCCGGATATTGATTGCTTCTGCGTTGATCGGACAGAAACATTTATACCGGTTTGCGCGGAGAAAGAGTTTCCATATAATTCCCTCAGATCCAGCGGATGTAGAATATTTTTCTATCTGAAAGCGGGAATGAAAATGGACATTATCGATAGAAAGCTGCTTGAGTTACTTCAGCAAGATGCGACGATGCCGGTCGCGGAGCTTGCGCAGCGCGTGAATCTGTCGCAGACGCCGTGCTGGAAGCGGGTGCAGCGGCTCAAGGAGGCGGGCGTGATTCGCGCCCAGGTGGCGCTGTGCGACCCGCGCAAGCTGGGGGTCGGCACGACGGTGTTCGTTGCGGTGCGCACCAACCAGCATACGGAGGCGTGGGCGCAGGAATTCACGCGCGCGGTGCGGGACATTCCGGAAGTGGTCGAGGTGTATCGGATGAGCGGCGAGACCGACTATCTGTTGCGCGTGGTGGTGTCCGATATCGACGACTATGACCGTGTGTACAAACAGTTGATACGGTCGGTGCCGCTGTATGACGTCAGTTCGAGCTTTGCGATGGAGCAGATCAAGTATTCGACGGCGTTGCCGGTGCGTGCGTCGGCGGTGACGACGGGGGCCTGACGCGTCTCGAGGTGCAAGCTGCCCGCAAGGCATGGCAGCGTAGAATGCCCGCTTTGTCGAATTCAAATCGCAGGCAGAACTGGCAGATGACCCAACCGCGCAAGAAGAGCCCGACGTCCACTGTTGCAATCCTGATCGTGGTTGTCGTGTCGCTGGTGATAGCGACCGTGCTGTACAACGCCATCAGCGAAAAGCGCGAGTACGATCGCGACAATGCTGCGGCGGCTGCCTCGGCGCCGGCGTCGGGCGCTGCGGCGGCGAGTGCGGCGCAGTGAGCGCGCTGAAGTAAGAACTGCTCCGCCCCGTAGAAGCGGATAAATGCATCGAGCGGCAGCCGCGCTGCGGCGCATTGCCGCATGCGCTTTAATTTTCCGGCAGCCGGATCACGCTCGCATCCTTACGAATCAGATACGACGCAGCCAGCATCTGCTTGCATTGATGCGCGAGCTGCTTCAGTTCGTTGAGCGCGTCGGCCTTGTCCTTGTGCTCCGGCGCTTTCTCGGCTTCGACGACCATCGTGTCGAGCTCACGCGTCAGCAGTTTCGAGATGTCCGACTGATCCGCCGGCGGCGCCGTGCCGGCTTCAGCCTGCGCGAGGTTCTCGCGCACGAGGCTCAACGCGCGCTGCAGCGGCTGCGGCGCGTGGCCGTCGGCCTGGATCAGCGAACGCAACAGCGGCGCGGCCACGGTGATTTCCGATGCCAGCACGTGGCTGCGCACCAGCAGATCGTTTAGCTCGGGCACGAACTTCTGCGCCGACTTCGGCTCGAGCATCATGCGCTGGAACGCCTGGCCGAGGTTCGCGAACGCGACGTGCACGTTCTTGCGCGCAAGACGATAGCGATAGTCGCGATCGAGTGCGGTGGCGGCTGCTGCGACGCCGGGAGACGGGCTTGCGGC
>DATLOW010000216.1:0-2241 GCA_035536055.1 Paraburkholderia sp. | reverse complement strand
AAGGCCGGCACCACCACCATCACCGGCGCGATCAGGTAGATCCAGCGGCTCGCCTGCGCGGGCTGGATCACTTCCTTCAGCAGCAGCTTCAGCACGTCGGCGATCGGCTGCAGCGAGCCGCCGGGACCGACGCGGTTCGGGCCGAGACGCACGTGCATCCAGCCGATCAGCTTACGTTCCCACAGGATCAGGTAAGCCACGCACAGCAGGATCACCACGGCGACTACGAGGATGCGCACCAGCGCCCACACCGTGGGCCATGCCACACCGAGAAGCTGCGTGCCGCCGGCGTTGATCGAATCGAACAGGGTCATTTACGCCTTCTCCACCAGCAGTTCACCGAACAGGCTGCCCAGCGCTGCACCGGCAGGCGTAGCCGCCGACACGCGGACCACCGTCTCCGCAAGATTCGCGTCGCGCACGGCCGGCACCTGCACCGAGCGCTCGCCCTGGCGTACGCGCACTGCGTCGCCGTCTTTCAAACCGAGTTTGTCGAACAGCGCGGCCGGCAAGCCGATCGCGTTCGCGGCACGGGCCGCGGCGGTCAGATGCAGCGACGGTGCACGGCGCACCAGTGCGTCGGCGTGGTAGATCGGCACGTCGGCGATGCGCTCGAACGCGCCGCTGGCGGCCTTCACTGCGCTGCCGTTGCTGCGTGCGACCGCGACGCTGGTCTGGTTCGACAGGCGCGGCGTCAGGTCCGCATCGCCCAGAGCGGCGGTGCGCACTTCTTCGGCTGTGTCGTAGCTGAAGCCGTCGGCGTTCAGCAGGCTGCCGAGCACGCGCAGCACCTTCCATGCAGGACGCGCATCGCCGAGCGGACGCACGACGCCGTTGAAGGTCTGCACCGTGCCTTCCGCGTTGACGAAGGTGCCGGCCGTTTCGGTGAACGGCGCGATCGGCAGCAGCACGTCTGCGTAGTCGGTGCCGGTCTTGAACGGCGACATCACGACGACCATTTCTGCCTGGTTCAACGCGGCCAGCGCTTGCGCCGGGTTGGCGGTGTCGAATTCCGCTTCGAGGTTCAGCAGCAGGTAGCCCTTGCGCGGCTGCTCGAACGCTTCGCGTGCGTTCAGGCCGCCGGCGGCCGGCAGTGCGCCGACCAGGTGCGCGCCGACCGTGTTGGCGGCTTCGGTCAGGAAGCCGAGCGTCGCGCCGGTGCTGTCTGCGATCCATTGGGCCGCGGCGTGGATACGCGCGAACTCCGGATGCTGCACCGCTGCGTTGCCGATCAGCACGACGCGCTTGTTGCCGGCGGTGAGCGACGCGGCGATCTGCTTTGCTGCATCGGTAGCGTTGGTGCCTGCGAAAGCTTCCGGCAGTGCCACGCCACGCGCTTCCGACAGCGCAGCGGCGATCGCTGCGAGTTCGTCGAGCCATGCGGACGGTGCCGCCGAGATAACTTGTGCTTTCGGGATCAGCGAGTTGTCGCGCGACGCCTGCAGCAGCGACACCTTCGCGCCGGCCTTCGACGCGAGGCGCAGACGCGCTGCAAACAGCGGATGATCGCGGCGCAGCGACGAAGCGCCGACCACGAAGGCCGCATCGATATTCGACAGATCCGCGATCTTGATGCCGAGCCACGGCGTGCCGCTTGCCGTCGCCGAGAAGTCGGTCTGACGCAGACGGAAGTCGACGTTCGGCGTGCCCACCGCTTGCGCGAGCTGCTTGAGCAGGAACAGTTCTTCGACGGTGCTGTGCGCGCTGCCCAGGGCGGCGATCGCATTCGCGCCGTGTTGACCCTTGATGCCTTCGAGGCCCTTGATCACATACGCGAGCGCCGTCTGCCAGTCGGTTTCGACCCACTTGCCGCCTTGCTTGAGCATCGGCGTGGTCAGGCGCTCTTCGCTATTCAGACCTTCGTACGAGAAGCGGTCCTTGTCCGAGATCCAGCATTCGTTGATCGCTTCGTTCTCGAACGGCAGCACGCGCATCACGCGATTGTTCTTGACCTGTACGACGAGGTTCGCGCCGACCGAATCGTGCGGGCTCACCGACTTGCGGCGCGACAGTTCCCACGTACGGGCGCTGTAGCGGAACGGCTTGCTGGTCAGCGCGCCAACCGGGCACAGGTCGATCATGTTGCCGGACAGTTCGGAGTCGACCGTCTTGCCGACAAACGACGTGATTTCCGAGTGCTCGCCGCGGCCCAGCATGCCGAGTTCCATCACGCCGGCGACTTCCTGGCCGAAACGCACACAGCGCGTGCAGTGAATGCAGCGCGACATTTCTTCCATCGAG
>DATLOW010000215.1:0-19615 GCA_035536055.1 Paraburkholderia sp. | reverse complement strand
CGCACTGCCGAACTCGCGGCGCCGCCGCAACGTGCGTCCACGGCCGCCGCGGCCGCCGCTGTCTCGGCCCAGTCCGCGCAGGCCGATGGACTCGAGTCGCCGCGCCGGCAGTGGGCGGTGTTCGCGGTGCTGCTCGGCGTGTTCCTCGCGAACCTCGACGGCGCGATCGCCAATATCGCCGTGCCGGTGATCGCGCGTGAGTTCGGCAGCAGTGCATCGCAGGCGATCTGGATCGTCAACGCGTATCAGCTCGCGATGGCGGTGGCGGTGCTGCCGCTCGCCGCGTGCGGCGAGCGCTTCGGCTTCAAGCGTGTGTATCTCGGCGGCGTGACGCTGTTCACGCTCGCGTCGCTCGCGTGCGCGGCGGCACCTTCGATGCCGGTGCTGATTGCCGCGCGCGTCGCGCAGGGTGTAGGCGGCGCGTGTCTCGGCGCGCTGACGCCGGGGCTGTTGCGCACCGTCTATCCGCAAAAGATGATCGGTCATGGCCTCGCGCTGCTCGCGCTGACCGTGGCTATTTCCGCGTCGCTCGGGCCAAGCGCGGCCGCTGCGATCCTGCATGTGGCGGACTGGCGCTGGCTGTTCGGCGTGAATATTCCGGTGGGCATCGCAGTGTTCGTCGCCGCGAGCCTGGCGGTGCCGGCTCGCGCGGGCGTGGCCAGACCGTTCGATATGACCGGCGCGCTGCTGAGCGGCGCGGCGCTGACGCTGCTGATTCTCGGAGTAGGGCGGCTCGGCGATCAGGCGGACCATCTGCCCGCGGTGCTCGAACTGGCCGCGTCAGCCGTGCTGTTCGCGGTGCTGTTCGCGCATCAGAAGCGCGCGGCTGCGCCGCTGGTGCCGGTCGATCTGCTGCGCCTGCCGGTGTTTTCGCTGTCGATGGTCACGTCGACCTGTTCGTACGCGGCGCAGACGCTCGCGCTGATTTCGTTGCCGTTCCTGCTGCAGCACCAGTTCGCGCGCAACGTGACGATCGCCGGCTTGCTGATCACGCCGTGGCCGCTTGTGATCGTCTTTGTCGCACCACTGGCTGGGCGGCTGTCGGACCGCTATCCGGCCGGCGTGCTGTGTTCGGCGGGCCTCGCCTTGATGGCGTTCGGGCTCGGTTTGACCGCGGCGCTGCCGGTCTCGGCGGGCAATCTGGAGATTGCGTGGCGCACCGCGTTGTGTGGGATCGGTTTCGGCTTCTTCCAGACGCCGAACAATCGCATGCTGCTGACTTCGGGGCCGCGCGAGCGCAGCGGCGCGGCGGGCGGCATGATGACGATTGCGCGGCTGATCGGCATGACGCTCGGGGCCGCAGTGGCGGTGCTGCTGTTCGGCATCAGCGCGGAACATGGCGGCACGCTGGCGCTGGTGGCGGGCGCGGTGTTCGCGGCCGGCGGGGCGCTGGCGAGCGTGCTGCGGCTGGTTTGAGGACGCGGGCGCAAGGCTGCCGCTGATTGCCACCGTGAATCGCCGACTGTAACCACGGCACCTGCCGCACCCGCATCGCTTGCCTCGATCGCGCCCACACTGCGCGCCGCTCGACGCGCAGTGCACCGCTCAGAACAGATGGTCGATGCCCACCGTGAACGCGGTCTGGCTCGACGCGCCGGTCGGGTTCAGCGTGCTGACCACCGCATGCCGGTACGACGTGTAGTCGCTTTCCGCATACAGCGTGGTGCGCTTGGACAGCGAATACGCGAGCGATACCACCGTCATGCCACGGCGCCCGGCCTTGTCGGTCGACACGTTGGTCTGGTAGTAGCCGGCGCGCGCCACCAGCACCGACGTGATGGTCCACGCGGCACCGCCGAAGCCGTTGTTGGTCACCGTATGCGGCGTGCCGGGGCCTTGCTGGTCTTCGGACATGAAGCCGCCCGAGAAGCGCACCGGGCCAAGCGTATAGCTCGCGCCGACCATGTAGTAGCTGTCGCCGACGTAGCCGGTGCCGACCAGCACGCTGCGATGGCCGTACAGCCCGCCGATACCGATTGGTCCGCTCGCGTAATTCAGGCCCACCGCACGCGTCGCGCCGCTCGCGAAGTCGCCCGCCACGCCGCCGAACGAGTTGTCGGCCTCGACCAGCACCGGGCCGAAATTGCCCTTGTACTTGACGTCGTTGTTGTTGCGCGTGCCGTCCGAGGCCACCGTCAGCGGAATGATCGGCGTGAAGTGGAAGCCGTACGGATCGTAGAAACTGATGATGTCGTGCGCGATCGTGTATTGGCGGCCGAGGTCGATCGAGCCGTACTTCTTGTTACCGATACCGACGAAGGCCTGCCGGTTGAATTCGGTGTTGGTGGTGTTGTCGAACTGACCGTTCGACAGGTTGAAGCCGCCTTCGAGCAGAAAGTGCGCGTTCCAGCCGTCGCCCAGATCCTCACGGCCGCGAAAATCGAGCTTGTTCGAACTGAAGTAGCCGTTCGAATTCATCGTCGTAACCGAGCCGCCGCCCTTTGCGGCATTGGTTTGCTGACGAATGCCGCCGTCCACCGTGCCGTACAGCTGTACGCTCGATTGTGCGTGAGCCGGCACGGTCGCAATCAAACCCGCTGCTGCCGCAGCGCCCAGTGCCACACGGTTCAATACCTTGCTTTTCACAACACGTCCCCATTAGTAGTGTATTTGGTGCCGGTCGACGGACGATGACGGGTCCCCGTCCGCATGCGTGATGCGGTGGTCTCGGTCCGCCGGGAAGATTTGTATGACTAAATAAGTTGTGTGCCGGAACCGCAGGAAATCGCTTGATGACTGCGGTTCCGGCTTGTCTCGCCTGGTTGCTGGATCGGGCAGCGTGTGCGGCGCGCCCGATGCCGGTTGGTTCGGTTCGGTCCTGCGCGGTTGCCCGCGCTTGACTCAGTGGCTCGCGGAGCCGTTCGAGGTTTGCTTCAGCACGCCGCCGATCGTGGCCTCGTGCGCCTTGAAGCCGGTTTTCAGTTCGTGGCGCAGCTTCACGCGATCGAGCGCTTTTTCCCAGTTCGCCACGACGATCGTCGCGACGCTGTTGCCAACGATGTTGGTGAACACGAAGGCACTCGACAGCGCGCGGTGAATGCCGAGGATCAGCGCAATCGATTCGACCGGGATCGTGTTCGATGCCGCAAGCGTCGCTGCGAGCACCGCGATCGCCGCGCCGGAGACGCCTGCCGCACCTTTCGACGTCAGCAGCAGCACCAGCAGCAGCACCACCTGCTCGTGCCAGCCCATCGGCGTATTGGTGGCCTGCGCGAGAAACACCGCGGCGGCCGCGAAGTACAGGCAGGTGCCGTCGTGATTGAACGTGTACGCGGTGGGCAGCACGAGGCCGACCACGGACTTGTCGCAGCCGAGCCGTTCGAGCTTGTCGATCAGCTGCGGAAACACGGTTTCCGACGAGCTGGTGCCGAGCACCAGCAGCAGCTCCGCGCCGATATAGCGCATCAGGCGCAGCAGGCTGAAGCCGCTCACCTTGGCGATCGGCCACAGGATCAGGGCGATAAACAGCGCACAGGTCAGATAGAACTCGAGAATCAGCTTGCCGAGCGAAATCAGCGTGCCGAAGCCGAATTTGCTGACCGTGAACGCGATCGCGCCGAAGGCCGCGATCGGCGCGATTTTCATCGTCAGGCCGATCACCCAGAACAGCGAGCCCGACACCGCATCGATCACGTTCAGCATCGGTTGCGCGCGCTCGCCGATCGCTGCGAGACCGAACGCGAACAGCACCGAGAAGAACAGCACCTGCAGCACGTCGCCGCCGGTAAACGCGCTGATCGCGGTGTGCGGGATCACGTTCAGCAGAAACTCGCTGGTGGTGACGGCGTGGTGCGCTTTCGCGACGTACGCATCGACCGCGGCCGAATGCACGTTGTGCATGTCGACGTTCATGCCGACACCCGGCTTCAGCACGTTGATCACGACCAGCCCGAGCACCAGCGTGAGCGACGTGACCACTTCGAAGTAGAACAGCGCCTTGATTGCCACGCGGCCCACTTTCTTGAAGTCGGCCACACCGGCGATGCCGCTGACCACCGTGCAGAAAATGATCGGCCCGATCAGCATCTGGATGATGCGGATGAACGCGTCGCCGAGCGGCTGCAGGTTGATGCCGAACTTCGGGAAGAAGTAACCGCACGCGACGCCGAGCGCCATGCCGGCGAAAACCTGGAACGACAGGTCGCGGTAGAACGGCTGACGCCCCCGTGGTTTCGCGGTGGCTTTGCCGGGCATGCTCATGGTGTCTCCTTCAAAAACTGCGGCGAATCCGGGGCTTCGCTCGAAACGGATGAAACGGATGAAGCCGGTCAAGCGGCCCGCACGAACGGGCCTGATACAGCGGGTAAGCCTAGTGCGCGGCGTCGCCGAGAATCTCGACGCAATCGGCCAGCACTTCGTCGACGGAAAGCTTGCGCGGCAGCAGCTTCTGGTCTTCGCAGAACGCCAGTGTTTCAGCGAGCGGCGCGCGCAGCGCGTCGATGCCGAACGGCAGGCGGTCGGGTTTGCCGGCGTTTTCCGGCGCGTGGGCGACGGTTTCCTTGCCACGGCGCAGCAGGTCGTACACGGCGCGCACCGCTTGCGGATGACGCGCGGCGAGTTCCTTCTTCACCACCACCACGTGATTGATCGGCACGTAGCCGTGGACGCCGTACCACGCGCGGTCAGCGGCGGCCGGATCGTCGATCAGCGTGACAAGCCCGGGTTCGTCGGGCAGGTCGTTGCCGAGAATGGCGGCATCGAGTTCGCCGTTGCGCAGCATCGGCAGCAGTTGCTGGCCGGGTTCTGCGCGGCGCACGAACGACGGTTCCTGATATTCGTCGAGGTGCGCGCCCTCGAAGGTGACCCAGTCGATCTGTTCGAGTGCGACGCCGTAGGTTTGCGCGAGGATTGCCCGCACCCACATGCCGGTGGTCTGCGAATACGCGCGTACGCCGACCTTCTTGCCCGCAAGGCGGTCCACACTCAGTTTGCCGTGCTGCGCATTATAAATAATGCAGCCCTGCTGGAAGCGCGCGGCGACCACCGCCGGCAACAGCACCACCGGCTTGTCGTACGCTTTGGCCTGCAAATAAGTGACGATCGCCATTTCGCTGACGTCGTACACCTGCTTGCGCGCCATCGGCGCGAACGCGCGATGAATCGGCTCGACCTCCGGGAATTCCAGTTCGACGGCAGGGTCGGTTAATTCGCCGGCTTTCAGCGCACGCGTATGAGGGTAACTCTTCAACGCGGCGGTGAGGCGCACGGGCTTCGTATCGGCGGTCATGATTGCGTTCCTCGCGGTGGTTCCGTTCGCTGTCCTTGCTGTGTTGACGTGCGCTCAGGCTGCGAGCATCGGATACAGCGCGCGCGCGGTGCCGCCGAAAATCGCGTCGCGGGCGTCGGTCGGCAGCATCGCGAGGCTTTCGCGCGCATCGGCGAGCAGTTGCGGCAACGCCCCTTCGGCCGCCGGGAAATTCGAACCCCACGCGATGCGATGCGCGCCGAACGCGTCGAGCACCTTCGGGAAGAACGCAGCGGGCGTCGACGCACCACGCGCGGCTTCGGCGATCGTGCGGTTGGTCAGCTTCAGGTACACGCCCTGATGCGACGCGAGGCTGAACAGCGGTGCCGCGGCTTCGTACGGCGGGCCGCCGGCCAGTTCCGGGCGGGCGAGGTGATCGAGCAGCACGCGGATATCCGGGAAGCGCGCCAGCATGTTCAGCAGCGCGGGGATGCCTTGCGCGGTCATCTGCAGGCAGATCGACACGTTGTGCTTCTGCGCGTATTCCCACACCGGGAACGAGCGCTCGTCGTCGAGCCAGCCGGCCTGGCCGGGCATCGTGCTGCCGGTCGTGAACAGGCGCAGGCCCGACAGGCCCGCATCCAGCCAGCGCTGCATCTGCGTGAGCGCGTCGGCGGCCAGCACGTCGATCGAGAACACGCCGGCGAAGCGGTCCTGGTGCGTGCGCACGGCCTCGACCACATAACTATTGTCGTTGCCGTACACCGTCGAAGCCTGCACGACCACTGCACGGTCGATGCCGGCTTCGTCCATTGCCGCCAGCAGACCCTCGAAGCTGACCGGGCGCTTCGCCGACCACTCGGACTGGTGCCCGCCGACCGGCGCGAGCGGATAACGTTGTTTATCCGGGGAAATTGCGTGGGTATGGGTGTCGATGACGACGGACATGAACGAACTCCTGACTGAAAGCTTTTGGATCGAATGGCCGTAACTTTAAGCGCGACTATGCAAAACCATTCAATATGTAGTACGCCGCTGGCCATAAATTCTGGTTAATCTACGGGTTTTCTCCAGGTGGCCAGGCCGGCGCCCGGCAAGCGGCGAAGGGGACAAAATGGACGACGAACTGACACGGCTGCGCAGGCTTTTTCTATTCGATGCGGTATGCGAGGCTGGCGGCATCGGCATGGCGGCGGCGCTTGCAGGCCGCACGCAGCCGGCCGTGAGCCTCGCGATCGCCAAGCTCGAGGCGAGCTTCGGCGGCGCGCTGTTCGAGCGTGGCTACGGCGGCACCGAGCTGACCGCCGAGGGCCTGATCCTGCAGCGGCGCGTGCGGCGCATGCTCGAGCAGATGGAGCGCGCGGTGGGACTGCTGATCGGTGGTACGGCGCTGCCCGCGTCCACGGTCAGCCATATTTGCCGGCATCTGACCGATGCGCAGGTGCGCTGCCATATCGCGATCGCGCAACGGGGTTCGGCGGCCGAAGCGGCGCAGCATCTGGGCATTTCGCAGCCGGCCGTGCATCGCGCCGCGCGGCAGCTCGAACAGACGGTGGGCGTCACGTTGTATCGGCGGCGCGTGCACAGCGTGTCGGCAAATCCGGCGGGTATCGAACTCGCGCGCCGCCTGAGCCTCGCTTTGTACGAAATCGGCCAGGCTCGCGAAGATCTCGCGAATGCGCGCGGCCAACTGACCGGCAAGGTCGCCGTCGGCGTGCTGCCCATGCTGCCGCCGCGGCTGATCGCACGCGCGATCCAGCGGTTATTGCGGATCTATCCGGCGGCGAAGGTCACCATCGACGAGGGCTCGCATGCGCGGCTGTTGCGCGAATTGCGCTTCGGCACGATCGACGTGATGATCGGCGCGCTGCGCGAGCCGCGCCTGACCGAGTCGATCACCGAGCATGCATTGTTCAACGACCCGTATGTGGTCGCGGTGCGCAAGGGACATCGGCTGGTCGGGCAAAAACATATCTCGGCGCGCGACCTCGCGGCATTCGACTGGGTGGTGCCGCAGCGAAACGTGCCGCGGCGCGTGGCGATCGACGCGATTCTCGCGCAGCTCACCGCGCAGCCGCCGCTGGTGGTGGAGACCAGCTCGATGCCGATGATGCTGGCGATGCTGGTGGAAAGCGATTGCCTGACGCTGCTCGCGCGTTCGCAGATTCACGATGCGTATACCGGCAGCGAGATCGTCGCGCTCGACGTCGACACACCCGAGGCAATCCGCACGGTCGGCTACACGATTCGCAGCGACTGGCTCGGCACGGCGATGCAGCAGTCGTTTATCGAGCAGCTGCGGCTCGAATGCGCGGCGCCGCGCTAGCAGCGTCAACCGCAAGTCCGCCGCGCACCATTGCGCGATTGGATCGTAAGCATGCTCATCGTTTCGAAGCTGACGAGTCGTATCGCGAAGCGCAAAAGCGCATGCGCGGCGACGCATTCGCGCACCGAGCTGGCCGATCAGATTCACTGGCAAACGGGCGCGAGCGATGCATGCGACGCCAATGGCGCGAGTGCTGACACCGCGCCGCATCAGCCGGCGGCATTGCGCGTGCTGACCGGCGCGATTGCCGATCCGCTGCTGCGCGCGCGGCTCGATTTTCTTGCGCGGCTCGAACGCGTAGCCAATGGCGAGCGCGATGCGGTCAGCGCATCGCGCGCGCCGCAGCCGCTCGACGAGGTTGGCGCGCGGCTGCCGGCTCGTTACCGGCGCGCGTATCGCTATCTGCTCGCCAATCTGGAGCGCAAGGACCTGTCGATTCGCGAGATCGCCGCGCAGATCGGCGTGACTGAGCGTGCGTTGCAAAGCGCGTTCAAGGCGAGCCTCGGTGCGACGCCGACCGAAATCGTTCGCCGCCTGCGTATGGAGCGGATGCGCGCGGACCTCGAACAGACTGCTGCGGCGCGCGCAGACGGCGTGCTTGCCACGGCTGTCAAATGGGGCGTCAGCAGCCGTTCGACGCTTGTCAGCCGCTATCGGCGGCAGTTCGACGAACTGCCGTCGCAGACGCTGAACCGCTAGCCCGGGATATTTCAGACACAGCGCGCGGGCCGCGCGCTGCAGCACCGCTGCGGCGCGCTAGTGGAACGTGCTCCACGCCAGCAGCAGCGAGAACATCCCCAACACCACCGATGCGCCGCGCTGCATATGGCCCGGCTTCAGCCACGTTACGCGGCCGCTGCCGAGCGCCGCGCCAAAAGCGATCCACACGATACCGATCGGCACCAGCAGCGCGCCGAACAGTGCGATGGTCTGCAGGTACACGGGCCATGCCGCGAATGCGGCCGCCGGAAAGATCGTGCCCGCGAACAGCAGCGCCTTCGGATTCAGCAGCGTGGCAACGAACAGCGTGCGCATGCCGACTGCTGCCTGAGCAGACTCCGGTAACGCGATCGCCTCGCGCCACATGCGCACCGCGAGCCACGCGATATACAGGATGCTGGCAGTGCGCACGAACGTCGGCAGCCCGCTGACGACATGCGCAGCATGCGCGAGCAGATAACCCCACAGCGATATCGACACCAGATAGCCGGCGAGTTCGGCGGCGCTCAGGCGTATCGAACGCCGGACGCCTTGGCGCAAACCGGCGGCGGCGAGCAGCGTGTTGGTCGGACCGGGCATGATCAGCACCAGCACGGTGCCGAGCACGAACAGCGTGATAGTGGAAGTGGCAAGCATTGGATCGCAACGCAGGAAACGAGCAGCCTGCTTGTTACCATACTTTTGTGGCACGCCAAAAAAAGCGTTGGCTGTATTGCCGGACCCAGGCGCGTAGGTATGCGCGTACACCAATTCGTGCTGCCGCTAACGATAAATGCGCTAATCGGCACATCAAAGCGCGAAACGAATCACGCGACTGCGCAGAAACGATTGCCAGTCATCGATGATGCGCATCAGAGGCGGCGAAATCCGATGCCAATGCCGATTGGTATCGCATGTTTGTCGCTGATATTTTGTCGACAAAGATATCGGCTCACTACAACATTGATTATTGGTCAAAGACCGGGCGCTTATGCCACCCGCATCGAATAACTTTATTGCGCGTTTATCGTGTTGGCGGCGGAATTTCGGTTGCAAGCGGCTGTTATTGTGAATGTGACGGCCAGCATTCAATTGAATGGTGGATGATTTATACGCAGGTAAACCCGCACATCCAGAAGATCGCGATTCACAGCGGCCAATTTGTGCATGTCGAGTGACCCGCAAACCCTATGCGGCGCTTTAAGCCGGACCTTCGCAACAGCCGATGCGCGCCTGGTTCCGCCGCATCGGCTGCCTGATCGTTTCGCGAGGTCCTCAACACTGTATCTGGAGCACTCGTGGCACACGGAGAACCAATCGATGCCGGGCAGCTGCGCGAAGTCAGCGAGCGCGCAAGACTGTTTATCTATGCGACGAGCAAGCCGATCCGGCGCCTGGTGCGTGACGTCGCCGATATCGGCCGCTTCGACGGACCGGGGGCATTGACGCCGCAGTTGCGCCTGACGCTGGCGGCGCCGCCGCTGGTGCCGGCTTCCGCGGAAATTCTCGAGGCCGCGGTGCGCATCTGCGGTAACCGGCTGTTTGCGCAGCCTGGCCGCATGCTGCTCGATTCGATGGCCTTGCTCGGTCCGATCGCCGCGGCGGAAGCCTTTATTCTGCTGATGGCGGATTCGCAGCTAACCGCCGAGCTGAAAGTGCTCGGCGATGCGTTCGTGTCGGTATTCGAGCGGCATCCGCGGATTTTTCTGGAGGGCACGCGGCGGCTGCTGGATACGTATCTGAGCGGTTCGCAGCTGTCGGGCGGTGCGTAGCGCGTTGCGTTGCGAGGTGATGGCAGCGCGCGTCGTACCGCGCCGCTGCGCTGCCGCGCGCACGGTGTGCACCTTATGCACGTCGTGCGCTGTTCGCCATGTTTGCGCAGTTTCCCGCGGCTTCCGGCGATTTAACGAGCCCGCTTAACGCGCCGCAATACCCTGTGCACCGGCCGGAATGCCGGACGCCGTACCGGCTGGCGTCAGGCTGCCATCGGTATTCACGCTAAAGCCGCTAAGCGTGCCGTTACCTTCTCGCACATAGAGGAATTTGCTGTTCTTGCTGAGCGCGAGATCGAACGGTTGGCCGACTACCGCGGCCTTCGCGTCCTTCAGCCGGATGGTGCCGTCCATCGAGACGCGCAGGCTGCTGATGGTGCCGCTGCCGGCGTTTGCCGTGTACGCATAGCGGCCGTCGCCGGTCGCGACGATCCAGCACGGCGCGAGCTGCGCGAGGCGGATCGAGCCGGTGATGGTGTCGAGCTTGTGCATGTCGTTGATCGCATACGACGACACCGCATTCGAGCCTGCCTCGGCAAACAGCGCATCGCCGTCGGCGAGCGTCGCGAAGCCGAACGGCGTCACGCCGAACGACGCGTTCGGGATCGCCGCGGACGCTTCGCCGAGCGACCCGATCCGGTAGCTGTCGATCAACTGCGTGCCTTTCTCGCTGACGAACAGTTCATCGCCATCCGCCGAGAAGCCGACCATCGCGGGTAGCGCCGATTTGCCGCCGGCGAGCGCGCGCGTCGAATTCGGCAACGCGAGCAGATGCCGGTTGACAGGGTCGACAAAAAAGCCGCTGACGTTCGGCGTTCCGCCGGCATTGAGCACATAGGCGACGAAGCCCTTGACCGCGACGCTGACCGGCATCTGACCGCCCGATGGCTTGCGATCGACCAGCACCAGCTTCGTGCCGCGCACGGCGAACATCGATACGTCGTTGCTGCCCGCATTGACCGCGAACAGGAAACCGGAACCCAGCGTCAGCGATCCTTGCGAACCGAGCGGGTCGCCGCCGCTGCCGGCGCCTTTACCGCCGGTCGGATAGCTGCCGGCCAGTTTCAGCGAGCCGTTTGCCGCGCGCGCATAGGCGAGCACGGCATTGCCGGTCGGCTGGTTGGTCAGCACGAATACTGCACCGGGCGCGTCGTCGCCCGGTGCACTGTCGATCGTGGTTTGTGCTTGCGCCGTAGCGGGCGCGGCGGCATAGGCGGCGGCCAGCGTGGCGGCGAGCAGTGAACGGAGCAGGAAAGTGTTTCGCATGACGGGTATTCCTCGAGAAGATGGCGATGCAAGGGGGGGAACTCGACGCTCGGCAAGCGCAGGCCTGGTTGGTTCAGGAGCGGTGACGACCTGTGCGCGCTGCTGCGTTGGCCGATGCGAGCGCGTCGATTGTGTGGGGCATCGCAAAACAAAAAAATCGTGCAGAGGTACACGAGTGCTATACACAAGGGTAGGGGCGCCTGGTCATGCGGATTTAGGCATTGATGCAATCGCGTGTTAAATGCGCAGCGTAATAGGACTCAAGCCGGATTCGAATCCGCAACCGAACCGGACAGCCGCTAAGAAGTCCACGCGAGGGCCTGAAGGCGCGCCAGTAATTTATTCGCTTATCGTTATGCGTTACGGGTTTCGAGGTAATTTTCACTGCTTTAATTTCAAGGCTGCGACGAGCCGGCATTTGCGCACTGCCAACGCGATTTAAAGAGACTTGATACAGTAGCGTCTTCCCTCAAAGAGCCGCACTCAAAGCGGTGTATCCGGAGACAAAGCCGATGAAGCTGTTGCAGCGCTCAATACCTTTAGCCATCCTTACAGCGGCATTTCTGCCCGGCATGGGCGTATCGACTGCGGTGCAGGCGGCCGCACCCGCGAAGCTGATCACCGAACAGGCGCTGGTGAACTCGCCGCAGCCGGGCATCAAGATTTATGTGCGCAACAAGCACCCCGCCAATCAGACGCATTTCGACGCCGCGCATACCCTGGTGTTCGTGCATGGCGCGACCTATCCGGCCAGCACCGCTTTCGATCTCGAGCTGAATGGCCTGTCGTGGATGGACTACATCGCGCGGCGCGGCTTCGACGTGTATCTGCTCGATCTGCCCGGCTATGGCCGCTCGACGCGTCCTGCATCAATGGATCAGCCGGCCGATGCGGGCCAGCCGGTCGAAACGACTGCGCAAGCCGTGCAGGATTACGCGGCGGTAGTCGACTGGGTACTGGCGCGCCGCCATCTGAGCAAGCTCGACGTGATGGGATGGTCGTGGGGCACGACGATCGCCGGCGGCTTTGCGGCCGAACATCCGGACCAGGTGAACCGCCTCGTGCTGTACGCGCCGGTATGGTTGTCGCACGATACGCCGCCGACGGGCGACGCGGCGAAGCTCGGCGCCTATCGGCTGGTCACTTCGAAAATGGCCACCGAGCGCTGGTATAGAGGCGTACCCGACGACAAACGCGCGGATCTGATTCCGGCCGGCTGGTTCGACCAATGGCAGCAGGCCACGTGGGCCACCGACCCGAAAGCGGCCGGTGCGAATCCGCCGGCGCTGCGCGCGCCCAACGGCGTGACGCAGGACATTCGCGGCTATTACATGTCGGGCAAGGCGACTTACGATCCAGGCAAGATCACTGCGCCGACGATGATGGTGCAGGCGCAGTGGGACCAGGACACGCCGCCTTACATGTCGCAGGCGCTATTTCCGCTGCTGACCGCCGCGGCCTGGAAGCAGTACGTGCTGATCGGCGAGGGCACGCACACGGTGATGATGGAGAAGAACCGGCTGCAACTGTTCAGCGCAGTGCAAAACTTCCTCGAAGAGCCGGCGCCGCGCTGATGCCGCACGCCACGGCTCGTACGCAGCGTGCCGCGTGCGAGCCGGAGCCGATCGACACGCGCTGCGCGAAGCTGCCTGAGGCGGCTCCCGTTGTCCGCGCCGCGCGCCGTGCCGTAGGACCTCGCCGTTGGGGGTGGCGACGAAGGCAAGGTACCGCATCGAAACCGCGGGGACCATCGGCACAACACAGTCAGGCGCAAGCAACGGCAGGCAGCGGCCAGGCAGACGCCGGCAGCGCGGCGATCGGCTGTCGGGCTACGGGCGATAGCCGTCGTTCAACGTCTGCATGAACGCAATGATGTCCTGCACGTCCTGTGCGGTCATCGCCGGCTCGTCGCCGGGTTTGCGATCGAACGGCGCGTCCTGGAAGTCGACGTTTTTGCGGTATTGCGGCGGAATGTCGTTGAACTGCACGACCTTGCCGGACGCATCGCGCGGATAGATCTGCTCCGGGTTCGTGTTGCGCAGGTTGTAGAAGTCCATCACCTGCTTCAGGTTATGGTAGACACCGTTGTGAAAGAACACCTGCCGTGTCGCGGCGTTGCGCAGCGTCGGCGTCAGGAACATGCCGCAATATTGCGTTTGCTGTGCGAGGTCGTGGCGGAATGGTCCGCAGATGCCGAGATCGTAGAACTTCGGATCCGTGTTCAACGGGATCGCCGGATTGCGCGGCGCGCCGAGCGCTTCATATTGTGTATCGGTGAACAGCGGCGGCAAGCCGTCGCGGCTCGGCTGGCTCAGGTGACACCCCGCGCAGTTCGCCTTGTTAGGATCGTTGAACAGACGCATGCCGCGCAGTTCTGCGTGAGTGAGCCGTGCGTGGCCTTCGAGCCAGTAGTCGTATTTGCTGGTGAAAGCGTGAAACGAAGCGTCTTCGAACTGATAGCGGCCGACTGCGGACATCGCTTCGGCCACCAGCAGCCCCGGATTGTTCACGATGTTCTTGCCGAACAGCGCCTGAAACTGTGGCAGGTACTTCGCCTTCAGCAGCTTGGCGGCGACATCCGCTTCGCTGGCGTTGGCCATTTCGACCGGGTTCAGCATCGGTCCGAGTGCCTGCTCCTGCAGCGTCGACGCGCGACCGTCCCAGAACAGGCCGCCTTGCGGCACCATCGCCGGTGCGGCGGGCGCGACGTTCGCGCTCTTCTGCGCGCGCGCGACGCCTTGCGCCTCGTTGGCCAGCGCAGCGAAGTCGGGCGCCACTTCGATGTCGTTGCCGTCGGGGCCGATGCTGAAGTTGGCCTGCCGGTACAGATAGGCGAGCGACGGCGGCGGCCGGTAGCCCGGGTCTTGCAACTGCGGTCCGCCGAATTGCACGGGCAGCGCATTGGGCGGCCCGTACGCATGATCGGGGCTGTGACAGGATGCGCACGACTGTTTGCCCGATGCGGACAGCGACGTATCGTAGAAAACCTGCTTGCCGATCAGCGCGAGCGCGCTCAATGGCGCCTGCGTCGGGCGCAGCAGATGCACCGGGTGCGGGTTCGCACCGGTCAGATCCTCGACCAGCGTGCCGATCGCGGCCGGCATTCGTTCCGGATACGCGAGCGCGTACACGCCGCTCGCGACCAGCGCGAGCACCGCGGCGCTGCAGCTCCAGCGCAGCATGCGGCGCAGTGTCGCACGGCGGGCGGTGATTGAGGCGGGTTCAGCCGGCGGAATGCCGGAGGGCAGGGCAGCGTGCGGGCGTTGAGTCATGTGTCGCTAGCGGGAAAAACGCAGGAAAAAGCGCGCGGGAAAACGCGAGAAACGGGCAGGTCCGGTGCGCATCGCGCGATAGCCCGGCGTTTGCAGGGTTATCGCGTGTGGCATCCGGACTCGGGTGACAAACACATTGATAGAAAGTCAGGCAGATACAGATTCGATGCCGCGCTCGCCGCGCCGACTGCGCGCGCGGCGAGCGCGGTGAAGTGCGACAGGTACCGCGTGCTTACATCGATGCCGTGGTCGCCGCGGCCGAAGCAGCAGTCGGTGCAGCCGTCGGCGTGCCGCTGTTGCCATCGAGGAACAGCGTGCGCGGCGTCGTCACGTTTTGCGTGAAGTCGAACATCGACATGATGCTGCCGTCGGTTGCATCGTTCGAACCTTGACCGATACGCTGACCGCCGAGCCAGTTGTCTTCGATGAACTTCACGACGGACGACTGGTTGATCTGCGTATCGTCGACGAAGTTGGCCTTCGCGTACGGCGAGATCACGATGAACGGAATGCGCGTGCCCGGGCCGCAACGGCCGTTCACGGTCTGACCGCTGACGCCGACGGCCGGTTTCGACGTGCCTGCGACGTTACACGTCGACGTGCCGTTCACGGAGTCCGATGCCGAGAACGACGAAGTGAGCGGCGGTTGATAGCGATGGTCGTACCAGCCGTCCGAGTCGTCGTACGTGATGACGACGGCCGTGCTCTTCCAGTCCGGCTGCTGCATCAGGAAGTTGACGACCTTCGTCACGAACGCCTGCTCGTCGAGCGGATCCGAGTTGCCCGGGTGCGCGTCGCCGATCGCCGGTGCCTTCAGGTAGCTGACCGACGGGAAGTTGCCCGCCGAAACCGCTGCGAAGAAGTCGTCGGTATCGTAGTTGTGGTTCGCCGGATCGACCGTCTTGCCGTCCGCTTCGAGCGTCGAGCCGATGGCAGCCGTGCTGCTCGGGCGCGCGTGCGTCGGGTTAGCCGTCGATGTGTAGTACTGGAACCACATGTGGTGCGGCGTGTAGTCGGTCACGTTGCTGCCGAGCACCGACGAGAACGTCGAGCGCGAGCACCCGGTCGTGCCGTTCACGTTGACGGTCGTCAGGTTGAAGCCGCCCATGAAGCCGCCCCACGTGATGCCCTTCGCGTTGAGCAGATCGCCGATGTTCTTCGACGTCATCTGCACGGTGCTGGTCTTCGACGAGCACGTGTCGTTCGCCGGATCGGTATCGCCGGTCAGGCTCAGGCCGCCCGCGCCGTCGGCCACCGTCGATGCGTTGCCGACCACGGGCACCGCGCCGTTGTTCTGGCCAGAGACCACGGCGATCGCGCCTGGGGTCGACGGACCGTACGTGTCGGTGTACGCGTTCTGGCTCATCGCGAAGTGCTGCGCGTAGTTCCACATCGCCGTGACCGTGTTGCCGTCGAAGAAGCCGAGCACCTGCGCCTTCGTGCCGAACGCGCCGGCGCCGCCGCTCGTGCCCGAGCCGGTGAAGGCCGGGAACGCGTCCATCAGGCCGTTGTCGGTGGCTTTTTGTTCCGGACTGTACGAGTGGCTCTGGTCAGCCGTGTTCGCCTGCGCGCGGTCGAAGCGGAACGGCACCAGTTCGGTCGAAGGAATCGCCGGCGTGATCGCGAGGTTCGACGCGTTGGTCTGGTTCGGATTCGTCGCGATCAGGTTGTTGTTCGACAGGTTGTTGACCGTCGGCGTATTGGCGGCCGCGGTGAACATCGGCTCGCCGGCCGGATTGGACGCTTGCGGGTAGGTGGCGAAGTAGTTATCGAACGAGCGGTTCTCGCCGAAGATCACCACGAGGTGCTTGATCGGCGTCGCCGTCGGCAGCGCGTCCTGCGCGGAAACGGCGGCAGCCGGACCGCTCGGCGCCGAAGCCGTCGTCGAGGAATTGTCGTCACTACCGCAGGCCGCGAGCGCCAGTAGCGCCGCCGCTAGCGGAATGGGTAGCAAGGCTTTTCGAAACATTTGGGGGGCTCTCCAGATTCGCTGTTCAGCGCTCCGAGTTCATGCGTGTGGAAGTGCTGTTCGTTCCCGGTAATGGCATTACCGATGCTTCGCCTGATGTGCAAAGCATCGGCATTGAAACATCGCCATATGGCGATATGGAGGCTGTTTGCTTTCTTATCATTTACCTGCAGATTAATTCTGATTTCTTTCGAAACTCATCCAATTTTTACGGCTGGTAAACGATCTCATTGTGGTCATCGATGCGCAGATAAAACGCGGTAGTATCCGGCCTCGGTTGTGGATACGCAGAACATCAGCGATGCGAAATAATATTCTTATTGCGATGGGGTCCGGTTACGCTGATCGCGTCGGCGCGCCGCGGCGTGGCGTGGCGCAAGAAACGGTCAGGCGCCGCGGCCATCGGCTTATGCTCATGGATGACGCGCCGCTGCAATAGCTCGCCGGGCTCAAAAAATCCTTGACTGTCTACCTAGTAGTAGATAAAGTTCAACCCATGGACCCGACAACGACCGTTCGAGAGCAGATTCTGAACCATGCAATCACGCTGATGATGCTGCATGGTTACAACGGCTTCAGCTATCGCGACCTGTCGGAACTGGTCGGCGTGAAGACTTCCAGCATCCATTATTACTTCCCGTCGAAAGACGATCTGGTGCTGGAGGCCGTCAACGAGTACAGCAGCGAGGTGCTCAGCGCCGTCCGCGCGATCGATGTGTCGTTGCCGGCCGACGTGAAGCTCGGCAAGTACACGAAGCTGTTCGGCAGAACCTTGGGCGACGGCGACCAGATCTGTTTATGCGGCATGCTCGCAGCGGATATAGGATCGCTGCCGGACAACGTGCGCGATGCAGTGCAGGCGTTTTTCAAGGCGAATGAGGCGTGGCTGGCGAAGTTGCTCGCACAAGGCGCAAAGGAGCGCACGCTGATGTTCAACGGCAAGCCGGAAAGTGCGGCACGCACGTTGTACGCAGCGTACCAGGGCAGTGTGCTGGCAAGCCGGCTGTTTCAGGTGAAGTCGCGGCTCGATGAAGTCGAGGCTGCATGGAAGGTAGCGAAGTAAAGCCGGAGCAGGAAGAGAAGCAGGGCGGTTGTGGCAGGACTGGCGGCATGCCGCCAATTTTTTGCCCCGGCTATCTATCTTCTAGTAGATAAACGAAGATGCAGCATGCGGTACGAAGTGGTGGTTTTGTTTTACGGTGTTATCTACCTATGAGTAGATAGCGAAACGAAGTGGCCAGCAGTAACCCGCAATTTTCATTCATTCAATAGCCAACAGGAGTTCCATCATGTCGATCGAAAAAATTCTCTACCGTGCTCACGCTCACGCCACCGGCGGTCGCGATGGCCGTGCCGTCGTGCCGGAAGGCAAGCTCGATTTCAAGTTGACCACACCGCGCGAACTCGGCGGTGCCGGCGGCGACGGCGCGAATCCCGAACAACTGTTCGCGGCCGGCTATAGCGCATGTTTTCTCGGTGCGATGAAGTTCGTCGCGGCACGCGACAAGACGCCGATTCCGGCGGATGTGTCGGTGGACGGCAGCGTCGGAATCGGCGCGATTCCGAACGGTTTCGGCATCGAAGTCGAACTGAAGATTTCATTGCCCGGCATGTCGCGCGATGCGGCGCAGGCCCTGGTCGAAAAGGCGCACATCGTGTGTCCGTACTCGAACGCGACGCGCGGCAACATCGACGTGACGCTGACGATCGTATGACGCCGACCGCGCACCGCGCCCGCTTTGCCTTGATCAATCAATTTGCCAATCGATAGAAATACGCAGGAAAACGAACATGAAAGCCATCAAGCCATTGTTGCTCACCGCCGTTCTCGCTGCTCATGCGGCTTTTGCAAGCGCTGCCGTGCCGGCGGCGCAACCCACGCCCGATCGGGTCACCTCTGGCTTTCTGCGGCAACTGAACGGCGGCACCGGCCCCGCGATCAATACACTGCCGCCTGCGCAGGCGCGCCAGGTGCTGATCGACGCGCAAAACAGCGTGAAGGTGGACCTGTCCGGCATCGACGTCAGCAAGCGCACGATCGAGCAGGACGGCATCAGCGTGCCGCTGACGATCGTGCGACCGCAAGGCACGAGCGGTATCTTGCCGGTTTTCATGTTCTTTCACGGCGGCGGCTGGATTCTCGGCGATTTTCCGACGCATCAGCGGCTGGTGCGCGATCTGGTTGTGCAATCGGGCGCAGTAGCGGTGTTCGTCGACTACACGCCGTCGCCGGAAGCGCGCTATCCGGTGGCAATCAATCAGGCCTATGCAGCAACAAAATGGGTGGCCGCGCACGGCAACGAGATCGGTGTCGACGGTAGCCGTCTCGCGGTGGTCGGCAATAGCGTGGGCGGCAATATGGCGGCGGTGGTGAGTCTGATGGCCAAGGACAAGGGCGGTCCGGCCATCCGCTTCCAGGGTTTGATGTGGCCGGTAACGGATGCAAACTTCAATACCGGTTCGTACGTCGCGTATCAGAAGGACCATTTCCTGACGCGCGCGATGATGCAGTGGTTCTGGAACGCGTACACGACGAGCGCCGCCGACCGTGCGCAGATCTACGCATCGCCGCTGCGCGCATCCGAAGCGCAGTTGCAGGGCCTGCCGCCCGCGCTGATCCAGGTCGCACAGTTCGACGTGCTGCGCGACGAAGGCGAAGTGTACGGCCGCAAGCTCGACGCGGCGGGTGTCGACGCGACGACGACGCGTTACAACGGCACGATTCACGACTTCGGTCTGCTCAATGCGCTTGCCGCCGACGCGCCGACGCAGGCGGCCATGAAACAGATGGCCGACCAGCTGAAAGCGCGCCTGAAGTAAGCGCGCCCGCAGCGATCGCGCAGCCCGCGCCCGGCACGCAACCGATGCCGGGCGCGGCGGCGGCCGTGCAAGGCGGCCTGCCGGTGCCGTAAATCAAAATCCCTCAGCGCGACCTGCCGTGCGAGAATGCGCCAACGACGCTCGTTCTGCGCGGCCGGACCGGCGCGCCGCGACCCACCGACCCACCGCAAACGCGCGCAGCCCGCCGGGCTTCCGGCCAATTCTTCGTCGAATCAATCCACGCGATGAACCACACCCTGACGCGCCTGACCAGTCACGTCCCCGGACTCGACACGATTCTGGGTG
>DATLOW010000214.1:0-4649 GCA_035536055.1 Paraburkholderia sp. | reverse complement strand
TCGTGTTCGTCCTGCGCATCGACGGTCAATGCGACGATGCGATTGTCGGGCGACAGCGCTCTGACTTCGTATTGCATGTTATGTGGCCAACCCCTGGTACTGCGTTGCCGCGCGCCGCGGAGCATCGCGCGGCGTGCCCTGCTGCCCCGTTATTCGCTGGTGATTACCGCGTCTTCGCCGTTGCCGCCCGACTGCTTGGCATCCGGACCATTCGAGATCACCGCGTAGTCGCTCTTCGCACCAGGGATCTTGTATACGTACGGATGGCCCCATGGATCCATCGGCACTTCCTTCTTCAGATACGGGCCCGACCACTTGTCCGCGTTGGCGGGCTTCACGACCAGCGCGTTGAGCCCTTCTTCAGCGGTCGGATAACGGCCGACGTCGAGCCGGAAGTTGTCGATCGCCTTCGTGAACACGTCGATCTGTGCGCGCGCAACCGTTACCTGCGATTTGCCGAGCTGCGCAAAATAGCGCGGGCCGACCAGCGCCGCGAGCATGCCGATGATCACCAGCACCACCAGCAGTTCGAGCAGCGTGAAGCCCCGCTGGCGTCTGCCGATCCGTGCGCGCGTCGGGACCGCAACGCCGGCTGCTACCGTGCAATCTGTTTCGAACTGCATGTGATGCTCTCCTCGTTGTGCTCGCAACCAATTGGTTCGACGAGCCCATGTAAAGCGTTGTAAACCGCTAACGGCCGGCATCAGATGCCGGCCGTTACTTGCCTTTAGTTGGTACTGCCAGTCATGGAATTACCAGCCGATACCCAGCTTGATGTACTCCGGTTGCGGCGCGACGATCGACGAGCTGCCGTTCGACACGTCGTCATACGCAAAACCGTACGCAAGGCCGCTGACGCTATGGTCATGGAAGAACCGCGCGTACTCGTTGGTCGGCGACGTGCCCCACCATGCGGTAGGCGTCGGCCACTTGCTGACGTCTTCCATCACGTGGCGGTTGAACGCCGCACACATCTGCGCTTCGATCTGCAGCGTGGTCGAATCGCCCGTTGCGAAGTTGCCGGCACCGAGCAGCACGTCCTGGGTGGTCGGCTTGTTGACCGTGTACGTACCGCCGACGAACCCGCCGTTGTTCAGATTCACTTCCGTGAACACGAACTGATCGCCCTGCGTGCGGCCAATGAAGCGGCGATTGCCGAACAGGTTCAGCACCAGGTCCTGATTCGCATACTGCTGCCAGATCTGGTCGATATACGCATCGAAGTAGTGAGCGTTCGGCTGACCGGCGTCGAACGTGCTCTTGGCCGGCGCCATGATGCGGATGTTCCCCGACAGCTCGCTCTGGAACGGTGTCGATACTTCCTTCGCGTAAGCCGCGAAGATATCGGCCTTGCCCATCGTGATGCCGGTCTGCATATGCGTCGTCCGGTTGTTGCCGTACACGTCCTCCACCAGCGGAATGCTGAACTCGTCGACCTGCGTCGTGTTGATGAACAGCGTATTGCCGCCGTTATCGAACTCGATCCAGTCGAACACCACGTTGACGTTCGCATCCGTCTGGTTCTGCGGATTCGGACCGGCAAAGCCGATGTTGTTGTTCGCGTCGGTCAGCACCTTGATGAACACCGGGCTGCCGAGCGACACGTACATGCGCGCCGACGAGATATGCGGCACCTTGATCGACTTCGCCTGCGCCAGCGTGAACGCGTAGTTCGTATAGTTATCCGAACCCGACGTCAGATGGCCCGGTGCATCGTTGTCGGACACCAGCATCGGCATGATCGTGCCATCCGGCTTCAGCCACACGAAGTTGCCGCTCTGCGGATCGCGCCCGATGATTTCGACGAACACCTTGTCGTCCGTAAATGCACCCTTCGTGTTGTTGGCCAGATCGACGTTGATAAAGCCAGGCGTGATCGGGTAGTTCGGCATCGTGCTGTCTACGCTCAGCGTGGCATCGTTCGACGTCGACGGACCGTTCGGGCCGGTCACGACGACGCTGAACACCGCGCCGTCGTCAGCCGTGGTGGTGGCCGCCGTGTCGTAAGTCCGCGTGGTCGCGCCGCTGATCGCCGCGCCATTGCGGCGCCACTGGTACGTGAACGGACCGCTGCCCGACGGCAGCACCGCGAAGTGACCGTTCTGACCCACCGGCACGCTCTGCGACGCGGGCTGCTCGATCAGGCTGACACCCTGTTGCGGCGGCGTCGAAGCCGACGTGCCGCTGTTGTACACCGCCATCTCGAACAGCGAGTAGCCGTAGCCCGTGCTGCGCTTGATGCCATGCATCCGCACATAGCGCGCCGTGACCGGCGACGTGAACTTGTCGTCTTCCACGCCACCGTTGCTGTTCTGGTTGGCGAACGCGGTGCTCCAGTTCGTGTTGTCGTTCGACGTCTCGATCACATAGCTGCTTGCGTGCGCATTCTCCCAGGTCAGCACCACGCGGTCGAACGTCTGTGCCGTGCCGAGATCGACGGCAAGCCACGAATCGTCGACGAAGGCGGACGACCAACGCGTGGTCAGATCGCCATCCGTTGCCGCCGACGCCGGCGTACCGTCGTTTTCCACGCCGCTCGCCGTCGCCGGCTGGTGCAGCGCGAGGTTCACGCTTGCGGCCAGCGGCACGAAGTTCACGCTGATGCTGTGCGCCGCCGTCACGTTGTTGAACGTGTAGCTGGTCTGTGCGCCCACTTCCTGGCCGTCCACCGTCAGCGAGCCGATACCGAAGCCCGCCGCCGGCACTGCCGTGAAAGTCTGCGAACCGGCCTGATTCACGTTGATCTGGCCCGACGGACTGATCGAACCATTCGCGCTGCTGGTCGCATTGATCACGAGCTTCGGCGTGGCCGCCGAGTTGTACACCTCGAACTCATACAGCGAGTAACCGTACTGCGTCGCACGCTGCACACCTTGCATGCGCACATAGCGCGCCGTCGTGGCCGGCACCGAGATATCTTCGGTGCCGCCCGTGCCGGCGTTTTGCGTGACGAGCGGTGTCCACGTCTGGTTGTCGTTCGACGACTCCAGCACATAGGCCTTGCCGTACGCGTTTTCCCAACGCAGCACGACACGGTCGAACAGCGTCGGCGTACCGAGGTCTACCGTCATCCATGCATCGTCGGCGAAGTTCGACGACCAGCGCGAGCCGAGATTGCCGTCGACCGCGTTGACTGCCGTGTCGCCGTCGTCTTGCGCACCGCTCGACTGCACCACCGCGTTCAGCGCAAGGTTCGCGCTGCGCTGCGTGGGCGTGCCGCCGGTGCTGCCGTCGTCGCCGGTACCGGTGCCCGGCTGCGCGCCGCTGCCGTTATCGGTACCGGTATCGCCGCTACCGGTGTTGCCGTTGCTACCGCCGCTCACCGGTGCGTTCACGCTCAGCGTCGCCCCGCCGCTTTGCGGCGTATCGCCCGCCGCATTGCTGACGATCACGCTGAACGTCGCACCGCTGTCGCTCGCCACCGTCGCCGGCGTCGTGTACGACGGCACCGTGGTGGTCGCTACCAGGCTGCCGTTCTTGAACCACTTATACGTCAGCGGCGCAGTACCGCTCGCCACCACCGAGAACGTCGCGGTGTCGCCCTGATTCACCGTCACCGATGCAGGCGGCGTCGTAATCGCCGGCGCCACCGGCACGTTGTACACCTGGAACTCGTACAGCGAGTAGCCGTAGCCCGTGTTGCGCTTGGTGCCCAACATCCGCACGTATTGAGCGCTGACCGGATCGAAGTGAATATCCTCGACGCCGCCCTGGCCATCGTTCTGCGTAAACACGGTGGTCCACTGCTGGCCGTCGTTGGACGTCTGGATCTGATACTGCACGGCATGTGCGTCCTGCCAGAACAGCACCACGCGGTTGAACGTACGCACCGTGCCGAAGTTCAGCTGGATCGCCTGCGGATCCGAGAACGCCGACGACCAGCGCGTATCCATGTTGCCGTCCACTGCATTCGACGCCGGATAGCCGTCGTTTTCGAGGTCACCCGAAGTAGCCGTCGAACCGAGCGCGAGGTTCACCGCGGCCGAACTCGGCCCGAACGCCACGCTGATCGTGTGACCCACCCGCACGTCGTTGAACGTGTAGCTGTTCACGAGGCCGACGTTCTGGCCGTCCACCTGCACGCCCGTCACCGCGAAACCATCGGCCGGCGTGAACGTGTAGGTCTGCGTGCCGCCCTGATACACCTGCGTGCTGCCGGCCGGCGACACCGTACCGCTACCGGTGGCGCTTGCCGTAATACCGAACTGCGGCGTATTCGCGGTGTTGTACACGCCGAACTCGAACATCGAATAGCCGAACTGCGTGGCGCGCTTCGTGCCGGTAAAGCGGATGTAGCGAGCCGTACGCGCCGTAAAGCGCAGGTCTTCTTCACCGCCCTGGCCGTTGTTTTGCGTCACTGCGTTCTGCCAGTTCTGCCCATCGGCCGACGTATCGATCGTGTAGGCGACGCCGAACGAATCCTGCCAGTCGATCACCACGCGATCGACCGTTTGCGCCGTACCGAGATCCAGCTGCAGCCATTGCTGATCGTTGAATGCCGACGACCAGCGGCTGTTGATGTCGCCGTCCACCGCGTTCTGCGGCAGCAGGCCGTCGTTTTCCGAACCGCTGGCCGTGACCGTGGCGCCGATTGCGAGGTCGGCAGTCGGCGTCTGCTGCGGCGGCGTGCCGCCGTTGCCACCATTGCC
>DATLOW010000213.1:0-4642 GCA_035536055.1 Paraburkholderia sp. | reverse complement strand
GTCCGGTCCGCGACATCCAGCTCCGACGCATCGCGAAACGGTCGCGCCGCGGCAGGACTCGCGACCAGCACCCGGTCGCCCATCGGCACCAGATCGATCGGCGACCACAGCGACCACCAGCGGCCCGTCCAGTCGGCGGTGCGCGCCGATGGCGCGCCGTGCTGGGCGAACCGGTGCAGGATCGACACGATGCCTTCAAGCCACACGTGCGCAGGCCCATCCGCCGCGTTCGTGACGACTGACAGGCTGATGCCCCATTCCGGCAGCAGCGCCGTGCGCGTGATGAAGCCCGGGAACGAGCCGCTGTGGCCAACCAGCGTATGGCCGTCGACATCCATGATCAGCGTGCCGAGCCCGTAGTGGCGCGTCTCCGCGGTATGCGGGATCGGCCAGTGGCAGCGCGTCATCTCGCGGCGGCTCGCGACGGAAAGCACGCTGCGTTCGGCCGCCGGGTCCAGCGTGCCGTAGAAACGCGCGAGGTCGCCGGCCGTGCTGACGAAGCCCGTTGCAGCGGCCAGCGCGAAAGTTGGCGCGGTGCCGTCCACCTTGCCGCGGCCGATCGGCGTGCAGCAGCTGTGGCCCGCGGCGACCGGGATGCCGTCCGCGAGCGGCACGTCAGGCGCCGTCTGCCGCAGGCCAGACGCGGCCACGATCTCGCGGGCGATCCAGCTTTCGTACGCTTCGCCGGTAATGGCCTCGATCGCGAAACCGAGCAGCCCGAAGCCGAGATTCGAATACTTGAAACGCGTATTGCCTTCGAGAACCAGCGGCTGTTCCAGCTCGTCGCGCAACGCGTCCGCATCGAAGAACGGCGCTGTCACCTGCCAGTGCGGCGAGCGCCGGCCGTCGCGCAGCAAACCGGACGAATGCGACAGCAGCTGTGCGATGGTCGCGTCCGCAACGGGCGGCTGAAGGTCTTTCACATACGCGCCGATGCGCTCGTCCAGACGCAATCGCCCCATGTCCCGCAGCTTCATGATGGCCGCCGCGGTGAAGGTCTTCGAGTGCGACGCGACGCGGAAACGATGGGCCGGCGTCAGCGCCTCGCCGGTTGCCGCATCGGCCACGCCGAACGCCTGCTCGAAGACGACCTCTCCCGCCTCGGCCGCCGCGACGACGCATCCCGGCTGACCGGTCAGCATCATCTGGTAGTCGATCCATTTGCCTGCGTAGGCCAGCGCGGCGTCGAGCCAGTCGGTCATCGGAAGTGTCTCCAGTGGTGTTGGTGTGAAAAGGTCATGCAACGGCGGGGGTCGGCCGGACGTGCGCGGCCATCGGTGCCGACGCCGCCCAGCAGGCTACTGTGTGGCCCGGTTCGATTTCGACGGCCTCGGGCTCGCTCTCCGCGCAACGGGAAAACGCCAGCGGGCACCGGTTGCGGAAACGGCAACCGGCCGGAAGACGCGCGGGATCCGGTGGATCGCCGAGACGCGGCACCGGATCGTCGCGGCGCGCGATATCGACCGACGGCACCGAAGCCAGCAGCGCCTGCGTATACGGATGACGCGGCGCGCGAAACAGCGCGCGGGTCGGCGCGGTCTCGACGATGCGTCCGTAGTACATGACGGCCACGCGGTCCGCCACATACTCGACCACCGCGAGGTTGTGCGACACGAACAGCATCGCGAGCCCGAATTCGGCACGCAGCTCGCGCAGCAGGTTCAGGATCTGCGCCTGCACGGATACGTCGAGCGCGGAAACGGGTTCGTCGCAGACCAGCAGGTTCGGCTCGAGGATCAGCGCGCGCGCAATGCCGATGCGCTGCAGTTGTCCGCCCGACAGCTCGTACGGGTAGCGCAAGCGGTGCTCGGGACGCAGCCCGACCTTGCGAAACACTTCGACGACGGCTTCGTCGCGCTGCGCGCGATCCAGCAGTTGCTGCACGTCGAGCGCCATCCGCACCGAGGCACCGACGGTGCGGCGCGGATCGAAGCAGCTGCGCGGATTCTGGAAAACGAGTTGCGCGAAACGGCGCTGCGCCTTCAGCTCGCCCGGCGGCAGCCCGAACAAATCGTGATTGCGAAACAGCACGTGGCCGGCGCTCGGCCGCTGCAGCGCAATGACGGTGCGAGCGAGCGTGCTCTTTCCGCAGCCGGATTCGCCGACGAGGCCCAGCGTCTCGCCGTAGTCCAGCGTGAGGCTGACGCCGTCCACCGCGCGCACGTGGCCGACCGTCTTGCCGAGCAGCCCTTTGCGGACCGGGTAATGCACGTGCAGTCCATCGACTTTCAGAAGCGGCGGCTGGCTCACGATCGCGCGTCTCCGGTGGCGAACGACACCTGCAAGGCGCCGTCCTCGCGATACGGCGCCCAGCAGCGGACCCGATGGTTGTCGCCCAGTCCGGCAGACTCGGGCAGCGCGCTGTTGCAGACGTCGAGCGATAAGTCGCTGCGCCGCGTGCAGCGTGGCGCGAACGCGCAGCCGGGCAGCGGCCGGCTCAGATCCGGAATGCTGCCGGGAATATCGCGCAGCCGCCGTGCAGCGTCGACTTCGCCGAGGCGCGGCGCGGCTTCGAGCAGTCCGCGCGCGTACGGGTGCGCCGGCTGGTCGAGCATCGTCGCGACCGGGCCGTCTTCGACGATGCGTCCGGCGTACATCACGGCGACGCGATCGGCGAGCTTCGCCACCACGCCGAGTTCGTGCGTGACGATCAGCAGCGACGTGCCGAAGCGCCGGCAACTATCGCGCAGCAGTTCGAGAATCTGCGCCTGAACGGTGACGTCGAGCGCGGTCGTCGGTTCGTCGGCGATCAGCAGGCGCGGCTTCAGCGCGAGCGCGATGGCGATCATCACGCGCTGCGCCTGACCGCCGGACAGCTGGTGCGGATAAGCGAGCGCCTTCTCCTCCGGCGCCGGAAGGCCGACCGAGCGCAGCAGGTCGACCGCGGCGGCCCAGGCCGCACCGCGGCTCAAGCGCTGCTGCGCGCGCAACGGCTCGGCCACTTGCCAGCCGATCCGCCGTACCGGGTTCAGGCAGCCCTGCGGCTGCTGGAACACGATGCCGACGTCGCGCCCGCGCCATGCGCAAAGCTCGCGATTCGACATCGCGCGCACGTCGCGGCCGTCGAACAGGATTTCGCCGTCCGCGATCCGTCCCGGCGACTGAATCAGCCGCAGGATCGACAGCGCGAGCACCGACTTGCCCGAACCGGATTCGCCGACCAGCCCGACGATCTCGCCCGGCTCGATCTTCAGGTCTACCCCCTGCACCGCATGGACCGTGTTGCGTCCCGACGCGAACTGCGTGCGCAGCCCGCGGATGTCGAGCAACGGGCGATTCGAGGAGGGCGTCGTCATCGCGTCAGCTCCGTGGATCGAGGACATCGCGCAAGCCGTTGCCGAGTATGTTCAGGCCGAAGATCGCGACGAACAGCGCCATGCCGGGCGCCGCCACTGCCCACCATGCGGAAAACAGATAGGTGCGTGAATTGACCAGCATCGCGCCCCACTCCGGCGCCGGCGGCTGCGCGCCGAGCCCGGCGAACGACAGCGCGGCCGCGAGCAGCGCCGCAAGCGGCATCGCGAAGAACAGATAGACGATCAGCGGCGACAGCACGTTCGGCAGGATCGTGCCGAACAGGATTTCGCTGTCGCTCGCGCCGAGCACGCGCGCGCTCTCGACGTAGTCTTCGCGCTTGACCGTCAGCACCGTGCTGCGCACGAGGCGCGCGTAGCCGGGAATGCCCGCGATACCGACCGCGATCATGCCGGTCCACAGGCTCGGACCGAGTATCGCGACCACGACGAGCACCATCAGGATGTACGGGAACGCGAGCAGGATATCGATCGCGCGCATGATGATGCCGTCCGCCAGCGGTGATCCCGCGCCGGCGACGAGCCCGAGCAGCGTGCCGGCCGACGCGGAGATCGACGCGGTCACCACGCAGATCAGCAGGAAATAACGCGTGCCGTAGACGATCCGGCTCAACAGGTCGCGGCCGAGTTCGTCGGTGCCGAGCCAGTGATGCAGGCTGGGCGGCAGCAGGCGATCGACCGGGTGAATCCGCAGCGGATCGTACGGCGCGACCAGCGGTGCGAACGCGGCCAGCGCGACGAGCAGCACCAGCACCGCACCGCCGACCACCACCGAACGATTGGCGGCGAGTCGCGCCGCGGTGCGGCGCCAGCGCGGCACGATCGCGGGTTCTGCTTCGTGTGCGATTACCGTGCTCATGACACGAGCTCCACACGCGGATCGAGCCATGCGTACATGACGTCCGCCACGAGATTGACGACCAGGTAAGTCATCGCGCTGATCAGGATGATCGCCTGCGTCAATGCGAAGTCGCGCCACTGGATCGCGTTGACCGCCAGCTCGCCTATGCCGTGCCACGAAAAAATCGTTTCCACGATAAACGCGCCGCCCAGCAGGTTGCCGATCTGCAGGCCGACGATTGTCAGCACTACGATCAGCGCATTCGGCAGCGCATGAAACAGCACGATCGACAGTTCGCCGGTGCCGCGCGCGCGGGCCGCCTGGATGTAGTCGCGGCGCAGCACTTCGATCATGCTCGCGCGCGTGATCTTCGACACCGGCGCGGCTTCGATCAGCCCGAGCGCGAACGCCGGCAGAACGATGGCCGCGAAGCCGTGCGGCACGACCGGCAGCACGCGCAGCCACACGGAAAAGATCAGGATCAGCA
>DATLOW010000212.1:0-8080 GCA_035536055.1 Paraburkholderia sp. | reverse complement strand
GGATTTCTTTTTCTTCGTCGTCAATTAAGTCAACCTGCAAAAAAACACGGAGTTTGCTATGAGCAACAAAGGGCAATTGTTACAAGACCCGTTTTTGAACGCGCTGCGTAAAGAGCACGTGCCGGTCTCGATCTATCTGGTGAACGGCATCAAGCTTCAAGGGAACATCGAATCGTTCGACCAGTACGTCGTGTTGCTCCGGAATACGGTTACCCAGATGGTCTACAAGCACGCTATTTCGACGGTCGTGCCTGCGCGTCCGGTGAATTTCCACCCGGATTCGGAATCGTCCTAACCTTTCTTTGCGGCCGGCCCGAGCGCACCGTCTCGCGGCGCTCGCCCCGGCTGCTTCCACTTTGATACCCGCCAATTTGATCAACGCAGCGCTCGTCGGCATCGACTTCGGCAAGATCGATTTCGTTGCCAGTCTCGAAGAACTCAGCCTGCTCGCGAAAAGCGCGGGCGCCCATCCCGCTGTCACGCTGACCGGCCGCCGCTCGGCCCCCGATGCCGCGTTGTTCGTCGGCAGCGGCAAAGCCGATGAATTGCGGCTCGCGTGCGACGCGAACGACATCGACATCGTCATTTTCAATCACGCGCTCGCGCCTGCGCAGCAGCGCAATCTGGAGCGCCTGCTTAACAGGCGCGTGGTCGACCGGACCAGCCTGATTCTCGACATCTTTGCGCAGCGTGCGCGCAGCCACGAAGGCAAGCTGCAGGTCGAACTCGCGCAGCTGCAGTATCTGGCTACGCGCCTTGTGCGCGCATGGACCCACCTTGAACGTCAGAAGGGTGGTATCGGTTTGCGCGGCCCCGGCGAAACGCAGCTCGAAACCGACCGCCGGCTGATCGGCGATCGCATCAAGATGCTCAAGGGGCGGCTCGACAAGCTGCGCCGCCAGCACGGCACGCAGCGCCGCGCACGCGAGCGCAATCGCACCATGTCGGTGTCGCTGGTCGGCTATACGAACGCGGGCAAATCGACGCTTTTCAACACGCTGACGAAGGCCCAGGCGTACGCGGCCGACCAGTTGTTCGCGACGCTCGACACCACTTCGCGGCGCGTGTATCTGGGCGGCGAGATCGGTCAGATCGTGGTGTCCGATACGGTCGGCTTCATTCGTGAACTGCCGCACCAACTGGTCGCGGCGTTCCGTGCGACGCTCGAGGAAACCATTCACGCGGATTTGCTGCTGCATGTCGTGGATGCGTCGAGCGCGGTACGCCTCGATCAGATCGATCAGGTGAACGAGGTGCTCGCGAGCATCGGCGCGGACACCATCCGCCAGGTGCTGGTGTTCAACAAGATCGACGCCGTGCCTGAGCTGGCGGCCCGCGGCGAGGCGGTCGAGCGGGATGAGTATGGTAATATTTCGCGCGTCTTTTTGAGCGCGCGCACGGGGCAGGGGCTGGATGCATTGCGCGCAGCCATCGCTGAAATTGCTACTGCAGAACATCTTTCGGGTGCCGACGGTCCCGTGCTGGAAGAAGACCGGCCGCAGGCATTCCATGTCGATCACCGCGAAGACCAACACGAAGACCCAAGCGAACATGACCGCAAGGTCACAGAACCCGGGCATTGACCCATTGGCTTTTCCGGATTGCATCGACCCGCTGTCTACTCTGGTGAACGAATACAGGTGAACCAATACAACGAACGGAGTATCTGGCTGCGCGTGCGCGCCATGCTGTCGCTGAACGACCCGCGCTGGGGCCGGGGAGACGGCAATGGCGAGCGGCAACGTTCGAACGAGAAGCGTCCGCCCAACGATAAAGGCGGCGACGGTCCGCCGGACCTCGACGAAATGTGGCGCGAGTTCAACCGGCGCCTGTCGCGCCTGTTCGGCCGCAAGGGCGGCGGCGAGCGCCGGCCGGACAACGGCCGCAGCGCGCGTATCGGCGTCGGCATCGTGATCGGCGTGCTGATCGCGATCTATCTGGGCAGCGGCGTGTTCGTCGTGCAGGAAGGCCAGGCGGGCGTCGTGCTGCAGTTCGGCAAATATCGCGGCACGGTCGAGCAGGGCGTGCATTGGCGGCTGCCGTATCCGTTCGAAGCGCACGAGCTCGTCAACATCGGTCAGGTTCACTCGGTCGAAATCGGCCGCAGCAACGTGGTGCGGCTCGCCAACGTAAAAGACGCGGCGATGCTGACGCACGACGGCGATATCGTCGATGTGCGCTTCGCGGTGCAGTATCAGATCCGCAAGCCGGTCGATTACCTGTTCCGCAGCGCCGACCCCGACCAGAGCGTGACACAGGCTGCGCAGGCGGCGATTCGCGAGATCGTCGGCACGCGCAGCACCAGCGACGTGCTTTATCAGGACCGCGAAGCCATCCGTCAGCAGCTGACCGACGCGATCCAGCATGCGCTCGACGATTACAAATCGGGCCTCGCGGTCACCGGCGTGACGATCCAGAGCGTACAGGCGCCCGAGCAGGTGCAGCCGGCCTTCGAGGACGAAGCCAAGGCGCGCCAGGATCGCGAGCGGGCGAAGCGCGATGCGCAGGCCTATGCAAACGATCTGCTGCCGCGCGCACAGGCTGAAGCCGCGCGTCTGATCGACGAAGCGAAGACCTACAGCGACCGCGTGGTCGCGCAGGCGCAAGGCGACGCCGAGCGTTTCAAGGAGGTCTACGCGCAGTATTCGAAGGCGCCGGCGGTGATCCGCGAACGCATGTATCTGGACACGATGCAGTACATCTATTCGAACACGACGAAGGTGTTCGTCGACAGCAAGGCCGGCAACAACGTGCTGTACCTGCCGCTCGACAAGCTGGTGGCGGACAACCGTCGCACCACCGACGCCGCCGCGGGCTCGGTTGCCGGTTCAGCCGCGGCCAATGCCCAAAGCGCGCAGGCGCCGGGCAACCCGCCGGTGATGGGCCTGATGCCGCAAGCCCAGCAACCATCGCAACAGACCTTGCAGCAGCCGTCGCAGCAAGCCCCGCAGCCGGGCTCCGCTGCTTCGGCCACTGCCGCCAGCCAGCCGGCAGCGGCGAGCGACGCATTCCGCTCCCGCGATTCGTTCCGCAGCCGCGGCCGCGAAGACGATCTGCAGTGAGGGCCGCGACCATGAACCGAATTATTGCGCTCGTCATTGCTGTCGTGATCGTGTTGTTCGTCGCGTCGTCGATGGTGTTTACGGTGGATCAGCGGCATATGGGCGTGCTGTCCGCGCGCGGCGAAGGCGAGCCGACGCTCGCCGGCCCGGGCCTGCACGTCAAGCTGCCGCCGCCGCTGCAGACCGTGACGCTGGTCGACACCCGCATCCAGACGCTCGACACGCCTGACGAAGATCACTACGCTGCCGCCGACAAGACCGATCTGCTGGTCAACCCGGTGATCAAGTACCGCGTGACGGACCCCGTAAAGCTCGTGACCGAAACCCGCGGCGACGTGCTGAGTCTGCCGGACCGGCTCGCGCTGGTGGCACGCGGCGCGTTGACCGATGCGTTCGCGAAGTACAACCTGACCGACCTGCTCGCGAAGCAGCAGACGGTCGGCAGCGACGCGCGAGCGGCGATGGAAAAGGGCGCGGCATCGCTCGGCGTCGAAGTGGTCGACGTGCAACTGACGCGCGTCGACTTCCCGGCCTCGATGGCCGACACCGTGTTCAAGCGGATGATCGCCGCGCGCGAACAGGCCGCCGCGCAGGTGCGCGCACAGGGTCAGGCCGAGGCCGACAAGATCAAGGCCGACGCCGCGCAACAGCAACAGGCGCTGCTCGCGGACGCGTACCAGCAGGCGCAGGCGATCAAGGGCGACGGCGACGGCAAGGCCGCGTCGATTGCCGCCGACGCCTACGGCCGCGACCCGCAGTTCTACCAGTTCTATCAGAGCATGCAGGCCTACCGGAACAGCTTCAAGCCGAACGACGTCGTCGTGGTCGATTCGAGCAGCGACTTCTTCCGCTTCATGCGCGGTCCGAACGGCGGGGAGACGACGCCGAACGACGCCGCGGCGCCGCGCAAACATCAATAAACGCCCACGCCGCGGCAACCGGATCGCGGCGGCCTCATTCGCATGAATATAGCCGGTTCGTTACTGCTCGCGCTCGCGCTGATGCTGATCATCGAGGGGATGTTTCCCTTCGTGTTTCCGGTCGCGTGGCGCGACACGTTTCGTAGAATAGCGGAGCGCCCGCCGCACCACATCCGGATCGGCGGGCTGATCGTGATGGGCCTCGGTCTCGTGCTGCTGCTGATCGCGACCTGACGGCCCGCGCCGCCCGCGCGGCCCGCGTCAGCCACCACGCCTGTCGCGGCCGCGTAGCAAGGCCTCCTTTCAAACCTTCCTTGCGCCGATGCGCCCCGCGCGCGCCGGACTCAACGCCGCAGGACCTATCGATGTCGACCTGGTTACTTCCCGAGAACATTGCCGACGTGCTGCCGTCCGAGGCACGCAAGATCGAAGAGCTGCGCCGCCGGCTGCTGGACCGTTTCCGCACCTACGGGTACGAGATGGTGATGCCGCCGATGCTCGAGTATCTCGAGTCGCTGCTGACGATCGGCGGCTCCGACCTGAACCTGCGCACCTTCAAACTGGTGGATCAGCTGTCGGGCCGCACGCTCGGCCTGCGCGCGGACATCACGCCGCAGGTCGCGCGCATCGACGCGCATCTGCTGAACCGTCAGGGCGTGACGCGCCTGTGTTACTCGGGTGTCGTGCTGCACACGCGGCCGCGCGGTCTGCACGCGACCCGCGAGCAGATCCAGATCGGCGCTGAAATCTACGGCCACGCCGGGCTCGAAGCCGACCTCGAAATCCAGCAACTGATGCTCGACGCACTGCGTCTCGCGGGCTTGTCGAAGGTGCGCCTCGACTTGTGCCACGCCGGCGTGCTGGCCGCGCTGTTCCGCATGGATCCCGGCGCCGCCGCGCTCGGCGAGCCGCTGTATGCGGCGCTGGCCGGCAAGGACGTGCCGCGTCTGACCGAGCTGACCGCCGGCCTGACGGCGCCGGTGCGCGATGCGCTGCGCGCGCTGCCGACGCTGTACGGCGCCGCGCCGGTGCTCGAAGAAGCGCGTGCGCGTCTGCCGAATGCGCCGGAAATCGCCCGCGCGCTCGACGATCTGGCGTTCCTGACGAGCCAGGTGGACGGCGCCGAAGTGATGATCGACCTCGCCGACCTGCGCGGCTACGCGTACCACAGCGGCGTGATGTTCACCGCGTACGTGGACCACGTGCCGAATGCGGTGGCGCGCGGCGGCCGCTACGACCACGTCGGCCAGGCGTACGGCCGGGCCCGCGCGGCGACCGGTTTCTCGCTGGATCTGCGCGAGATCGCGCGGATTTCGCCGGTCGAGGCGCGCAGCAGCGCGATTCTCGCGCCGTGGCAGCACGACGACGCGCTGCGCGCCGCGGTGGTCGCGCTGCGCGATGCCGGCGAAGTCGTGATCCAGGCGTTGCCGGGGCACGATCATGCGCCCGACGAATTCGCGTTCGACCGCATGCTGGTCGAAGAAGACGGTGCGTGGGTCGTGAAAAGCCGCGCGTAGAGTGCAAGACGGCGGCCGCGCACGCAGCGCCCGCTCACGCAGCGCCGGCGCGAGGCCGCCGCACCAATCCATGCCATTGAGCGGAAAGGGGAAAATCGTGACGAAAAACTCGGAACCCGCCGCGAACATAGGTAAAATACGTTTTTAACCAGCTTACGAAACAACATGTCTGCTGCCAGTGCTGTGAATGTGAACCCCGGACGCAATGTCGTGGTGGTCGGGACCCAGTGGGGTGACGAGGGCAAGGGCAAGATCGTCGACTGGCTGACGGACCACGCGCATGGCGTGGTGCGTTTCCAGGGCGGTCATAACGCCGGTCATACGCTGATCATCAACGGCAAGAAAACCATCTTGCGTCTGATTCCGTCCGGCATCATGCGTCCCGAGGTCGCGTGCTACATCGGCAATGGCGTCGTGTTGTCGCCGGAGGCGCTCTTCAAGGAAATCGAAGAGCTCGAGGCCGCCGGCCTCGACGTGCAAAAGCGCCTGTTCATCTCCGAAGCCACCACGCTGATCCTGCCGTACCACGTCGCGATCGACCAGGCGCGCGAAGCGCGCAGCGGCGCGGGCAAGATCGGCACGACCGGCCGCGGCATCGGTCCGGCGTACGAAGACAAGGTCGCGCGGCGCGGCCTGCGCGTGCAGGACCTGTTCGAGCCGGAAGCCTTCGCCGAACGTCTGCGCGCCAATCTCGACTTCCACAACTTCGTACTCACGCAATACCTCGGTGCGGCCGCGGTCGATTACCAGCAGACGCTCGACATGATGCTCGGCTACGCAGATCGCCTGAAGCCGATGGTCACCGATGTGTCGCGCCGTCTGTACGATGCGAACCACACCGGCAACAACCTGCTGTTCGAAGGCGCGCAAGGCACGCTGCTCGACATCGATCACGGCACCTATCCGTTCGTCACGTCGAGCAACTGCGTCGCGGGTGCGGCAGCGGCGGGCGCGGGCGTCGGTCCGCAAAAGCTGGACTACATCCTCGGCATCACGAAGGCCTATTGCACGCGCGTCGGTTCGGGCCCGTTCCCGAGCGAACTGTACGATGCCGACAATGCCGCGCGCCAGGCGCCGATCGGTTTGACGCTCGCCACCGTCGGCAAGGAATTCGGCTCGGTCACTGGCCGGCCGCGTCGCACCGGCTGGCTCGATGCCGCCGCGTTGCGTCGCTCGATCCAGATCAACGGCGTATCGGGTCTGTGCATCACGAAGCTCGACGTGCTCGACGGTCTCGACGAAGTGAACCTGTGCATCGGCTACAAGATCGACGGCAAGGAAGTGGATATCCTGCCGCGCGGCGCATCGGAAGTCGCGCGCTGCGAACCGGTGTACGAGACGTTCACCGGCTGGCACGAGAGCACGATCGGCATCAAGGAATGGGACAAGCTGCCCGCTAACGCGCAAGCGTATCTGACGCGCGTGCAGGAAGTGGCGGGCGTGCCGATCGACATGGTGTCGACCGGTCCGGATCGCGACGAAACCATTCTTCTGCGTCACCCGTTCAAGGTTTGATCGATGATCCAGGGTGTACCGATGATTGCGATGAAAGACCCGCGCAACGATGAGAAGAACCTCTGGGTCGGTTGGGACGAGTATCACCGTCTGATCGAACTGCTCGGGCTCGCCGTGCACGAATCGGGCTGGAAGTTCGACAAGATCCTGTGCCTTGCGCGCGGCGGTCTGCGCGTGGGCGACCAGTTGTCGCGCATCTACGATCTGCCGCTTGCGATTCTCGCCACGAGCTCGTATCGCGAAGCAGCGGGCACGCAGCAGGGCGATCTGGATATCGCGCAGTACATCACGATGACGCGCGGCGAACTGTCCGGCAACGTGTTGCTGGTCGACGATCTGGTCGATTCGGGCGTCACGCTCGCACGCGTGCAGCAGCATCTGAAGGATCGCTATCCGGCGGTGACGGCGGTGCGCTCCGCGGTGCTGTGGTACAAGGCATGCTCGAAGGTCAAGCCGGATTACTACGTGCAGCATCTCGCCACCAATCCGTGGATTCATCAGCCGTTCGAAGAGTGGGACACCGTGCGTCCGCATAATCTGAGTGCATGGATCAAGCGCGGTACGCAGCATGACGCTGCACCGGATGCATGACGAAACCATGACGGCGTGCCACGCAAGCGCGGTAGCGTGGCTGCTGGGTTGACGACGCGGGTTGACGACGCGGGTTGACGACGATAAGCGACGATAGGCGGAGCCCCCGGGCTCCGCTTTTTTACGCATGCGCGAGACGCCTGCGAACCTATGCGCAATGCAGTCCACGCGGTAAGCGAACCTTTGCGCACCCGATCGAAAGCAACACTGAAAGCAACACCCGACGGCAGACTTGATCAGGTCGCGATGCTACACTGCGGACGTTCCAGACTGCCGTAGCATTCGCACAACGTTGCGAACGTTGGCCCGCGAGGCCCGGATTAGAATAGCGCTCTTTTTTTGCCGCCCAGGAACGGATTCATTTCGCGTTTATGACAGACAACCATCACGCGCCCAAGCAGCCTTTACCCGCGCTTGCGGTCGCTGCTATCGGTGTCGTCTTCGGTGACATCGGCACGAGCCCGCTGTATTCGCT
>DATLOW010000211.1:0-4365 GCA_035536055.1 Paraburkholderia sp. | reverse complement strand
GATCGCGTTGCATTGCTTGCGGCGCTGCGCGAAGGGCTGATCGATATCGTCGCGACCGATCACGCGCCGCATACGAAGGAAGAGAAAGCCGCGCGCTACGCGAGCTTCGCGCAGGTGCCGGGCGGTATGCCCGGCGTGCAGACGCTGCTCGCGACGATGCTGCATTTCGTCGAACAAGGCGCTATCGATTTGCCCGCGCTGGTGCGCATGTGCGCGACCAATCCCGCGCAACGCTTCGGCCTTGGCCGCAGCAAGGGCGCGCTCGCGCCGGGGCGCGATGCGGACATTCTGGTGCTCGACCTCGCGCAATACACGTCGATTAGCGATGCCGCGCAGCATTCGCGCGCCGCTTATACGCCATTTGCCGGCATGCGCGTGCGCGGCAAGCTGGACAGTGTGTATCTGCGCGGCGCACTCGCTTATACGGATCAACAGACGGCGGCGGCATTCCCGCCGCCCGCAGGCAAGGTTATCGGAGAGTTGGCACATGGGCATGCTTGACGACAAGGTCGCCGTGGTCACCGGCGCAAGTTCCGGCCTCGGCCGCGCCATCGCGCTGCGCTATGCGGCGGAGGGCGCGTGCGTCGCGCTGGCCGATCTGCGCGAGGAGCCGGTCGAAGGCGGCGCGACGACGCTCGCACTGATCGAAGCGGCCGGCGGCCGCGCATTCTTTGTCGACACCGATGTCGGCGAATGGTCGCATATCGACCGGCTGATCGACGCGACGGTGCAGCGCTTCGGCCGTCTCGACGTGATGGTCAACAATGCGGCGACTTACACCAGCACGAATCTGCTCGAGTCGACCGAAGCGCAATGGGAGCGTGTGCTGCGTGTGAATCTGACCGGCATGTTCTTCGGCTGCAAGCGCGCGGTGCAGCAGATGGTGACGCAGGAGCCCATCGACGAAGTGCGCGGGCGCATCGTCAACATCTCGTCGCAGCACGGCATGGTGGCGTCGCCCGGCGATGCGCCATACGGCGTCAGCAAGGGCGGCACCGTGCAGTTGACGCGCCAGGTCGCGGTCGATCATGCGCCCGACCTGATCGTCTGCAATGCGGTCGCGCCCGGCAAGATCATCACCGGCAAGCCCGGCGCCGCCAACGATCCGCAAGCGCTCGACTATTCGCGCCGGCGCACGCCGTGGCCGCGGCTCGGGCGTCCGGAGGACGTGGCTGGCGCGGCGCTGTTTCTCGGCAGCAGCCTCGCGAGCTTCGTCACCGGCATCAACCTGATGGTCGACGGCGGCTGGATGGCCGGCTAGACGTTTGATCCGCTCCCTCGTTGCGAGTTCGTCATGAACCAACTGTCCGCCATGCGCATGTTCGCGAAGGTTGCCGAGTCGCTGAGCTTTGCGATTGCCGCGAAGGAATTGCATGTGTCCACTGCGATGGTGACGCGCGGTGTCGCCACGCTCGAAACGCATCTGAATCTGCAATTGCTGAACCGCACCACGCGCAAGGTGCTGCTGACCGATGCGGGGCTCGAATACTGGCAAGGCTGCAAGGAAGTGCTGGCGCAACTCGATGCGCTCGACGCGAGCGTCTGTTCGGCCACCCGCGAATCGGCCGGCTCGCTGAAAGTGGCGGCGCACGAATCGTTCGCGGCGGCGGGCCTGAGCGCGATGATTGCGCAATATCGCGCCGAGGAACCGCGTGTGAGCTTCGAGCTGACCATGTTCGAATCGACGCAGGAGCTGGCCGTGCACAACTACGACGTGTGCTTTGCCGCGGAACGCCGGCTGCGCGATTCGACGCTGGTGTGCCGGCCGCTCGCGCAACTGCCGGACGTGATCGTTGCTGCGCCGGAATATCTGGCGCGGCGCGGCGCGCCGCGCGTGCCGGCCGAGCTGTCGGATCACGATGTGCTGGTGTGCTCCGACGTGACGGTGCGTTCGTGGGAGTTCTGCGATGCGTATGGCTCGCATCGCGTGCCGCTGCGGCCGATTCTCTGTTCGTCCAGTCTGGTCGCGCTGGTGCAGGCCACGCAGGCCGGCATCGGCATTGCGCGGCTGCCGGCTGCGCTGGTCGACGCACAACTGCGCGATGGCTCGCTGGTGCCGCTGCTGCAATCGTGCGAGCTGGAAAACAGCGAGCGCACGCTGTGGATGCTCTATTCGGGGCATCGCTATATGACGCCGCGGGTGCGGCGCTTTATCGATTTTGCGGCGGCGAGCTGCCGGCGCGACCGGCCGACGATGCGCGGCGTACCGCCGCTCAAGCCGCTCGCCCATGCACAGCAGCAAGTGGAGCATGCCGACGTCGGCAGCGCCTGAGCGCGTGCATTAACCACGGCATCGACCGTTTCGGTGCGTACGTGCGTTGCAATGCCTCGGCGTTGCAGCCGCGTCCGCTTGCGTTGAACCTAACCGGCCGCGGGGCCGGCAACTCAGGATAAATCGATGGATCTAGGCATAGCCAGCAAGACCGCGCTCGTGATGGGCGCAGGCGGAGGACTCGGGCGCGCAATCGCGCTGGCGCTCGCGCGCGAGGGCTGCAATGTCGCACTTGCCGATATCGATGCGGGCGCGCTCGAAGCGACCCAGGCTGCGCTGCGCGACACCGGTGCACAGACGCTCGCGCTGCAGTGGGATCTCGGCGATCTGTCGGTGATCGATGCGCGGATCGGTGCGATCGAGCAGCGTTTCGGCGGCGTTGACATCCTTGTCAACAATACCGGTGGGCCACCGCCGACGCCGGCCTCGGGACAACCGGCCGAACTGTGGGAGCGGCATTTTCGCAGCATGGTGCTGTCGGTGATCGCGGTGACCGACCGGGTGCTGCCGGGTATGAAGGAACGGCGCTGGGGACGCGTGGTGACGAGCGCGTCGTCGGGCGTGATTGCGCCGATTCCGGGTCTCGCGGTGTCGAACGCGTTGCGCATGTCGCTGGTCGGCTGGTCGAAGACGCTTGCACGCGAAGTCGGGCGCGACGGCATTACCGCAAACGTGGTCGTGCCGGGACGCATCGGTACGGACCGCATCCGTTTTCTCGATGATGCAAAGGCGAAGCGCGAAGGGCGGACGGTTGCTGAAGTGTCGGCGGAAAGCACCGCGTCGATTGCGCTGGGCCGTTATGGCGAACCGGCGGAGTACGCCAGCGCAGTGGCCTTTCTCGCCAGTGCAGCTGCTTCGTATGTGACCGGCTCGGTGATGCGTATCGACGGTGGCTTGATCGCCTCGGTCTAACCGGCGCTGTGTGAACCCCTGATGCGCGTTCGCCGTGTAAGGTGCACGCGCATCATTGATCTGCATTCCTTGTCGTGAAGGAAAGGGCCGCGCGCGCCGATTGTTTTTGATCGTGTCGAACGTGGGGCTCGTACAACGGATTTCGATCAATTCTGTATTTCAGATTTGCACTATTTAGTTACCTTTAGTATTTGCCCGACCTGACGCGCCGGGCAAATTTTCTTAAAGGCGCTTCAACACCGATCAGCAAGCAAATCTTTAAACGACAGGGGTCGATCGATATGAAACGCAATGTGAAGAACACGCTGTTCGCGCTGGGCGCAGCCGGCGCAGCGGCCATGCCGTTTAGCGCGTTGGCGCAAAACACGGTGACGCTGTATGGCTCCATCGACGAAGGCATCCAGTACACCAGCAACGTAAAGGGCAAGCACAACGTCGAGCTCGAGTCGGGCCAGGACTCCGGCGACCGCTGGGGCCTGAAGGGCGCGGAAGATCTCGGCGGCGGCCTGAAGGCGGTATTCCAGATCGAGAACGGCTTCAATCTGAATAACGGCACGCTGAACAACGGCGGCCGCATCTTCGGACGTCAGGCGTATGTGGGTGTGCAGTCCACCACCTTCGGCTCGCTGACGCTCGGCCGTCAATACGATCCGCTGGTCGATATGCTGGGGCCGCTCACCGCGAACGGCAACTGGGCCGGCAGCCTGCTATCGCACGTGTACGACAACGACAACACCGACAACTCGATTCGGGTCAGCAACTCGGTGAAGTTCACCAGCAACAAATACGCGGGCTTCTCGTTCGAAGGCATGTACGCGTTCAGCAACCAGGCGGGCGCGTTCTCCGACAACCGGCTGTACGGTCTGGCCGCGCAATACGAAGCGGGCCCGGTGACGCTGGTCGGCGCGTACCTGCAGGTGAACGGCGGCGCGAACACCAACCCGGGCGGCGCGGTGTCGTCAGCGGACACCGACTTTACCGCGTCGCGCAATCAGATCTTCGGCGCGGGCATCAATTACGCGGTGACGCAGTCGGCGCTGGTCGGCTTCGTCTACACGCATACGTATCTGCGCGACGTGACGGGCAGCGAGTACTTCGGCAATCTGGCGAACCCGGCCAGCGCGCTGAAATTCGACAACTTCGAAGTGAACGCGAAGTATCAGTTCACGTCGAATTTCTAC
>DATLOW010000210.1:0-6255 GCA_035536055.1 Paraburkholderia sp. | reverse complement strand
TGTTCGAGAAACAGCGGATTGCCCGCGGCCCGTTCGATACACCGCTGCGCCAGTTCGGCGTCGGCAGCCGGAAACGAGGCGGCCATCAGGCGCGCGTCGCCGGCCGCCAGCGGCCCGAGATCGAACACCGTGCAGCGTGCGGCGGCTGCCGCGCGCCATGCGGCGTCGAGCGGATCGCCATGCGGACGGGAAGTCAGCACCAGCACGACGGCGCAGCCGGCCGCCGTGGCGGCCAGTATCGCGAGGTCCCTGAGCGTCGCCTGATCCGACCAGTGCACGTCTTCGACGGTAAGCACGAGCGGCTGCACGCGACTCACGCGTTGCACCAGCCCGCTCAGCACGTTGCGCCGGCCCGCGACGCGCATCGCGTTGTCCATCGCCTCGTAGATCGGCCGGTCGTCGGCCGCTTGCGGCACACCGGCCAGATCCTTCAGAAACAGCGCGTCGCCGGCCGCGATCAAACCGTCGGCCAGCGCGCGCGCAACCGCGACCGCGCCGGCTTCTGCAGCGCTTTTATCGTCGAGCGCAAGCAGGCTTTGCACCAGCGACTGCACCGCATACCGTCCGGTGCCCGAGCCGAAGTCGACGATCAGCGCAGCGTGGCAAGCGAAGCCCAGCGCCATCGCATCGCGCTGGAATTCGTCGACGATGCGGCTCTTGCCGATGCCGGCCTCGCCGCGCACGTGCACGACGCCGCCGCAGCCATCGGCGCGGCACGCTTCGAGCAAGGCCCTGAACCCGCTCAGCTCACGCTCGCGGCCGACCAGCGGCCGCCCCGCGGACGCACGCCGCAGGCCCGCGAGACGCCACGCTGGAACCGCTTGCGCAAAACCCTTGACGACGATTTCACCGCGGTCCGCACAGTCGATATGATCGGCCACCGCGCGCCGCACCGCGTCCGAGATCAGAATCTCGCCTGCGCCGGCCGCATCGGTAAGACGCGCAGCGAGGTTCACGGTGTCGCCGGTAACGGTGTACTCGCGATGCGTATCGCTGCCGGCGCCGCTTGCCACCACCTGGCCGCCCGCGATGCCGATATGGACCGCCAGCGGACGCGACACGGCGTGCGACAGGCCGGGCATCGCATCAATGATCGCAAGCGCGGCGCGCAGCGCGCGTTCGACATCGTTGCGATGCGACAGCGGCGCGCCGAACACCGCCATCACGCAATCGCCGACATGCTTGTCGACGTGCCCGCCGTGCTGTTCGACGATGCGATCGACCTGCTCGAAGTAGCGGTCGAGTATCGCCAGCACTTCCTCGGCATCGACGCTGCGGCTCATCTCCGTGAACCCGCTCAGATCGGCGAAGAACACCGCCACCTGGCGCCGTTCGGCGGTGGGCTCGCTCAGGCATGTTGCAGCCCGCGCGGGCGGCACGCGAGCGCGCCATTCAGCCAGCGCGTCGAGCAGCTTGCGGCGATGGCCGATCGACGCGATACCGAGTTCTTTCAGATCGTCCGCGGTCAGGCTGCGCAGCACGTCCGCGTCGACCGCATGGTCGCGAAACATCTGCTCGTATCGTTCCATTCCGAGGCTGCGCAGCCACGCGGCGACGTCCACGATCCCTCCCGGGCGGCACAGTCGGCGGGCCGCTTCCTCTCACTCTAGTTCGGCGCATTGCGCAGGCAAGGATTTTTTTGCCGAACCGGGAGAGGACGAAGAGACCGGGAACGCTAACGGAACATAAAGGAAACGCTACGGCTACTTGATAATGCCGATCTTCTTGCGATCGATCGTGACGAACACCGACGCGATCAGCACGACGCCCTTGACGATGTTCTGCAGATACGGGTCGACGCCGGCCATGTTCATGCCGTTCGACAGGATCGTGATGATCAGCACGCCGAGTATCGTGCCCTGCACGCTGCCGAGGCCGCCGGTCAGCGGCGTGCCGCCGACCACCACCGCGGCGATCACGTCGAGCTCGAGCCCTTCGCCGAGCTGCGACGTGGCGGCCATCGCGCGCGCGCTTTGCAGCAGGCCCGCGATACCGCACAACAGGCCGAGCAGCGCAAACATCGCGATCTTCACGCGGTCCACGCGAATCCCGGTCAGACGGGCGACCCGTTCGCCGCCGCCGGTCGCCTTCAGTTCGCGCGCGAAGATCGTAAAGCGCATCGCCACCCAGCCGAGCACGATCACCAACAGTGCAATCCACACGGCGTTGGGCACCCCGCCGAAGCGGCCCGTATAGAAATCGAGAAAACCCTCGCTTTCGATCGATACCGGCGCACCGCGCGTGAAATACAGCACGATGCCGCGATAGACGACCATCGTGCCGAGCGTGACGATAAACGACGGCACCATGCCCTTCGCGACCACGAGGCCGTTGACCAATCCGCACGCGAGCCCGACCAGCGCCGCCGGCACGATGGCGAATACGCCGAGCGTATTCGAGCTGGCCGCGGCGGCCAGCGCCGCGAGCGCGACGATCGAGCCGACCGACAGATCGATCGAGCCGGCAATCACGACGAAGGTCATGCCGAGCGCCGCCACCGCCAGCACGACGGCCTGCTGCAGCACGATCAGCGCATTGCCGGTGGTCAGAAAGCGCGGCGAGCTCAGCGAAAACGCAATGCACAGCACCACCAGCAACAGCACCGGAAAAGTCCGCCGCAGCAGGTCGGGCCGCGCCGACATCGTGGCGCTGGCGCCGGCGGAAGCTTCGGCGGGTTTGCGTACAGAAGAAGACAGGCGGTTCATGGGCGTCTCATGTCATGAAGCGGACGATCGCGGTCTCGTCCGGCGTGGCGCCGGCGTCGAACACATGCTCGACGCGGCCGCCGCGCATCACGGCCAGCCGGTCGGACAGACCGATCAGTTCGGGCAGGTCGTCGCTGACCAGCAGCACCGCCACACCCTCCTCGGCCAGTGCGCGGATCACGCGGTAGATTTCGATGCGCGCGCCGATATCGACCCCGCGCGTCGGATTGTTGAGCAGCAGCAGACGCGGCGCGACATGCAGGCACTTGGCCAGCACCACCTTCTGCAGATTGCCGCCGCTTAACGTACGGCAGGCGATCTCCGGGTGCGCGGCCTTGATCATCAGCCGCGCGCCGAGCCCGGACGCATCGCGCCGCGCGGCCGACGTGTCGAACACCCCGAAGCGGCGCGGCGGGCGCGCCATCACGACGTTGTCCAGCACGCTGAAGTCGGCGATCAGGCCTTCGCCGGTGCGGTCGCCCGGCAGATACGCGACGCCGGCCTGCCATGCTGCCGCGGGATGCTTCGGCGCATAGGCACGCGCACCCAGCGCGAGCGAACCGTGCTGCGGCGCCAGCACGCCCATCGCCACCTCCAGCAGCGCTTCGCCGCCGCTGCCTTTCAGTCCGGCGATGCCGACGATCTCGCCGGCGTGCACGTCGAGACTCAGGTCCTGCAGGCGGCCGGCAACGCTGAGTTCGCGTACCGCCAGCACCGCCTCGCCGCGCGGCCGCTGCGCTTTAGGCGGAAACACATGGCCCGAGATGTCGCGGCCGACCATCCGCGCATGAATGTCCGCCGGTGCGATCTCGGCCACCCGCGCGCCACCGGCAAGACTGCCGTCCTTCAGAATGGTCAGCCGGTCCGCCACCTGCGTCACTTCGCTCAGATGATGCGACACGAACGCAACCGCCAGGCCGCGCCCCTTCAACGCGCGAATCGCCTGCAACAGCGCGTCGACCTCGCGATGGCCGAGAAACGCGGTCGCTTCGTCGAGAAACAGCATGCGCGGCTCATGCGACAGCGCGCGCGCAATCTCGATGCATTTCCATTGACCGAGATCGAGCCGCGATAGCGCCGTAGACACCCGGATGCCCGCATCGAAGCTGTCGAGCACCTGCTGCGCGGCACGCTCGAGCGCCCGGGTTTGCAGAAAGCCGCCGCGCGAGAAGCGGCTCAGCCGATCGATAAAGATGTTCTCCGCGATCGTCAGCGACGGATTGATGGTGATTTCCTGATGCACCAGCGCCACGCCGCGGCGTTCGGCCTCGCGCGTATCGAGCGGCGCATAGCCGGCGTCGCCGAGTCGCATCGCGCCTTCGTCCGGACGCTCGGCGCCGGCCAGAATCTTCAGCAGCGTCGATTTGCCGGCGCCGTTCTCGCCGACCAGCGCATGCACCTCGCCGGGCTCGAGCGCGATCGACACATCCCGCAGCGCCACGGTATTGCCAAAGCGCTTGTTGATATGTTCAGCGACGAGAGTCATCGGTCATCTGCGAAAACGAAAACGAAGCGGTAACGGTCGATCGACATGGCCTGTGACAACGCGCGATGCATCGCGCTCAGCTGTATTTGAGCTCGAACGCGGCCGCCGGCGCATTCGGCGTATAGGCGCGCGAGTGCTTGCGGAAGTCGTACGGCGGAATGCCCTTCGGAAAATCCTTTTCGAACAGCGGCACCTGTTCGCGCGTCAGCGGCAGCAGACGCAGCTTGACCGTATCGTCCTGCTTGCTGGTCGGCTTGCCCTTGATCTGGTCGTACAGCATCACCAGCGCAAAGCCGCCCTGCAGCCAGTGCCCGCCGATGTCGAACAGCAGTTCGCCGCGCTTCACCGCTTCGACGTTCTCCGGGTTCAGGTCCATCGCCACCACGTAGACGTCCTTGCCCGGCACCTTGCCGGCATTGCGCAGCGCGGCCATCACGCCGGTCGCCGTGCCGCCGTTCGCGGCCCACACGCCCTTGATGTCGGGATGCCCCTGATACAGCGATTCGAACGCGGTCTGCGACGTATCGCGCACGAAATTGCCGTCGACCTCGCCGGCCACCGTGACCTCCGGATGCTCCTTCAGTGCACGCGCCAGACCCTTGCGCCGGTCGATCGCCACCGACGTACCGGCCGTGCCGTTCACCACACCGATCACCTTCTTGCCGTTCGCGCCTGCCGGCACGGCGGCAAACAGCTTGATCGCCATCTGGTAACCGGCCTCTTCGTCGCTCGGTCCGATAAAGGCGATGTAGTTCGGAAAGCGCGCGGTCTGCGGGCTGAAGTCCGGGTACGAGTCGGTCAGCACCACCGGAATGCCGGCGTTCTTCGCCAGCGTGAGCCCCGGCACAGCAGTCGACCAGTACGGCGTGAAGATGATGCCGTCCACCTTCTGCGCGACCAGATCCTCGAGGCTGCTCAGCATGCGGTCCGGCTTGTTGTCGGCGTTCAGCACGGTCAGGTCGATGCCCAGCTGGCTGGCGCCCTGCTTCATGAAGTCGATGTAGTTGTTCCAGAACTGCGCGTCGAGCGTGGGCACCACCACGCCGATGCGCACGTTTTGCGCCGCGCGCACGTTGCCCGCCGCCAGCGGCAGCAGTGTCGCGCCCAGCAGATATTTGAGGGACTGCCGTTTGCTGGCCTGCATGTTCGTCTCCTGGTTTGGTATGGTTGTATGCGGCGCCGGTGTTAACGCTTTAAGGCTTTAAGGCTTTAAGGCTTTGACGTTTAAACGCTTTAACGCGGGCTTAGCGCGGCTCGAGCACCGGCACCGTTGCCGCGCCCGAGTAGTTCAGATACACCGTCTTCTTGCGCAGATAAGCCTCGAGCCCGTGCGTGCCGTCGTCGCCGCCGATGCCGCTATCGCCGTAGCCGCCATGAAAGCCCTGCAGGCTCTCCGGTCCGACGCGGTTCACATAGACCTCGCCGAATTCGAGTTCGTCGACGGTGCGCATGATGGTGCGCATGTCGTTGGTGAACAGATACGCGGACAGCCCATAGCGGCTCGTATTGGCCAGTTCCAGCGCTTCGTCGAGCGTATCGAACGGCACGATCGGCACCACCGGACCGAAGATTTCCTTGCGCATGATCGGCATGTCGGGTGCCAGTCCGGTCAGCACCGTCGGGTTGTACCAGTAGCCGCCGGCGCTCGGCGCCTGGGCCGGACGGCCGCCGCCGTACGCGACGTGCGCGCCCATGCCGAGCGCTTCTTCGACCAGCGCATCGACTTTGTCGAGTTCCTGCCGGCTGACCTTGGGACCGATGTCGGTCTGCTCGTCGAGCGGCATGCCGACCTTCAGTTGCCGGGTCGCCGCGACGAAGCGTTCGACGAACGCGTCGTACAGCTTGCGCTGCACCAGCGTGCGTTCGTTGCAGATGCACACCTGGCCGCAGTTCATAAAGCGCGACGTGGCGGCCGAGCGCACTGCGAGATCGAGATCGCCGTCGGCCATCACGATAAACGGCGCCTTGCCGCCCAGTTCGAGCGACACCGGCGTCAGGTTCGACGCGGCGGCGGCCATGATGCGCTTGCCGGTCGGCACGCTGCCGGTCATCGACAGCAGATCG
>DATLOW010000209.1:0-53084 GCA_035536055.1 Paraburkholderia sp. | reverse complement strand
GTGCACGTCGAGGCCGTCTTCACGGCGAATTTCGTCGACCGTATGCGCGGATTGCGCCATATCGGGCTGAATATCGGCAAGCGTTTCGTGCGCATACAACTGCTGATAGCCCGCTGCGGCCAGCACCCACGGCGACGTGCCTGCCGGCACCGACTGAAACGCCATGCTGCTAAGCGACGGCATCGGCGAATCGGCCGCGAGCCTGAAGCCCGCGCCCCAGCAGAATGCACCCGCGACGAACGCCACCGCCAGCCATGCGGGTGCGACACGAAACGAACGGCGTGCCGCGGCAGGCGCTGCCGTAGCAGTCGCTTTGCCGAGCACGCCGCCAGCCGCCTGCCCCCAATGAGCGGCATGCGGCTTGTAGGTGAACTTCGTTTCCTCATCGTCGGCTTCGCTTGCGTGGCTTTCATCGCTGCGCGCGTCGGCCTTCACACCGGGATCGCCCTGCGCGATGCGGCCGACCAGGGCGACGAGGCTGTCCGGCACCTCGGGAAGCTTCTGGTGAGCAAACGCATGTTGATAAGGAAGACGAGACGCCCGAAGCAAAGCGACGCGTTCCGCTAGCTCGGCGGAGGACCCGATCCCTTCTTCGACCTGTTGCTTCTGATCGGCCGACAGCGCACCGTCGACGTACGACAACAACAGTATGTCGTCAATCTTCATTCCCCGTCTCCTTACCCTTTGATGCTGTCTTTCACTTTTTGGTCTTGTCGCGTGCCGAACTGACTGCCTATAGCCTGCCGCGCACGCGACAGACGGCTCATGATGGTCCCCACTGGTACTCCAAGCACCTGGGCCGCTTCCTGATAACTTAGCCCTTCGACGACAACTAACAGCATAACGGTCCGCTGTGCTTCCGGCAATCGCTCAACGGCTCTGACGATCTGACGGTTCAATACATCCGCTTCGGGATCCGGTGCGGAAGGATCCGCTACCGTCTCGAGGTAGCTGTCGTCCCACTCCGCGCTGGTGCGACTGCGCACGCTGCGCGCGCGCAGTTCGTTGATCCACGTGGTGTGCACGATCGAGTACATCCAGCTCAACGGCGACGTGTCGGGCTTCAACTGATGCGCACGCTCGAGCGCGCGCAGGCAGGCCCGCTGCACCAGATCTTCCGCATCGTGCTGATCCCGCGAAATGCGTAGCGCGAACGCCCACAACCTCGGCAGCAGTTCTGGAAGGATGCTGGGAAAATCTGCGACGCTCATCGGCGTAATTCCTCGCGTGACGTTTCTGTTCTGTCGACCCTGTTAAGAGGCACAGAGATCGGCGGCTGACGAAGTTTAGCGTCGATCGCAAACGTTTGCCGATACATACTTTCCGGTTACGGCGAATGCAATTAGAAGAAAAATCCACCGTAGTCATCGTTGATCACTCATCGAATTGCGCGCTGCCGGCGCGCCGGATGCCAGTTGAAACCACGCGCTCGCAGGCCCCGCCAGCAAGCACGGCCGCCTCGCGTAAACCCGCACGGCACAAGGGGCCGCAACGCATCACGGCAACCTCGGACAGGGCTTCGCGCAAAATATCCAATCTGCTTAACATCATTCGTATTTGCATCTTCTACGCAGCACCCGCTGCGCGTCGCATTACGCCCATTTAAAGCGGTTCCAGCCTTACGTTATCGCCAGCTTATTCGTTCAATACGGAATATCGTTTCGTATTGACGAAGCCGCGATGCGCCTAACGTACTAATCCATTCGTATATAGACAGCGCCGGCGCATCGCATATGTCAGTCATTCGAAAACAAGCTCACAAAAACTCATATTCGCCCGCAACCGCTTGACGCACCACGCGATCCCTGTCACCTTCGTCACGCGAGCTGGTTGCATGCACAACCTTCTGTCGCTCACGGCGTCAGCCGATATCCTTCGCCGCGCACCGTCTTGAGCAGCGGTTCCTTGCCAGGCGCGTCGATCTTCCTGCGCAGCTTGCTCATATGCACTTCGATCAGGTTGGTGCCCGGATCGAAGTTGTAACTCCAGACCGCCTTGAACAGCATCGTGCGCGTCACCGTCTCGCCCGCATGACGCATCATGAATTCGAGCACGCGGAATTCGGTGGGCAACAACGAGGCCGCTTCCGCCCCGTCGCGCACGACCTTGCGCGCGCGCAGGTCCAGCGTCAACGCGCCGGCTTTCAGCTGATTGCCGGCGGCCAGCGGCGCGGCTGGTTCCTGGCTGCGCCGGATCAGACCTTCGAGACACGCCATCAGCTGTTCGGAATTGAACGGACACATCAGGTAGTCGTCGCTGCACGCGCGCAACTCGCGCACGCGTTCGTCGAGGTCGTTCTGCACGTTCAACATCAGGACCGGCGTCTCCACGCCGACGGTGCGTATCGCGCTCAGCATGCTCAGGCCGTCGATGTCCGGAAGCTTGCGCTCGAGCGTAATTGCGTCATAGCCGCCGTCCACCGCGCGCGCCAGCGCCTCACGCCCATCGCCCACCCAGTCGACCGCGAAGCCGTAATTCTTCAGTTCAGAGACAATTTCGAAGCCGGCCTTCGGGTCGTCGTCGACTGTCAATACTCGCGATCTCGTCATCGTTTTACCATCCCGAATCTGCTTGTCCGCCGTGCCTCACCGACGGGGCACGCATCGCGCAGGCGCCGCCCGCGGCACGCCTGGTGTGCTTGCCGCGGCAGCGCCTTTGGCAATACGGATATCGAACCTTGAACCTGTTGCTACCGATAACACCCGGAGGTCGGGTGTTATTCCATCGTCAGGAAAGGCCGTTCCGCAAACGTAAAGACCGGCGCGCGGCTGGCTGCCCGACTGGGGTCACCCACGGGCGGAGGCCCCGCCCGGCTCAGTTGCACGGAATCGTCACCACCAGCCGCCCATTGCAGCGGGCCATCAGGTCGTGGTGAGCGAGGCCGCGGTTCCACCAGCGCGCGAACCCGGTGCGCGGCCGGTGGCCGACCACCAGAATGTCCGAGTCGAGCATGCCGGCGTGCGTCGAAATGCTGTCGACCACGTCGCCGCACGCCATATGGCCGCGCACCGGCACGCCGCTGCCTTCCATATGGTCGAGCGCCTCGCGCAGCGTCAGCAGCGCCGCGTCCTGCACACACGCACAGGCGAGGTCGGACAGGTACCAGCCGCTTGCAGCAGCGGTCGATACGGTATCGACGACGGCCAGCACATCGGCGTGCGCGCCGAGCGCCAGCGCCAGTTCCGCGGTATGGCGCAACGCGCTTTTGGCTTCTCGGGTGCCGTCGTAATACAGCAGGATTTTCGAAGGTCTGGACATGGCAACTCGCTGCAAAAGGGGGAGACGCGCCGGCCGGCTCTTTTTGTCTGCGCGGACCGAATACCGGGTCACTGCCAGAACGCCTGGCGATACGGCGGTATTCCATCGGCGATACGAGGCATGCCTCCTCGCCGAGGTGCGATGCCTGACGCGTCGCGCTCCTAACGGCTCGCCTGCACATGTTGTGTATTCGACAATCGGCAAGCGTCCTTCATGTATTTCGAACCGGCGGCACGCGAGTGCGGCCGGACCGGCGGCGACCGGTTCGTTTCGGAAACGCAGTTTGCGCGTGCTCGCTGCAGATGTATTCGCTTTCGCGGCGATTTTCCGGGCGCCGCAAATGGCTTACGCCTGGCCGGCCGGTGTGCATTCCACTGAAAGCGCGCGGACCACGCGCCGCGCGCATGCTGCGCACCCGGCTAGTCGCTGCCGCACAATAAAAAAAGCACAGCCGGTAAGGGGCTGTGCTTCGGTCGTACTTCTTTGCGCGGCCCGGACCGAACGGCCCGAGACACGCTGTACCGCTCAAATCTGCCTGCGCAATTCCGCGGGCGGCACCTTCATCAGGCGCCGGTACTTGGCGACGGTACGTCGCGCCACCAGCACGCCCTGCTCCGCCAGCATGCGCGCGAGCGTCACGTCCGACAACGGATCGCGCACGTTCTCGGCGGCGATCATTTCCTTGAGCAGCGCACGCACCGCGGCGGCCGAGCAGGTGCCACCGCTTTCGGTGCCCAGCTCGCGCGGGAAGAAATGCTTGAACTCGAAGATGCCGCGCGGCGTCGCCATATACTTGTTGCCCGTGGCGCGCGAAATGGTCGATTCGTGCAGGCCCAGTTCGTCGGCCACATCGCGCAGCACTAGAGGCTTCAGCGCAATTTCGCCGTACTGGAAGAATGCTTTCTGATGCGCGACGATGCACTCGGCGACCCGCTGGATCGTATCGAAGCGTTGCTGTGCATTGCGAATCAGCCAGCGCGCTTCCTGCAGCTGTTGTGCAAGCGGCGAGCGGCTCGCACCCGCCGACTGCGCAAACAGTTCCGCGTACATGCGATGGATGCGCGCGCGCGGCAACACGGCCGGATTGATCGTGACGACCCATTTGTTGCGCACCTGGCGAACCAGTACATCTGGCACGATGTAGTTGTCGTCGCTGCGGCCGTACGAGTTGCCCGGCTTCGGATCGAGTTTGCGCACCAGCGCGCAGGCGATGCGCAACTCTTCGGCGTCACAGCCGATCTGCTTTTGCAGTTCCGCATGTTCGCGCCGCGCCAGACGGTCCAGATGGTGCTCGACGACCTTGCGCGCCACCGCGCGGCCCGGCGTGTCCTCGGGCAACGCATCGATCTGCAATGCGAGACATTCGGATAGCGAACGCGCCGCGAGACCGGGACGATCGAGGGTTTGCACGAGCCGCAGCGCAACCGTCAGTTCTTCTTCGCTCAGCGGCGGATCGTAATCGACGACGTCGGTCAGGTCGGCGAGGTCCTGACGCAGATAACCGTCGTCGTCGAGTGCTTCGATAATCACGCGCGCCGCTTCGCGGTCGCGTTCGTCGAGACGGTACAGGCGCAGCGCGTCGTGAAGTTGCTCATGCAACGTCGGCTGGACCCGCGCCCACTCGGAAGGATCGCTGCCGTCGGCGTCGCCGTTGTAGCGCGACGAACTGCGGCTGAACGAATCGCCGGAGAAGTCGCCCGCGCCGTCGTCGGCGCCGCTGCTTTCGATGCGTGTGTCGGCGGCCGCGCCGTCGAGTGCAGGGTCGCGCTCGGCGGCCGGCAGCGTGTCGACCGCGGCGGGATTTTCCGCGCTGGTCTCAGTGCTGAGCCCGGTATCTTCGGGGGCCGCCGGATCGTATTCGAGGAACGGATTGGTATCGAGCGCCGTGCGCAGTTCCTGTTGAAATTCCAGCGACGACAATTGCAATAGCCGCACAGACTGCTGTAGGCGCGGCGTGAGCGCGAACGACTGTCTCGCGCGTAGCTCAATTGAAGGCGGCATTGTAGGCATGATCCTGTTGGTAATCGAAGATGTCGAAAAAGCACGGAAAATATGGTCTGCTACGACTAGAGCAACTGTCGTACCAGATCCGCCAATGCGCTGTTTTTAATCGCCTTTGAGGATTTGCGGGGCCTTGTCCGACGGCCCGCCGCGCGCGCTTTTTACAAGCGCACGGAAATTACGGACACCATCAGGTGGGTGCGGGTTGACCTGATTTGGCTCGCGTCTGATCGCGTTTCCACGCACCCGGCAGCGGCTGCGACGAGCGCGCATCACGTTGCTGCTGCCGTGAAAAAAGCGCGCAGCGGCACAGCTCGACGGACGCGCCTGCATAAGCGATGCCATCGAAGCACCAGCCGGGCACAAGGTTTGCGGATAGTCTCGGGCGGATAGACACCAAGCACACACGCAACTACCGCATCCGTTTTTTCAGGGAAAAAGGAGCAACTATGAAAACCATCCACTTCCTCAAGGCCGCCGGCGGCATCGCCTGTGTCGCATTCGCTTTGAACGCCGTCAACGCATCTGCGCAAACGTCGACGCCGCCGTCTGCGTCGTCAGAAACGGTCGGCCAGCACTTCGACGACGGCACGATCACCACCAAGGCGAAAGCCGACCTGCTTGCCGCCAAGAACGTCAAGTCGACCCATATCCACGTGAAGACCCGCAAGGGCATTGTCTGGCTTAGCGGCTCGGTGCCGTCGGCCGACGACAAGTCCGCTGCAGAGGACGTCGTGCAGAACGTGTCGGGCGTGAAGGGGGTGAAGAACCACCTGAAGATCGCCAGCGAGTAATCAAGCGCCGGCGCGCAACTGCAGGTCGTCTGAAGGCCTGAACGCAACTGGCCCGCACTGCGCGGGCCAGTTTTTTGCGCCTTGCTGCCAGGGTTCAGGCCATGCGCCGCCGTTTACCTGTGTGCTGCATGCTGGTCGCGCAGATCGCGAATCGTATCGTGGTTGTGCAGCACGCCCTGGTACTGCCGCTCTACGACGGCCCGCACGTCGGCCGGCAGATCCTTCTCCAGCGCGTCGTGATAGCGCTTCTTGGCAACGTCCTCGCCCTTCTCGCAATCGGCGAGGATCGCGTGGTCGTTACGGCTGCCGACGGCGGATTTCAGATCGACCCAGCCGCGATGCAGCGCGCCGCCGACGGTGCCGCCGCTTTCCGGCTTGCCGCCCAGCTGCATCACCAGATCCTGCAACTCGCGCGCGCCCTGGGTGCACGTATCGGCACGCGAGCGCAGCAACTCTTTCAATTGCGGGTCGTGCGCATCGTCGGCGGCCTTCAGAAAGCCGCGCTCTCCGTCCTTCGACGTTTCGATCAGTTCGTTCAGAACTGCAATGACGTTCGTAGACATTCGACACCTCCTCATCCGGGTGGGCGCGTACGCAGCATACCGGCTGCGGTACGCGCGATGGTGTAGCGATACGTGTTGCAGTTGCTGTGCCTGACGTGCCGGGTTTCGAAGCGGCCCGCGCTGCCCGCGTGCTGGCTTGCTTTAGAGCCTGGGCACGCGGTTTGCTCATGCTACGCGCAAAGCGAATCAAAGCAAACAAGCTGGCAATCGCGGCAACGGAGAAAACATGGTGAAAATTCGCAGCGCGCAGTGGCTGTTATTCGTGGCGATCGTCGCGTCGGCCGGCGCAATGCAGGTTCGTGAATGGGTCGCCGCAGCTGGAACGCACCGCAACGTGCACTTCGCAGGCGACCCGGCCGCAGGCACCGCGCAACCCGCTGTGCGGCCATCAGCCCGATGCCTGTCTGCACGGGCCGGCATGCATGCAGTGGATTGCGGCGGCAAGGGTGTCGATGCGGGCGTCGACGCAGCGCGCGGCTTCAGCGGCCGCCGGGCGCAACGCACAGAATTATGGGTTTGAGCGCGCGGCGGCCGCAGTACCGGGCCGCCGTCTTTTTGCAGGTTCACAGACTCTGACCGTCACGGCTGTCGATGCGCGACATCGCTGTCAAGCATTGCGCCATGCGATGTCGACCGTCAGCGCTTCGCTCCGCGCTCCTGCTCCATGCCCTCGACCCGAAACAGTCCGCTGTGCAACAGCACCGCGGCGCCGCGGTTCTGATCCAGCGCCTCGGCGCACACTGAGCGGATGCGTGCGCGGCCGCGCCGGAACGCGCGCAGCAAGTCCTCTTCGAGCGGCGAGCGCGCGCCGAAATGATCCTCCAGCGCTTCCGCGCTGATCGCGCAGTCCACCGTCTCGCCGTCGACTTGCGCCGCGAAGCGCACCGCCAGGTTTGCGCCGTCGAACACCGGCGCTTCGTCGCTAAACGTGATGTGCATAACAGAGCCCTCGTACGCCGCGCGCGGCAGCACCGGCCTCAGGATCGCGTTCATGCGGCTTTCTCCGGTCCCGCCCGCCGACCGGCGGGCGCAGTGCGCCAGCGTTGCGGCGGCGTTCATGCCGCCTTCCGCGATAGTTGCGCGATCAACGTCCTGTTGAACGCGGGCAGATCGTCGGGCTTGCGGCTCGTAATGAAGTTGCCGTCTTCGACCACTTCCTTGTCGACCCATGTGCCGCCCGCATTGCGAATGTCATCTTGCAGACTCGGCCAGCTGGTCACCGTGCGGCCCTTCATCAGGCCCGCCGAAATCGGCAGCCAGCCGCCATGGCAGATCACCGCGATCGGCTTGTGCGCCGCGTCTGCTGCCTTGACGAAGGCTTGCGCCTGCGGCAGCAAGCGGATCGCGTCGCCGTTGACCACGCCACCTGGCAGCACCACAGCGTCGTAGTCTTCTGCGGCGGCCTTGTCGAAGGTCAGGTCGACATCTACCGCGTCGCCTTTGTCGACGTGCCTGAAGCCCTGTATTTTCCCGGGCGTGGAAGAAATTACGTGAACTGTCGCGCCCTGCTCGGTGAGCGCGCGCTTCGGTTCAACGAGTTCCGCCTGCTCGAATCCGTCGACTGCCAGTACCGCGATGCGGCAGCCCTTTAGCTGGTTGGTCATCTATCGATCTCCGTTCGAATCGTCGAAGCGTGGTCCTTCGGCATCGGCAGCGATGGAGGCGGCTGCCGCTCTTCCAGTCGAATGAGCAAGAGCGGTGCCAATGCGTGTGCGTATCGATATATGGCATCGCGCTTGCATGGAGCGAAGCAAACGCGCCGCGCGACCGCGCGCTCCGTGACCTCGCTCATAACCCGACTCAGCTACCCATGCGAGACGAACCATGCAAAAGAAAACCACGGCCGCCGACCACGCCAGCAACCTGCCGGCGACAGCGGAGCCGCGGCCGCCCGCACCGCCGCTGCCGCAAGGCCTGCGTCACACCAACGACACGCAGCCCGGCTTCACACGCAAGCGCAGCGGCGCGCGCTTTACCTATTTCGATCTGGACGGGGCGCGCATCAGCGATGCCAACGTAATCGCCCGCATCGACGCACTGGCGATTCCACCCGCGTATGTCGACGTGTGGATCTGCCCGGACCCGCGCGGCCATCTGCAGGCCACCGGCCGCGATGCGCGCGGCCGCAAGCAATACCGCTATCACGCGCGCTGGCGCGAGAACCGCGATGCGAACAAATACGACCGCATGGCCGCATTCGCCCGCGCGCTGCCGCGCATCCGCGCGCGGGTCGCACGCGATCTGCGCCGCGACGGGATGCCGCGCGACAAAGTGGTCGCCGCCATCGTCCATCTGCTCGACAGCACGCTGATTCGTGTCGGCAGCGTCGAATATGCGCGCGAAAACCGCTCGTACGGCCTCACGACGCTGCGCAAGAAACACCTGAAGATTGAAGCCGGCAAGGTGCGCTTTCACTTCTCGGGCAAGAGCGGCATCGAGCACGACGTCACCGTCGACCATCCGCGCATCGCTGGCATCGTGCGGCGTTGCGCCGAGTTGCCGGGCCACGACCTGTTTCAGTACATCGACGATGACGGCACGCGCCGCACCGTCGGTTCGGCCGACATCAACGACTATCTGCGCGCTGCGAGCCAGGCCGATTTCACCGCCAAGGACTACCGCACGTGGGCCGGCAGCGTGTTCGCGCTGGCCGCGCTGCGGCAGCTGGTTTGCGAAAGCGCGGGCGACGTGCAGCGCCACGTGGTCGCGACGGTCAAGCAAGTCGCGGCGCTGTTGCGCAATACGCCCGCGGTGTGCAGGCGCTGCTATATCCACCCGGAAGTCATCTCGGCATTCGAAGCCGGCGAGCTTGGCACGTTGCTGCCGAAAACCACCCGCCGCGGCCTGAAGATCGACGAAGCGGCCTTCGCCGCGCTGCTCGCGCAGGCGGACAAACGTGCGCGGCTGGCGCAGCGAAAACTCGCCGCGGCAGCCGGCACGCGGCGCGGAAAATCAGCGACTTCGCCAGCGCAACAACGCGCACAGATCGAGCGCTATGTGGACGATGCGCGGCTCAGCGCACTGCTGAAAAAGTCGCTACAGAACAGAAAGAGAGAGGCGCGAACGCGCCCCGTCTGATCGACACCGCGCGTTGCGTTCGCGCGGTTCGCCAGCGCCCTTCGCAGGTCGCGACGCTACCGGGGCAGGCACACAGCCGCGCGCCTTGCGCCCACCGGCGCGAGGTATCCGCGCTACTCGTCATAGGCGGCCATCACCAGCCACAGGTCGCGCTCGCCATCGTGAATTTCAGCGGCGAGCGCATACGGATCCTGCGGGCTGCAGGTCGACGCAAGCACGTTGTGCGCGACCTCGCCGTTGTCGAATACCCGTCCTTCGCCAAGCGGCCGCACTTCGCGTTTGCCTTCGAACATGTATTGGTTGCGGCGATAGACGAGCGGCTGCTGCTTCCACCCGTCGAAACATTCCTTCACGTGCTGAAAATCCCCGCCGCAAATATTGGCCTGATAGTGAACAGTTGACTGCATGGTTTATCTCCACAAAAGCGAAGCGTGCGTCGCCGCCGGCCACCGCAAGTGCTTCGGCACCTGCAGGCGGCTTCGGTGGATCGCCGCAAGTGCGCTGGCATCTATCCAATGCCCTGCGTTGCTGCGGATCGTCACGCGTTCGCTGTTGTGATGCATGCCGCGCCGGCCAGTTCCTGTTACTGACTGGCTCCCGAGGCTGCATCTGCACCGGCCGCGCCGCTGGCGCCCATCGGGCCGTTCGTCACGGCGTTGCCGCTCATCGCGCCGCTCGCGCCTGGCGCCGCGCCCGCGGGTGCTACGCTTGTGTCGGTGCTGCTGTTGTCCGCCTTCTTGCAGGCGGCCGTGCCGAATGCAAGCGTCACCACCGACGCCGCTATCAGCAGGTTGCGCAAGATCGTATTCATCGTTTCATCTCCCTCGTGGCCGTCCGACCGTTCGGGTAGCGCAGGACACCATCGCCCTGCGTCACTGCCGCTGCGTTACTGCCCCTTGGTGTCGCTGCTTGCATCGGCGCCTGGCATGTTGGTCGTATCGTTCATCGGCTTCTTTTTGGTCTTCATCGGGTGATGCTGCGTGTTCGCCGAATGACTCATACTGTTCGTGCCGCTGTTGTTCGTGCCGCTGTTGCTCATGCCATTCGTGCCGCCAGCGTTCTGACCGGCCTTTGCCGCGCCCGTATCGTTGCCGGTCGCCATGCCTGCCCCGCCACCGCCGGTCGATCCGCCCCCCGCGCCTTGTGCGAAAGCCGCGCCCGACAACGCCACGAGTGCTGCGGCAAGCCATGTTTTCGTGAGTTTCATTCGATTCTCCATTGATCGTCGTTGAAAATGGCCGGCAGCGATGCTGCTGTCGCCCTGCCGGACTCGCTATCGATTCAGCAAGCCCTGTGCCGCACTGCACAGCGGCAATCGCTTTCAGCGTTGTGCAGCATCGCTGCGCGGCGCGCACAGCTACACTTGAAGGGCACGCGACGACCTGACGCGCCGCATGAAAATTACCCATGCGACGTAATTCTTTCGCGCCGCGGCATCGCCGCAGCACCTTGCCCTTCTTTTTGAGGATCACGTCATGCGCCTAACCACGTCGTTTCTCTTCGATCTCGACGGCACGCTCGTCGACAGCGTCTATCAGCATGTGCTCGCATGGAAGGAGGCGCTCGATCAGGAAGGTATCGAGCTGTCGGTCTGGCGCATCCATCGCAAGATCGGCATGAGCGGCGGGCTGTTTACGCATCAGTTGCTGCGCGAAACCGGCGGCGGCATGACGGCCGAACGTGTCGAGCGGCTGCGCCACGCGCATGCGCAGGCGTATCGCCGCCTGCACGCGCAGGTCTGCCCGCTGCCCGGCGCACGGGCGCTGCTCGATGCGCTGAACGCCAGCGGCACCCAATGGGCAATCGCTACCAGTGGCCGGATGGAAACGGCATCGGTCAATCTCGCCGCGCTGAACGTCGACCCTGCGCAATCGGTCGTGGTGACGCGCGACGACGTCAAATACGCGAAGCCCGATCCCGATCTGTTCGTCGCCGCGGCCGCGCGGCTCAACGTGCCGGTCGAGGAGACGGTGGTGGTCGGCGACAGCATCTGGGACATGCTCGCCGCACGCCGCTGTCGCGCGCTTGGCGTCGGTCTGCTGTCGGGCGGTTACGGCCAGGAAGAGCTGGAGCGTGCCGGCGCGCTGCGCGTCTATGAAGACCCGGCCGATCTGCTGCTGCATCTGGACGAGATCGCCGCGCGCCCGTGACGCCGCACGGTTTGCTGCGGTGTGCCGATACGTGAGGAACACCGGTTGCTGCGCGCTTGGCATCGCAATCGTTCGGAGAACCGTGATGAATCCCGCAGCAAACCAACGCACCGGCATGGTCGGCTCGGACCGCGATGCCTCGGCCCGCCCCGGCCCCGAAGTGATGGCCGCCGCCACACTCGACGGCGACCGCGTGCTGAGCACGGACGGCAACGACGTCGGCAAGGTGAAGGACATCATGCTCGACGTCCGTGCGGGCCGTATCGCGTATGCCGTGTTGTCGACCGGCGGCTTTCTCGGCATCGGCGACAAGCTGCTGGCGATCCCGTGGAGCGCGCTGACGCTCGACGCGGACCGCAAATGCTTTCTGCTCGATATGAGCGCGGAACGCGTGAAGAATGCGCCGGGCTTCGACAAGGACCACTGGCCGTCAATGGCGGATGCGACATGGGCCAGTTCGGTTCACCAGTACTACGGCCGCGAGCCGTACTGGGGCGCCGGCACGACGGCGCGGTTTGGCGTCGGCGATGTACCGCCGGCCTCGTCGGATGCACCGGAGGCAGGCGGAGTCAAGCTATGACCGCCGCTCATCCGTCGACCCGCAGCAAGAGCGGCCGCCCGCCGCGGCAGCGCCACGCGCATGCCGCGCAGCATGCAAAATCCGCAGCGAGCGGCACATCGAAGCAGTCGCCAAAACGCTGGTCTCATCATGTGATGGAGACCAGCGATGCGATGGACATCGAGAAAGACATCTTCAAGACCGGCAGCGCGCAGCAAATCGCCGATTCGCTCAAGCGCTCGTCGACCCACAGCAAGCGGCGCAAGGGCACGCCGCTCCAGTCGGCGATGTCGATGTTGAACTTCTATATCAACCGTGCCGGACGCAATCTGCCCAAAGGGCGTCGCGACACGCTGCAGCAGGCCAAGCGCAAACTGCGCGAGGCGTTCGGCCGCGCGCCCTGAAACTGCGCGGCCACGCCGCAATGACAGGGGCGTAACCGGCCGCGAGGTCTCCATTCGTTGCTGACGGCGCGGTTGTGTCATATAAATCAGCCCAGCATGGCGCCGCACCGGGCGGCCGCCACGCGACGTAAAGCGAGAGCGCCGGACACGCCCGCACGACCGCGATCGTTGCGCACGCAACGCATGTTCTTCCGCTCATCACGCAACGCATCGCGCATCTGCGCGGCGAAGGCGAATACTCGTGAAGAACCAGGCGCTGACAGTCGGCATCGGTGCCGCTCTGCTGCTCGCCGACACGTTCGGCGACGTGCGGGCCGCCTGCACGAGCGACGCGCCTTCGTCTGGCACAACCGTAACCTGCACCGGCAACAGGCTCGCACCGGTGCTCGCGCAAGCCGGCAGCATCGGCGTGACGGTCAGCATTGCGGCAGGAGCGTCCGGCAATTTCCTGCGTACGGCCAATCCGGTTGCGTTCAGCGTCGAGCAGAACAGCACGGTCAACAATGCGGGCATGCTGAGCCTGAGCGGCGCTGGCGGTAGCGGCACAGTGCGCGGCGCCGTGCTGCTCGGCACCGGCAACGGCAATCAGTTGACCAATGCGGCGGGCGCAGCGATCAGCACGGCGGGCGCGTTCAACGACGCCATGGCTGCCAACGGCAGCGGCAATACGTTGACGAACCTCGGCACCATCACGACCGCCGGCGCCAACGCGTATGGTATGACGGCAGCCTGGGGGCAAACCAACGCCGGCCAGTCGAACAACACGCTGCTCAACGCGGGCTCGGTCAGCACGACCGGCAGCAATGCGCGTGCGGCATCGATTCTCGGTGGCAGCGGCACCATCGACAATCGCGGCACGCTCGCCACCAGCGGCGCGCAAAGTTTTAGCGCGTATCTGCAAGGCAACAACGACCATCTGATCAACACCGGCTCGATCACCGCGAGCGGCAACGGCGCCGATGCGGTGTTCTCGAACACGGCCGGCGCGTCGTTTACTGCGTTGATCGAAAACCGCGCGGGTGCGCAAATCGTGTCGCAGAGCGCGGCCGGCATCCGCACGCTGAACGGCAACAGCACGGTGATCAATGCGGGCCTCGTGCAAAGCAATGCCGGCACGGCGATCGCGATGGGCGGCGGCAACGACGCGCTGATCCTGCAAACCGGCTCGACGATCGTCGGCACCGCGGACGGCGGCGCAGGCGCCAACACGGTCACGTTGCAAGGCAGCGGCAGCGCGGCGAACGCATTCACGAACTTCCAGACGCTGCTGATGCAGGGCGCCGCATGGAACTGGAGCGGCAGCGGCAACTTCACGACGGCGCGCGTGCAAAGCGGCACGCTCGCGTTGACCGGCACGCTCGGCGCGACAGCATCGGTGGCGGCCACGATCGATGCGGGCGCAACCTTGCAGGCCAATGCACAGAATCTGCCGCTCAACGTGACCGACAACGGCTTCGTGCGTTTCCAGCAAGACCTCGACGGCACGTATCACGGCACGATTTCCGGCAGCGGCGCGCTCGACAAATCGGGCGCAGGCACGCTCACGCTCGCGCCCGCCGCGGGCAACGCCTACAGCGGCGGCACGACGCTGCAGCAGGGCACGCTGGCCATCGGCACAGACAACGCGATCGGTGCCGCGAGCGGCAGCCTCAGGTTCGATGGCGGCACGCTGCAGTTCACGCAGCGCTTCGATCTCGCGCCGACCCGGGCGATCCTGGTCGCCGCCGGTGGCGGCACCTTCGACACGCAGTCGTTCGCGACCACGCTGGCGCAGCCCGTCACGGGCAGCGGCGCGCTGACCAAAACCGGCAGCGGCATGCTGTTGATGACCAACGTCAGCACGTACCGCGGTCCGACCACCGTGGCCGCCGGCACGCTCGCGCTCGGCGACGCGGCGCACGCCAATGCCGCACTGGCCGGCAACGGCGGCGTAACCGTCGCCAGCGGTGCGACCCTCGGCGGCTATGGCGCCGTCGGCGGGCCGGTGGCGAACGGCGGCACGCTGGCGGTCGCGAACGCGCTGCCCGCGTTTGCCGGCGGCCCGAGCGGCAGCTTCACCGTCAACGGTACGCTGACCAATGCGGCGCTGGTGCGGCTCGGCGGCAATGGGGCCGCGCCCGGCAACGTGCTGCACGTAGCAGGCGACTATGTCGGGCAAAGCGGCACACTCGCGCTGAACACGACGGTCGGCGCCGACGACGCGCCATCCGATCGCCTCGTGATCGCCGGCGGCAGCGCACGCGGCGTCACGCATCTGCAGATCGCCAATGTCGGCGGCAGCGGCGCGCAGACCGGGGCGAGCGGGATTCAGGTCGTCGCGGTCAGCAATGGCGTGGGCGGCGACGCTTGCGCGTTTCAGCTCGCTGCGCCAGTCAAGGCCGGCGCCTACACGTACTACCTCGCGCAGGGCGGCGTGACGCCCGGCAGCGCCGCCGACTGGTTCCTGCGCAACACCGTAGCGCCACTGCCGGCGGCCATCGCGCCCGGTGAGCCGGCCGCCGCCGTGCCGCTCGCAGCCGCCGGCACGCCACCGCTCCCCGCCGCGCCGCCGGCCGGCGCGGCGCCGCTACCGTTATATCGGCCGGAAGTGCCGCTCTATGCCGCAGCGCCGGGCGTCGCGCGGCAGCTGGCTCTGCTGCAGATGGATACGTTCCATCAACGCCACGGCGACCAGACCCGCGTGACCGGCGACGACATGCTGCCTGCGGCATGGGGCCGCGTGTGGGGCGGCCATGGGGTGCTGCACGAGGAAGGCGCGGCCGATACCGGCTTCGACGGTTCGCTGTATGGCGTGCAGATCGGCCACGATCTGTATGCGAGCCACGACGCGAGCGGCGCGCGCAATCACTATGGGATCCTGATCGGCTTTGCACACGCCACCGGCGATGTCAGCGGCTTCGCGCTCGGCACACCGGATCTGCAGGCCGGGCATCTGGCGCTCAATGCGTACAACGTTGGCGGCTACTGGACGCATGTCGGCGCAACCGGCTGGTACACCGATGCACTGCTGATGGGCAGCGTACTGACGATCGACTCATCGTCGCGCGACGGCGTCGGCGCAGGCACACACGGCGCCGCGTTCAGCGCTTCGCTCGAAGGCGGACTGCCGGTACCGCTGAACACGGCGCTCGCGATCGAACCGCAGGCGCAACTGGTCTTCCAGCATCTATCGCTCGACGAACTCAACGATGGTGTGTCGAACGTCACGTTCAACCGCGGCAATACTTTCGTCGCGAGGCTCGGCGTGCGACTGCAAGGCCACGTCGACGCCGCCGGCAGCACGCTCGTGCCGTGGCTGCGCGCGAGCGTGTTGCGCGCATTCGGCAGCGACGACCGCACGACCTTCGGCGGCACGACGGCGATCGCCGGCGCAGTCGGACAGACGGCCGCGCAGCTGGGCGCGGGCATCGTCGCGCAGATCGGCAAGCGGGCCAGCCTGTTCGCCACCGCGAGCTGGCTGATCAATCTCGGCGGTTCGCATCAGCGGGGCGTCGGCGGCGATGCGGGAATGCGCTGGAACTGGTGAAACCGCGCGATCCGCCCCTTCATCGCGCGCGTAGCAGCCGGGCGCAAAACCTGCGAGACTTTGCGCTTGAAGACGCAAACGGGCGGCATCCCGCCCTCTGGATATGGCACGCCGCGCCCCCACTTACGGCCGTATGACTTCTTCCTCGAGCGTGGCTGCGCCAGGCGGCGCCGCGCCGGCATCGACGCACGTATCGGCCGATGCGGCGCCCCTCACAGCGGCCGACCCACTCGCCGCGTTTCATCCGGTCGTCGCCGGCTGGTTCGCGAGCACCTTCCCGGCCCCCACCCCGGCGCAGGCGGCCGCCTGGCCGTTGATCCGCAGCGGCCGCCCGACGCTGGTCGCGGCGCCCACCGGCTCGGGCAAAACGCTCACCGCGTTCCTGTCCGCGCTCGACGAACTCGTGCGCGAAGGCCTCGACAATGGCGGCGCGCTGCCGGATCAGACGCTGGTCGTCTACGTGTCGCCATTGAAGGCGCTGTCCAACGACATCCGCATCAATCTGCAGATGCCGCTCGAAGGCATTGCGCGCGAGCTTGCGCAGCGGGGGCTGCCGCCGCTCGACATCCGCACGGCAGTACGCACCGGCGACACCACGCAGCAGGAACGCGCCGCACTGCGCAAACGGCCGCCGCACATCCTCGTGACCACGCCGGAATCGCTGTACGTGCTGCTCGGGTCGGACTCGGGACGCACGATGCTGTCGACGGTGCGCACGGTCATCGTCGACGAAATTCACGCGCTCGCGAGCAGCAAGCGCGGCAGTCATCTCGCGCTCACGCTCGAGCGCCTCGATGCGCTGTGCAAGCGGCGCCTGCCGCGCATCGGGCTATCGGCCACGCAAAAGCCGATCGGCGCGGTCGCGCGCTTTCTGGTGGGCGGCGCAAGCATCGACGACACCACGCCCGCGCCGTGTGAAATCGTCGACGTCGGCCATGTGCGCGAGCGTGATCTCGCGCTCGAGATTCCGCCGGTGCCGCTCGAAGCCGTGATGTCGAACGACGCATGGGAACTCGTCTACAACCGGCTCGCGGAACTGGTCGCGCAGCATCGCACGACGCTCGTGTTCGTCAACACGCGCCGCATGGCCGAGCGTGCCGCGCGCCATCTGACCGAGCGGCTCGGCAAGGAGGCGGTGGCCGCGCATCACGGCAGCCTCGCGAAGGAACTGCGCTTCGAGGCCGAACAGCGCTTGAAGCGCGGCGAACTGCGGGTGCTGATCGCCACCGCTTCGCTCGAACTCGGTATCGATATCGGCGACGTCGAACTGGTTTGCCAGCTCGGCTCGCCGCGCGCGATCGCACCGTTCCTGCAACGCGTCGGCCGCTCCGGACACCAGGTGGGCGGCATGCCGAAGGGACGCCTGTTTCCGTTGTCGCGCGACGACCTGATCGAATGCGCAGCGCTGCTCGACTGCGTGCGGCGCGGCGAACTCGACGCGCTGCGCATGCCGCGCGCGCCACTCGACGTGCTTGCCCAGCAGATCGCCGCCGAAGTATGCAGCGAACCATGGAGCGAACAGGCGCTGTTCGAACGCTTCCGGCATGCGGCACCCTATGCGCAGTTGACGCGCGAGCAGTTCGACGCGGTACTGAAGATGCTGGCCGAGGGCTTCACCACGCGGCATGGGCTGCGCGCCGCGTATCTGCATCGCGACGTCGTCAACGGCACGCTGCGCGGCCGGCGCGGCGGCAAGCTGTACGCGGTGACGTCGGGCGGCACCATTCCGGAAAACGCCGATTACTCGGTGGTCCTCGAACCGCAAGGCATCCAGGTCGGCACCGTCAACGAAGACTTTGCGGTCGAGAGCCTGGCCGGCGACGTGTTTCAGCTCGGCAACGCGTCGTACCGCATCATGCGCGTCGAAAGCGGCCGCGTGCGCGTCGAAGATGCGCAGGGCCAGCCGCCGAATATTCCGTTCTGGCTCGGCGAAGCGCCGGGACGCAGCGACGAACTGTCGTTGGGCGTGGCACGGCTGCGCAAGGAAATCGACCGGCGCCTCGGCGGTGAAATCCATGACGAAGCGCACGACGCCAGCAACAGCGCGACGGGCGGCAAAGCAGTTGTGCCCGCAACGAGCCCGGCAGCTCCGATCGACCCGGCGTGCGCGCCGGCCGGCGTCGCCGTACTCGAACGCCCGCGCAACGACGCACCGCTTGCACACGCAACCGATTGGCTCGTCGACGAACTGGGCCTGCCCGAGCCCGCGGCGCGGCAGATCGTCGAGTATCTGGCGCGTGCGCGGCTCGCGCTGACCGCGCTGCCGACTCACGACACGCTGGTGATGGAGCGCTTTTTCGACGAATCGGGCGGCACGCAGCTGGTCATCCACGCGCCATTCGGCAGCCGTCTGAATCGCGCGTGGGGCCTCGCGCTGCGCAAGCGTTTCTGCCGCACCTTCAACTTCGAGCTGCAGGCGGCGGCCACCGAAGATGCGATCATTCTTTCGCTAACCGGCAGCCATAGCTTTCCGCTTGGCGAAGTATGGCGCTACCTGCATTCGAATAGCGCCGGGCCGCTGCTGATCCAGGCATTGCTCGACGCACCGCTGTTCAACGTGCGCTGGCGCTGGAACGCGACCACGTCGCTGGCGCTGCCGCGTTACACCGGCGGCCGCAAGACCGCGCCGCAACTGCAGCGGATGCGCGGCGAAGACCTGCTGGCCGCGGTGTTTCCGGACCAGGTGGCCTGTGCGGAAAACCTCGTCGGCGAACGCGAACTGCCTGCGCATCCGCTGGTCGACCAGACCCTCGACGACTGCCTGCACGACGCGCTGGACTGCGACGGCTGGCTGCAGCTGCTGCGCCGGATCGAGCGCAACGAAGTGACGCTCGTCACGCGCGATTTGCCCGCGCCGTCCGCACTCGCGGCGGAAGTGCTGACCGCCAAACCGTACGCCTATCTCGACGACGCGCCGATCGAAGAACGTCGCACCCAGGCGGTGCTCAATCGCCGCTGGACCGACCCCGCGGCCGCCGACGATCTAGGCGCGCTCGATGCCGAAGCGATCGCCAGCGTGCGCGACGAAGCATGGCCGCAGGTCCGCAACGCCGACGAAATGCACGAAGCGCTGACCGGCCTCGCCTGCATCACCGAGGCTGAGGCGCAACACAACGAAGGCTGGCCGGCGTGGCTCGCGCAGCTCGCGCGATCGGGCCACGCGACCCGCCTGCAAATCGCGCAGCACGACGCGCTATGGGTACCGGTGGAACGGCTGAGCTGCGTGCGCGCGCTCTATCCGGACGCACCGGTCGCGCCGAAACTGCGTGTGCCCAAGGGCTTCGACGATGCGTGGGACGAAGTGGACGCGTTGGTCGAAGTAATTCGCGCGCGGCTATCGGGCTTTGGACCGCTGCCGGTGCCGGCGATCGCGCGCGCACTCGCACTGCCGGCTGCCACAGTCGCGCAGGCGTTGACGCGCCTCGAAGCGGAAGGCTACGTGATGCGTGGCCGCTTCACGCCGCACAGTGCCGACGAAGAATGGTGCGAACGTCATCTGCTCGCGCGCATTCATCGCTATACGGTGCGCAAGCTGCGCCGCGAGATCGAGCCGGTCGAGCGGCACGACTTCATGCGCTTCCTGTTCGCATGGCAGCGGCTCGCCGCCGACACGCGCGGTACCGGCCGCGACGCGCTCGCCGCTGTGCTCGATCAGCTGGAAGGCTATGAAGCGGCGGCCGGCGCGTGGGAAGAAGACATTCTGCCGGCCCGGCTGACCGACTACTCGCCGCTGCTGCTCGACGAGTTGTGCCGCGCCGGCAAGATCGTCTGGACGCGGCTCACCGAACGCGCGCGCGCGGCCAGCGCACCGGTACGCAGCACGCCGGTGGTGTTGCTGCCGCGTCGCCATCTGGCGCTGTGGGGCGCGCTGTTCGATCCGCAACAGCAGCCCGAGCTTTCGTCGCGCGCACAGCTCGTGCTCGATGCGCTCGGCCATCATGGCGCGATGTTCTTCGACGAGTTGCTCGCCGACGTGCATCTGCTGCCGGTCGAACTGGAAACCGCCCTGGGCGAACTGGTCGCCGCGGGCCTCGTGAACTCGGACAGCTTTGCCGGTCTGCGTGCGCTGCTCAGACCCGCCGCGAAACGTGCCGCGTCGCACTTCGGCAGACGCCGCGCGATGCAGCCGCTGATCGGCGGCATGGACGACGCCGGGCGCTGGGCACTCGTGCAGCGGCGCAAGACGGCGAGCGGTGAAGTCCAAGCCGCCACCGCTGGCGCAGCATCCGTTGCGACACGACCGGCCGTAGCGCGCACCGCCGCCGCCGCGCGCCGCGCCACGTTCGCACCCGAGGTCGTCGAACATATCGCGTTGAGCCTGCTGCGCCGCTATGGCGTGGTGTTCTGGCGGCTGCTCGAACGCGAGGCCGCATGGCTGCCGCCGTGGCGCGATCTGCTGCGCGTCTATCAACGGCTCGAAGCGCGCGGCCAGGTGCGTGGCGGACGCTTCGTCAACGGGCTCGCAGGCGAGCAGTTCGCGTTGCCAGAAGCGATTCCACTGCTGCGCGAAACGCGGCGCCATGCGCATGACGGCGCTTACGTCGGCATCGCCGCGACCGATCCGCTGAACCTGCTCGGCACGCTGCTGCCCGGCGACAAGGTGCCGGCCGTGGCGGGCAACCGCGTGCTGTTTCGCGACGGCGTACCGGTCGCAACACTGAGCGCCGGCGAATTCGCGTTCTTCGGCGAACCGGATGCTGCGACCCGTGAGCAGATGCGCACGCATCTGGCGCGGCGGCGTTGAATGTCGACGCTGCGTTTGGCGGAAAATATTTCCGCGCTGCGCAGCAGGATAGAACCGGCGGCAATTTCGACATGTTCGAAACGCGGACAGGCGACGTCGAGTCCGTTCGCGGATTCAGTTTCGTGCACTGCACCGCAACGGCGCATTCGCCTCGACTGGGCACACGGATAGCGGCATCGTTTATGCACGATTGCAGAAAAATCGTTGCGTTGACTACGAAATGACCACTATCGGCAACGCACCAATTGCCATAAAGAATGTTCTGAGCTAAACCGTTAACCTGTTCGGAGCCCGAAAATCCGCGCGCTTCGATACAATGGGGACAGCTTCACGGAAGACGATCTGCGCCATCCCAAACGCTGCACGCCTGCGCACAGGCGGCAATTTTTGCCCGGACAACGCCTTCATGAATGACGACCGCTACGATCAGGAGCACGAGGTGCTGTTTGTCCGTTTCGGCACGAACAGCCCATGCTGGCGTCTGTCGAACGACAGCAACGCGCTCGAGCTGTCGCCCGTCACCGGCAGCGCGCCAGCCACCGCGGCAATCGCCTTGTCCGCGCATCAGGCCGCGCAGATCCGCCGCCTCACCGGCGTCACCGCGCACCTCACACTCGAGGTCCATCTGTCCGGCGAACCGTTGCGTCTGCATCTGGTCGGCAAGAAGCTCAACAGCAGCACGTGGGCCGGCACCGCCTCGGCGTTCGAAGATACCGAATCGGTCGCGCGCGACCTGGTGCACGGCCTGTCGTTTGCCGAGCAGGTCGTGTCGGAAGTCAATTCCGTGGTGGTGATCGTCGATCGTAATGGCCGGATACAGCGCTTCAATCGCCTCGCCGAAGAGCTGACCGGCATGAAGGAAGAAGACGTGATCGGCCGCAACGTATGGGCGCTGTTCATGTCTTCGGAGGCCGGCGCAGCGTCGAGCCAGAACATTAGCGGCTTTTTCCGGCATGGCGTGTCGTACGAGGTCGAGCGACTCGTGCGCACCGTGCACGGCGAGCGGCTGTTTCTGTTTCGCAACAAGTTCGTGCAGAGCGGCAGCGGCATCGACGAGCAATTCCTGATCTGCTCGGGCACCGACATCACCGAAGAGCGCCGCGCACAGGAGCGGCTGAAGGAACTCGCCAATACCGATTCGCTGACCGGCCTGCCGAACCGCAACGCGATTCAGGACATGATCCGCACCGCGGTCGCGAGCGCGCCGCCGGGCGAATCGGTCGGCATCCTGTTTCTCGACCTCGACAACTTCAAGAAGGTCAACGATCACTACGGGCACGTGTTCGGCGACCGTCTGATCCAGGACGTGTCGGCTGCCGTGCGCGATTGCCTCGAAAAAGGCGACGTGCTTGCGCGGCTCGGCGGCGACGAATTCATCGTGCTGTCACAGGGGGCCACCGCCGCGTCGCTGGAAACGGTGGCGCAACGCATTCTCGAGCGGCTGCGCACGCCGTTCAGTCTCGGTCTCGTCGAGGTCTACACCGGCTGTTCGATCGGCATCGCGCTGTTTCCGGAACATGGCGACAGCCTCGAATCGTTGATCCGTGCCGCCGATACCGCGATGTACGTCGCCAAGGACGGCGGCAAGCGCACCTACCGCGTGTTCTCGCCGGAGATGAACCGGCGCGTGGCCGAATTCATGTGGCTCGATACCAATCTGCGGCGCGGCCTCGACGAAGGACAGCTGACCTTGCACTACCAGCCGAAACTGTCGCTCGCCACCGGCACCGTGTACGGCGTCGAAGCACTGGTGCGCTGGAATTCGCCGGAGCGCGGCCAGATCATGCCGAGTGAATTCATCCGGTATGCCGAAGAATCCGGCCTGATTGGGCCGCTCGGCCGCTGGGTGATGCAGACCGCCGCCGCGCAGGCCGCGCAATGGAGCGCGCGCGGCATGCCGTTGCGCGTCGCGATCAACGTGTCGGCGCGGCAGCTGGTCGACACCGCAGTGGTGCGTCACTTCAGCGAAGCGCTGCAATGCGCGAACCTCGACCCATGCCTGATCGATCTCGAGCTGACCGAAAGCTGCCTGATCGAAGACGAAGCCGCGGCGATCGACCTGATCACGCAATTCCGCAAGCTCGGCGCGCAGGTGCATCTGGACGACTTCGGTACCGGCTATTCGTCGCTGTCGCAGCTGGGCCGCATTCCGCTCGATATGATCAAGCTCGATCGCAGCTTCGTGCGCTCGATCAATGCCGACCGCAAGGCGCAGGCGCTGGTGCGCTCGATGGTCGCGGTCGCGCAGGCGCTGCAGTTGCAGGTGGTCGCCGAAGGCATCGAGACCGAAGCGGAAGAGCTGTTTATGAAAGGACTCGGGGTCGAGTACGTGCAAGGCTTCCTGTACGGCCAGCCGATGGCGGCCGCTGAATTCGAACGATGGATGCTCGACAGGCAGAAGGTTCGGCTGATTGCCTGAATCTGCTGCGGCAGCGGTTGCCGCTGCCGCGAGAACCTTCTGCCGACCTGCGGTCATTCGTTGGCACCGTTCACGCGACGTTCGCGCTCGGCTGGCGCAGGTTCGACGTACGGCGGTTCTGCAGCATCACGAGCCGCTCCATGAACGCGAGATCTTTCTCTTCGATCGTGAAGGCGGCTTCGACCCAGTCTTCGGTGATCTCCATCAGTTCCGCGCGCGACAGCTGCAACACGCGCTGACGCGCACGCACCATCGCACGGATGCCGTTCAGCTTCGGCCGCAGCGTGTCGATAAAGGTACGCGTCGCGACGTAAGCATCGCCAGGCTCGAACAGGTGGTCGACCAGTCCTTTGTCGGCATGCCACTCCGCGGTATGCGATTCGCCGCCGCCGATCAGTTCCTCGGCGAGGCGCATGCCAGCGCGCCGCGCGACCAGCGAGTAGCCGCCCATGCCAGGGAACAGGTTGAAGGCGATTTCCGGGAAGCCCATGCGCGCATCGTTCTGCGCGAGGATGAAGTGATGCGCGAGCGCCGCTTCGAAGCCGCCGCCGAGCGCCGTGCCTTCGATCATCGCGACCGAGATCGCGCCGGTATCGAAGCCGCGTGCCGCCGCATGCACGCAATCGACACAGGCGCGTGCATACGACATCAAGGCCTGGCGTTTGCCGGAACGGATCGCGTCGGCGAAGAAGTTCAGATCGCCACCGACGTTGAACATGGTCGGAATCACCGAACCCGTTACCCAGAAATCGATCGGCAGCCCCGACTCGCGCGCCGCCTGCGCGAGGCCGAGAATGTCGTGCACGAGTTCCAGGTTGAAACAGGGACGTGGTTGTGCCCGCAACATCATCCACATGATATTGCGCTCTTCTTCGTAATAAGCGGAGATTTGCGTCAGATTACCCGCTTCAAGGAACGGGCGGCATGCGTGATGGCTATTCAGGTTCATTTCCGTGGTCCTTTAGGATATAGAACATCGGCGGAGCTATATGAGCCTAAAACAGACCAGAATCCGGCAAGGGTGGCTGGCTAACACTTCTACGCAAGTTGCTGGAACTTCGACGCGACGCGCGCGAGGTGCCGTGCCAGTGCGCCCCCGCGCCATTGCGCGGTAACTCGTACCGACGTCCCGCCAGGCAAACGATTGCGAGGAAATTACTGCTGCGAATGCCCGATCCGCGATGTGCTTCGCCAGGATGGGCGTATCGCATTAGACCCATTGCTGCCGATTTTCTTTGAGTTTTCCGGTCGTGCAGCGCAATCCGCACAGCTATATTCGAATTGCATTTTTTTTCGAATTAGCGCTGAAAGGAATTCCAGCGGCTTATGTGCCGGATACGCGGAGTCCTGATGTTCAGGATTGGGAAACAGGTGGACGGAAAGGCGAGGACGCACCGTGCCGGCGCGTAGCTGCGCCGGCACGGTGCGCGTGGCAGCTCAAGGCGCTGCGGCGATCACTTCGGCCACACAGGCCGTCAACTTTTTGCCGTACGGCACATGCAGAAATTCATTGGGGCCATGCGCGTTCGACTTCGGTCCGAGCACGCCGCACACCATGAACTGCGCATGCGGGAAACCTTCCTGCAGCACGTTCATCAACGGAATCGTGCCGCCCTGGCCGATGTATGCGCAGTCCGCGCCGAAGTACTGGCGCGACGCATCGTTCAGTGCGCCGGCAAGCCACGGTGCGACCGTCGGCGCGTTCCAGCCGGTCGCCGCCATACTGTCGGGACTGAATGTGACCTTGGCGTTGTACGGCGGATCGAATTCGAGCAGCGCCTTCAGTTCGCTGACGGCCTGCGCGGCTTCGACCAGCGGCGGCAGACGCAGCGACAGCTTGAACGCGGTGCGCGGCCGCAGCACGTTGCCCGCATCCGCGAGCGACGGCAGACCGGCTGCGCCGGTGACCGATAACGAAGGACGCCATGTCGAATTGAGCAGCGCCTGTTGCGGATCGGTCGTGGTGGGCAGCACCTGACGGCCGTCCTGGCCGCATGCCCAGGGGATTTTCTTCCATACGTCGTCGCCGAGAATCGCTGCGCTCGCTTCGGCTTCGCGCAGCCGGTCGGGCGGAATCGGACAGTGAAAACCCTTCGGCAGCAGGTTGCCGGTCGATGCGTCTTCAAGCCGCTCGAACAGCTGGCGCATGATGCGGAAACTCGACGGCACAATGCCGCCATAGCCGCCCGAATGAATGCCTTCGTCGAGCACCTGCACCTCGAGATTGCCCGATACCGCGCCGCGCAGCGACGTGGTGAGCCATAGCTGGTCGTAGTTGCCCGCGCCGGAATCGAGGCACACCACCAGACCGACCTTGCCGAGCCGGTCGCGCAACGCATCGACGTATGGCAGCAGATCGTAGCTGCCCGACTCTTCGCAGGTTTCGATCAGGCCGACGCAGCGCGGCCGCTCGACGCCCTGGGCATCGAGCGCGGCGAGCGCGGTAACGCTTGCGTAGATCGCGTAACCATCATCGGCGCCACCGCGGCCGTACAGCTTGTCGTCTTCCAGCTTCGGCGTCCACGGCCCGAGGTCGTTGCGCCAGCCGGAGAATTCCGGCTGCTTGTCGAGATGGCCGTACAGCACGATGGTTTCGGTGCTGCCCGAACGGGTAGCCGGGGCTTCGAAGAAAATCACCGGCGTGCGGCCGGCCAGACGCACGATTTCAAGCTTCAGGCCGCGCACCGGCTGCGTTTGCGCCCATTGCGCCGCATCGGTGATCACCCGTTCGAGATAGCCGTGCTTCTGCCAATCGGGATCGAACATCGGGCTCTTGGCCGGCACCGCGATGTAGTCGGTCAGCGCCGGCACGATCTCGTCGTTCCATTTGCGTTCGACGAAATCGCGCAGCGTGGTGGGATTCAGGCGGGTTTCAGTAGTAGCGTCGGAAGTCATCGCAGCGTTCCGGTTCGGGGAAAAAACACATGATAGTCCCGCGCCGCGTTGCGCCGCCAGCGGCGTAGGTGGGAGCCGGGTCGGGTGGAAGGCTTAGGTGGAAGGCTTACGGTTGACGGCCCATGCGCTCTGCTCATGCAACCCGTCGCGCCCGCCCGTTCAAGCCCCCGGACGCGCGCCGCCCGGCCGGATGCGCATGCTGTACTGCGCGCCCGCCGCGTTCGCGCGACAATGCCGACATCTGCCTTGCAATTCTTCAGCCGGTTGTCATGCTCAATTTCGCGTTCGAAGGCGTCGCGGCAATCGTTGCGCTCGCACTGTATTTTCTGCCGTCGATCATCGCCGATCGCCGCAAGCGCTACGACCTGCTGACCATCGCACTATTTAATGCGGTAGTCGGCTGGACGGTGTTCGGCTGGCTGCTCGCGCTGTACTGGGCGCTGCAGCCGAACCCGCCAAAAGACGTCGCCGGTGAAGTGGTCAAGTCGCGCAAGCTGATCGGCATGCGCAACTTCTCGAAGATGCTCGGTGAGCGGGTGCAATTGCGCGGCACGCGCAATGCGGCGCGCGAGCGCGCGTCGAAGTCGAAGTGAAGTCGGTCGAGGTGACGCTGAACGAAGCGAAACCGGACGAGGCGAATCGAACTAAGGCAGCGCGACGCGGATGAATTTGTGCAGTTGCACCGATCCCGCCGGAATTGAGCGCGGCTCGGCCCGCACCTGGTCCAATTCGAACATGTCCTGGCGCAGTTCGCCGTGTTCGTCGAACCACTGGCATACGAGCCATTCGCCCGGTGCACTGCCGACCGGCCCGGCATAGGTGACCGTCATGCGCGGCCCGCCCGCCTTCAGCGTGACGACGTCGCCGACGTTGAATTGCCCCGCTTGCGGCGCACCGAATGGTTTGATAGTAGCAGTCAGCATGAATGTCCCCGTTATAAGCGTCGAGCCGTCTGATCACCACTGCCGTAAACGCACTACAGTCGAACAAAGTTATTGAGTGCCGCAAGATTATCAATCGGATTTTCTGCGAGCAAGTGTTTTTTAAGCGAAACCGTTTTCACCGCACTCTTAAACGCTTTTATAAAATATTTTAGAACGGCCGTTCAGGTTATGCCTGCCGCGTAGCGAGTCGGAATGGCCGCCAATTTATGTAAGGTTTAACCCACATCCAGGTGGGTTCCGCGGGCAGCCTTGCCGAGGTTGTAATCCGCCAGACCGGCGGTCTGTCATAACACAGCCATAAATCACCGTTAGCGTGCGTCGTCGTCAGTTAATCCGAATAAATCCGCTCATCTGTAAATCGATGCATCATCGCTGAACGGCAAAAACGTGCGCCGCGGCGAAAAACCGGGAAAATCATCCGACGGATTCGGGTTAATGCTGATTAATGGCGGCAAATATCGCCGGTCGGCGGAACTATGCGCCCGTTTGCCGGATAGCCGGATATGCGCGCGGCCGGTCGGCCGCGCGCGAGCGCCGTTTAGCTTTCGAGTTTCGCGTCCATCGTGATGGTCGCGTTCAACACCTTCGAGACCGGGCAATTGGCCTTCGCATCGGCCGCCGCCTTGTCGAATACCGCCTTGTCGCCCCCTGGAATCTTTACGGTCAGATCCAGGTGCACCGCGCTGATCTTGAACCCGCCGCCGTCCTTGTCCAGCGACACCGCGGCCGTAGTCGCAATCCGTTCGGGCTTGACGCCGGCGCGGCCCAGTTCCGCTGACAGCGCCATCGAGAAACACCCCGCGTGCGCAGCCGCGATCAGCTCTTCGGGGTTCGTGCCGACGCCGTTTTCAAAGCGCGTCGAGAAAGAGTACTGAGTGTCCTTCAGCACACCGCTTTCGGTCGAAATCGAGCCTTTTCCGTCCTGCAGACCGCCCTGCCAGACTGCCGATGCCTTGCGCTTCATTACGCTCTCCTGTTTGCCCTGCTCCGACACAGCCGATGCGGCTGCCGCGTGCCGTCCGCAACGGTCCCGCCCAGATTGGTCTGCGGAAACCGGCATCGCTCGATCGTGCTGCGCTTCGCTTCAGGGGGCAGGCGTGGACCGGACTTCATCATAGGCTCAAGCCCGCGACGCTGCGATGAAGCCGCTTTGTCATCTCATTATTGCGAAAGCCGTAATAGCGTTTATCCGATACTCCACTTTCTGGGGAACGGTTGCGTCAATAAACTTCGTGCAACGGTTCGGAAAGGTTTGCTTCTGCCGAGACCGCTCACAGCAATTTCTGGAGGTTCCTCACATGAAAGCACTGGTTTCCGCCGTCGTTGTCGCGTCGGCCCTCGCCATTCCCGCGCTGTCGTTCGCACAGCAAGCCAACAACGGTCCCGTCACGCGCGCCCAGGTGAAAGCCGAACTGGCCGCCGCCCAGAAGGACGGCTCGCTGTATCTGGGCAACTCGGACTATCCGGGCCCGGCGCCGCAACAAACCCTGGCGGTTGCCGACACGTCGTCGAGCATGGGCGTCGGCGGTTCGACCGGTGGCACCTCGCAATCGGGCTCGCGCACGCCGACCATCGAGCAGCGCATCTTCGCGACGTTCCGCGGCAACTGATCCGCGCGTCGGTCCGGCGGCTGGCCAACGCGCCACCGCGGCATACATGACGAAAAAAAGCCCCGTCCGGCACTGAGCCGAACGGGGCTTCTTCGTATTGTGCGCGCTGTGCGGGCGAGCCTTGCGCAAAGCTGACCGCGCGCCCCATGCCGCGTAGCCGGCCGCGGAAGCAGCCGGCGCGAGCCGCGCCGCCTAGAAGCGGTGACGCATGCCGATCGTCGCAACCACCTGGTTGTTGGTCGACGAAGCACCGCCCGAGTTGTTGATGAACGCCACGAAGTTGTGGCCGGACACGTGCTGGTACATGCCTTCCGCGTACACGTCGGTACGCTTGGACAGCGAGTAAATCGCCTGCAGGTTGACCTGGTTCCACTTCGGATCTTCGCCGAACGTCGGGCTGTTGCTGACGTGGCCGTCCGTGTACGTGTACGCGACACCCAGGCTGACCGCCGGCGTCAGCGCGTACTTGCCGTTCACTTCAAAGTTGTCGAAGCGTACGTTGCCGTTGTTCGAGCCGAACGATTGCGTGCCCTGGAACATGCTGTGCGTGTACACGAAACCGACCAGTGCCGGGCCGAACGCGTAGTTCAGGCCTGCGCCGAACGTGCGCTGCACGTCGGTGCCGAGCACGAAGCCGCCGGTGCCGTTCGATTGGGATTCGGCGAGGTCGATTGCGCCCGACGTGTTGCTCGTGCTGTTCGAGCCGTTGATCTGCAGGTAGCCGGCCGCGAAGTTGAAGCCTGCGTACGAGTAGCTGGCGCCCGCGCTGTAGGCACGGTTGATCGAGAAGTCGGTGTTGTTCGAGAACGCGTACAACGCACCGAACTTGAAGCCGGCGTAGTTGGCGCTGTTGAACTTGACCGCGTTGTTCATCCGCACCGAGTGGTTCAGGTTGTCGTTGTCGAACGGGTGAGCGAAGCCGGTGTCGCCGAACGTGCCTGCCGTGCCCGACAGCGGTGCGACGTAGTCGACCAGCGAGTCGTACTGGCGGCCCAGCGTGACCGTGCCCCACTGGTCGCTGGCCAGACCCACATAAGCTTGACGACCGAACAGACGGTTATCCTGAGCCAGCTTGCCGTTGGTCACGCTAAAACCGTTCTCGAGCACGAAGATCGCCTTCAGGCCGCCGCCGAGATCTTCAGCGCCGCGGAACCCGAAACGGCTGCCGTTGATTTCGCCGCTGGTCGCCTGGAACAGCGAGCCGCCTGCGCCGCCCTTCGGCTTGACGTTGTTCGTGTATTGCAGACCTGCGTCGATCAGGCCGTACAGGGTAACGGAGCTTTGCGCGTGCGCGCCGGATGCTGCAACGAGTGCAGCGATCGCTGCGGGAATGGCGATTTTCTTCACTGATAACTCCTTCGTGTGGGAAAGCGTAATAAACGGCGAACGCAAGTATAGGGAGGTCTCAGTGATGTGCCTTGTATCGCAAAGTGCAATAGAGTTCGTCGCTCCGCAGAATAATCTTTCACAATTCTGTCATAGCCAATAACGACAACGATTTAGCGACGCTGAGGTGGCGATGAACGCGTCAGGAGGGTGATCGTAGTGGCGCAACGACAACGCAATGGGTTGCTTTCGATTTAGAGAAGTGTATTTCTCTATTGAAAGATGCAGCTGTCTTGATTATCTTTCCGGGCCATTCCAATGTTCGCGAGACGACGGCCCGGCGCGGCGTTGCGGGCGATGCGCCGGCTTATTCGCTTGTCCCGTCGATGCATCGGAATTGCCTGATTGCATCACGCCGCATTCTGAATTCACGCGCGCCTGCTTTCAACAGGATTATTACGTGTGTTATTTCCGGCAATGGAACGCGGAGCATGAATTTCACTCCGCAATTCTCAACAATAATCATCACCCGAGCGTGGGACGAAGCTCGATCGCAGCGTCACACTTTACTCGCGCAATAATCTCGATGACACAATGAAGAAAATCGCCCGCGTGAGAATTAATGCAGACGCGCGGCAGCTTTGCCGCGCGTTGCAGATCGTACCGATGCGGCGGGGAACCGCATCTACAGCAGCGCGATCACCCGCACGTCGCCCTGCTCGGCCGACGCGACCACCTTGCCGGCCACACGCCGGAACGTGATCGATACCGACGCGTCGCCTACCCTCAGATCGCCGATCTCGATCCAGTCGATGCCGTCGGGCAGCATCGGCTGTTCGATCAGCACTTCGCGTCGCGCAGCGTCGATCGTCACGCCAAGACACGCCTCGAGCATCATGAACGGCGAGCCGGCGGCCCACGCCTGCGGCAGGCATGCGACCGGGTAGGCGGTCGGCGGTTCGCCACGCCGGCGCGGGAAGCCGCAGAACAGCTCGGGCAAGCGCATATCGAAGTTGACCGCCGCCTGGAACAGCGCCTGCAGCAGCCGCACCGCAGCCGGCTTGGCGCCATAGCGCGCCAGACCGCGCGCGCAGATCGCATTGTCGTGCGGCCACACCGAGCCGTTGTGATAGGCCATCGGATTGAAGCGCGGCTGCCCGGCCGCGAGCGTGCGCACCCCCCAGCCGGTGTGGAACAGCGCCGACTCGAGTGAACGCGCGACCGCTTCGCCGCGCTCGCGCCCGGCGAGCCCGAACGCAAGCAGATGCCCCGCATTCGACGCCAGCACGCGACACAGGTCGCCCTTGCCGTCGAGCGCGATGCCGTAGAAGTTCTGATCGTCCATCCAGTACTTTTCTTCGACGCGCTCGCGAATCGACGCCGCGCGCTGCGTATAGCGCACCGCCGCCTCGGCCATGCCGCGCAGCGCGGCGAATTGCGCCATCGTGTCGAACGCCGCGCTCGCGTACGCCTGCACTTCGACCAGCGCGATCGGCCCTTCCGGGAAACTGCCGTCCGCATGGAACACCGAATCGTGGCTGTCCTTCCAGCCCTGGTTGGCGAGGCCGCCGTCCGACGCGCGTTGATAGTCGAGCAGGCCGAAGCGGTTCTTGTCGCACACGCCGGCTACCCACCCTGCCGCGCGCTCGAGCGCCGGCCACAGTTCGTCGATCAGCGCGATGTCGCCGGTGCGCGCCACGTAGGCGCCGGCCAGCACGATAAACAGCGGCGTGGTATCGACGCCGCCGTAGTACAGCGCAAACGGTACCTCGCCGGTGGCCGCCATCTCGCTGCGGCGCATCTCGTGCATGATCTTGCCGACCGCGGCATCGCGAAACGCCGAATCCTCGCGCGCCTGGTGCCGCGCGAGAAAGCGCAGCACGCCGCGCGCGAGACCTGGTTGCAGCCACAACGATTGCAGCGACGTGATCACCGCGTCGCGGCCGAATGGCGTCGAAAACCATGGGATCCCCGCATACGGATACGGGCCGGTTTCGAGATCGGTGGTCAACAGATTCAGATCGGCTTGCGAACGATCGATCCACGCGTTGAACAGCGGGTTGCTCGAGCGAATGCGGGCCGACGCGCGGCGCCGTTCGCGCATCACCAGGTGGGCATCGACCAGCGCCGCGCGCACCGCGGCACGGCCGACGCGCGGCCGCGCCGTGTCGATCTGCGACACGTGCGCCTCGCTCACCATGTGGGTGGACTGCGGCACGGCCGCATCCGCGGTTTCTTTCTTTGCTTCGACTTCCACCGCCACCGACAGATAGATCGACACGCAGGCCTGCGCCGGCAAGCGCACCGAGTAATCGGCCCGGCCGGCCAGCAGCTTGTCCGGCGTCGGCGCGAACGCGATCCGCACGCGCCGCTCGACATGATCGAGGCCGACATAGCCGAGCAGCACTTCGCCATTTTCGACGCGCGCCGGCTCGATCATGCCTTGCACCGGGCGCTTCAGGCCGCGCACTTCGAACATGTCGCGAAAGTCGCTGGCAAACGAAACCGACAGCGGCACGATCGCATCGCTGGTGCCGTAGTTGGTCAGTTCGATCGCTTCATTCAATACGGTGCCGGACAGCACGCGCACGCGCTGCACGTGAATCACGCCTTCCGGCGTGCTGTCGCCGCCTAGCGGCGGCAGTGGGCGATTGGTCAGATGCGCGGTGAATGCGGTGTTGTCGCTGCTGACGCTGCCCGACAGCAGCGACGGTGCGCGTCCGCCGAACGTCAGCCGCAGTTGCGACAGCACACGCGTATCGTTGACGAACAAACCGTCGTCGATACCGGTGATGTCGCCCAATGGATCGTTGACGATAAACGTGCCACCCGATTTCAGCACGTACTGGTCGGTACTTGCCGCGTTCAGATTTTCAGGCGCGATAAAGGCGCCATCGTTCTCCTGCTCCTGATAGTCGACGCTTTCGGAATGCGTGAGTCCGCCGAGTGCTTCCGGGTTCTGCATCAGCTCCCTCCTGTTCTGGTCAGTCTGGTTTCGCTTCGATTGTAGAGGGTACTAGCGAATTGGGCACGAAGGCATTGCACGCATGCACGCATCTGTTTCGTAGATGCACGCTGGCTGCGTGTGCGGCGCGCGCGGCTCGCGAGCGCAGCCTCGCATGGGCTCAGGCGCGATCGGTGCGCTTGGCGCAATGAGCAGCGATTGGCACGCGTGATGCGGTGCGCGAGCAAAAACGGGCACCGTCTCCGTCGAGGCGGCGCCCGTCGAACTACTCTGCCGCTGCCGCACGCATACCGTCGCGCGCGGCGGGCGGCAGCGCGCTGCCTTAGCGGCTCGCGAGCGGCTTCGCCTCGCGCGGCGTGTCGCCAATGAACAGCTGACGCGGACGGCCGATCTTCTGCTCCGGATCCGCAATCATCTCGTTCCACTGCGCAATCCAGCCGACCGTACGCGCCATCGAGAAGATGCAAGTGAACATCGAGGTCGGAATGCCGAGCGCGCGCTGCACGATGCCCGAATAGAAATCGACGTTCGGGTACAGCTTGCGCGACACGAAGTACTCGTCTTCCAGCGCGATCTTTTCCAGCGCCATCGCCAGCTTGAACAGCGGGTCGTCGTGCAGGCCCAGTTCTTCGAGCACCTCGTGACAGGTTTCGCGCATCAGCTTCGCACGCGGATCGTAGTTCTTGTACACGCGATGGCCAAAGCCCATCAGCTTTACATGCGAGTTCTTGTCCTTCACCTGGGCGATGAATTCGGGAATCTTGTCGACCGAGCCGATCTCTTCGAGCATGTTCAGTGCGGCTTCGTTCGCGCCGCCGTGCGCCGGGCCCCACAGGCAGGCAATACCGGCCGCAATACACGCAAAGGGGTTCGCGCCGGACGAACCGGCCAGACGCACCGTCGACGTCGACGCGTTCTGCTCGTGGTCCGCGTGCAGAATCAGAATACGGTCGAGCGCGCGCACCAGCACGTCGTTGACCTTGTATTCCTCCGACGGCGTCGAGAACATCATGCGCATGAAGTTTGCGCTATACGACAGGTCGTTCTGCGGATACACGAACGGCTGGCCGATCGTGTACTTGTACGCCATCGCCACCAGCGTCGGCAGCTTGGCGATCATGCGGATCGCCGACACGTCGCGATGTTGCTCGTTCGTGATGTCGAGCGAGTCGTGATAAAACGCCGACAGCGCGCCGACCGCAGCCACCAGAATCGCCATCGGGTGCGCGTCGCGACGGAAACCGCGGAAGAAGAACTGCATCTGCTCGTGAACCATCGTGTGGTTCGTGACTGACGCGACGAAATCCGCGTTTTGCCGCGCATTCGGCAATTCGCCGTGCAGCAGCAGATAGCAGGTTTGCAGAAAGTCTGCATTCTGTGCGAGGTTATCGATCGGGTAGCCGCGGTACAGCAGCTCGCCCTTGTCCCCATCGATGTACGTGATCGCCGAGTTGCACGAAGCCGTCGACATGAAGCCCGGGTCGTATGTGAACTTGCCGGTCTGACCGTATAGCTTGCGGATGTCGATGACGTCCGGGCCCATTGAGCCTTTGTAGATCGGCAGATCGATCTTGTCGTTGCTGTCCGAAAACGTGAGCGTTGCGTGTGCGCTTGAACTGTTCATCCAATCCTCATTTGATGCGTTGGAAGTGGAGCGGGCTGCTGCTGCCGCTGGCCGCGTGCGGTGAGAGGCGCGCGTAACGCGCAATAACGGATGCGACCACGAGGGTCGCCGACTTGCATTCTACGGTGCCGCCCTTGCTTCTTTGATCTGTTATTCGCAACAATGCTTAACACCCAGTGAAACACTCACGTTTAAAAGAGCTTTAAAGCGCGCTATCTGTCACCAACAAAATGAAAGGAAGTGCTGCGAATGCAACAATCTTTTGCCTGCTTGAACAATGCCGCCCGCAAATCGGTCTGCGATACTGCAGTCATGCACTTTTGCACTGCATAAACGATTTGCTGCCATGCGCCGCTTGAAAAAGAGACGTCCTGCAGCCAACTGAATATAGACAGGGTTGCCAAAGATGAACATCAATATGGATACGCTCTTCCCCGATACCGAAGAACACGACGGTGCAGCGGTCACTGCACTGAACCATCAGGACATCGTGCTGGCGATGTCGGCCGCGCTTGCAACCGAGAAGATCGCGGTCCTGCACATGCTTTATCCGCGTACCGACGCGCGCACCAATCACAGCCTCGATGCGCTGGTCGACCGGCTGCACGGCCACGGCCTGCACGAAGTGGCGCGGCTGATTTCGCAACAGGCGCACTACCTCGTGTTCAAGAGCCCGGAAAAAGCCTGGAAAGCGTTCCACGAGATCCGCAACGATTCGCTCGCGATCGGCGTGCATCTCTATTATTGCGGCCTCGTCGGTGAGCCGGCGGAACGCGCGCTCGATGGCGACGCGCATGCGAAGCCGAAGGGCAAACGCGCGCATCGCAAGGCTTGACGAGGGCTTGAATCAACCCATTGCAATGGCTGGGGCTGCACAATCCGTACGGCTGTACGAGCTCGATGTCCACCCCTGGCCAGGCAAAAATCCTGTACCGCCCGCGCGCGCTGCGCCGGGCGGTTTTCAATTGGCGCGGACGAACTCGTCGACGTAGCGGTTGAACGCCGCCGGATGCGCGAGATTCATACCGTGCGAGGCGCCGTTGACCGTATTTCGGCGTGCGTCGGGCAGCCACGCTTCGAGCGCCGTGACGGTGCGCCTGAACATCAGCGGGCTTTTCTCGCCATCGATCAACAACACCGGACAGCGGACCTGCGCGGCCTGTTGCGGTTCATAGGCTGGCAACGGATCGCGGAACTGACGCGCCAGCGTGTGCGCATTGTCGAGCGCCATCGTGCGAAACGCTGCCGTGCTCTTCGCCCAGAAGCCCGGGCGGCTCACCGAATCGACGAATAGCTGCAGGCCCGCCTCCACGTCGCCGCTTTCGATCAGTTGCGCGGCACGCGCACGCAGCGCGTTGACCGTTTCGGGCAATTGGGCGGGAGGACGTCCTTCGATCTGCAGCGGCCCGCCGGGATCGGCGAGCGTCAGCGTGCGCACCTGTTGCGGGTGACGCTTCGCGCAATGAAACACCACACATCCGCCGCGCGAATGACCGACGACGTGCGCGGGGCCGGCAGCCAAACGCTCGATAAATTCAGCCACTTCGTCCGCATGGCGGCTCCAGCTGAACGGCTGCTGCACGCCGATATCCGCGCGCGGCCAATAGTGCGTCAGACTGACCGCGACACAGCGGTAGCGCGCCGCGAGCCCATCGAGCTGCGGCTGCCAGTAGCGGTAATCGCACAGCGAGCCGTGCACGAACAGCAGCAGCGGGCCGGCGCCGCGTTCGACGTAGGGCATGCTGACGCCGTTGCTGAGTTCGACGAATTGCGCAGCGGCGGCAAGGGACGGAAAGCTGGATGAATTCACTGATCGGCGGAGTGCGTGAAAAACAGGGGCGGCATGCCGATGCTACCGCACCTTGCGAGCCGCGCCCTGCCTGCCGCGCTAGCGAGCCCGATCACTCATAGACGAACGCATCGAGCAGGCCGGCCTCGGCCGCGGCCCCCGCGCCACGCACCGCGCAAGTCAGCGGCTCGTCGGCGACGCGTACGTCGAGCGCCAGTTCGTTGGCGAGATAGCGCGGCAGATGGCCGAGCAGCGCGCCGCCGCCGGTCAGCACCACACCGGTGTTCGCGATATCGGTGACCAGTTCCGGCGGCGCGTTTTCGAGCGCCGCCTTCACCGCCACCAGAATCTGCCGCAACGGCACCGCGATTGCCTCGGCCACGTCCTGCGTGCGGATTTCGATGGTGCGCGGCAAGCCGTCGTCGACGCTGCGGCCGGTCGCGCACATCTTCTGTTCGGGCGCGTCGCGCAGCGCCGAGCCGATGGTCTTCTTCACATGCTCGGCGGTCTGCTCGCCCACCACCACGCCGTACACATTGCGCACGTAGTTGACGATCGCCTGGTCGAACTGGTCACCGCCGACCCGGATCGAGCCGCTATACGCAATGCCGCCGAGCGCGATCACACCGATTTCGGTGGTGCCGCCGCCGATGTCGACCACCATCGACCCGGTCGCCGACGAAACCGGCAGCCCCGCGCCCACCGCCGATGCGAGCGACTCGTCGATCAGATTGACCTTCCAGGCGCCTGCCGCGACGGCCGCTTCGCGGATCGCCCGGCGCTCGACCTGGGTCGCGCCGCCCGGCACGCAGATCGTGAACGCCGCGCGGCGCGCGAAGAACGGCCGCGGCCGCGCCATTTCGACGAACTGCCGGATCATGTGTTCGGCCGCCGGAAAATTGGCGATCACCCCGTGCCGCATCGGCCGCACCGGTTCGAGGTTGCCGGGCGCGCGGCCGAGCATCTGCTTGGCCTCGCTGCCGACCGCCGCGACGCGCCGGCGCCCTTCGACGACCTGCTTCAGAAAACACACGACCGACGGCTGATTGACGACGATGCCGCCGTCGCCGGTATAGATCAACGTATTGGCGGTGCCGAGATCGACGGCTAGCGAATAGCGGAACAGGCGTCCGAACAGAGATTGGGTCGGGGATTGATTCGGCGAAGCTTGTGGCATCGAGCGGGCCATAGACAGGCTCTGTAGGTGTGTGTTCGGCCGCCTGGTCTAAGCGGCGCAAAAAGTCGAATGCGCGGATAGGCGCTGCGGCGTTGCGCCTACTCGTGCATCGGCACGTTTTTCAGGCTTATGACGCACGTTAACGGCGCTGTGCGCGCATTCTTTAATGCCCCGAAATATCGTGCGCAAGCGCCGAAGCTTGCAAATTGACTACAAAGAGGCCTACAAAGCACACTACAAAAACGCCTGAGCGATGGCGGGTCCGCGTTAGCGGAAATAGCGTGCCGGCGTTTCGCCGAGCGACTCCTTGAACACCGCGATAAACGACGACACGTCGTTGTACCCCACCTCCAGCGCGACCTGCGTGACGCTCGCGCCGGCGCCGAGCCGCTCGAGCGCGATCAGCAGACGCAACTGCTGCCGCCATTGACCGAACGTAAGTCCGGTTTCCTTGACGAATAGCCGCGCGGCGGTGCGCGCGGTCACGCCGGCATCCGCCGCCAGTTCGTCGAGCACGCCGGGCTGCGCCGGCTGCGCGATCAGCGACTCGGCGATGCGCAGAATGCGCCGGTCGCGCGGGTACGGCAGCGACAACGGCGCGGCAGCGAGCAGCGGCAAACGATCGACGATCACATCGACCAGCCGGGCCTGCGGCCCATCGCCCGCATAACCGTCGCCGAATTCGGCGGCGGCGATCAGCAGCTCCCTGACGAGCGGATCGACCGCCACCACGCAATTGCGCGCCGGTGCCGCCACCACTTCCGGGTTGGCAAACAGCGTGCGGGTCATCACCGGATGGCGCGACGACGCGCGATGCAGCGCGCCCGGCAACAGCCACACCGCGTGGTGCGGCGGCACAACCCACAGACCGCTATCGGTACGCACGCTCAGCACGCCTTCGCTGACGTGCACGAACTGCGCGCGGCGTTCGGCGAGCCACGGCTTGTCCAGCGCATCGTGCCGCTCGGCGACCACGAACACCGGGCACTGCATGGCATTCGGCGCGGTGGCATCCATCATGTCCGTTTTGCCCTGTCGGATTTAGAAACCCCGCAAGATTAACACGCCGCGCGTCAGCGCGCTCCAAAAGGGTGCAGCGCCTGCTATGGGTGCACCGCGCGTTGGCGGCCCATCTTTTTTTGATGCAGCGCAACACGTCGCATCCACGCTGGCGGCACTCACGGCCATCGGGTAATCCCGACGTTAAACAACGCGGATTACCGGCTGTCTTCTGATGCGCGACGCGATCATCGGGTCCCGGGCTAGCAGCGGGCGGCGGCATCCGGCGGCGCCTTTCCGCTAAAGTGCCAACGGGCCCGCTCCTTCAACTGACCGATGACCAGCTACTTCCACTACGACCTTCATTCGCTGCGGCTCTTTGTCGTGGTCGCGGAACTCGGCAGCCTGACGCGCGCCGCCGAGCGCACCAGCATGACCTTATCGGCCGTCAGCAAACGGATCGCCGATCTCGAGCGCAGCACCGGCTGCGCGCTGCTGCTGCGCCAGCCACGCGGTGTCGAGCTGACCGCCGCCGGCAAGGGACTGCTTGCCCACGCGCGGTACGTCGTGGAGCGCGTGAACCGGATGGCCAACGAGATGAGCGACTATGCCGTCGGCGTGCGCGGCCACGTGCGCATGTGGGCCAATACGTCGGCGATCGTGCAGTTCCTGCCGCGCGACGTGCGCGTGTTTCTGGTCGACAACCCGAGCGTAAAGATCTCGCTGGAAGAGCGTTTGAGCGGCGATATCGTCGCAGCGGTCGCGAATGGCGATGCGGATATCGGCATCTTCGCGGACAACGTGCCGGCGCCGAACATCGACAAGGCCGTCTACCGGCAGGACCGACTCGTGTTGCTGGCGCCGAACGATCATCCGCTGACAGCGCATGAAGAGGTCGCCTTCGTCGACACGCTCGACTACGAATACGTCGGCCTCAACGAGGGCAGCTCGCTGCTTGCGCGGTTGCTCGACGCCGCCTTCAGCGCCGAGCGTATGTTGAAGCTACGCATTCAGGTGAGCAGCTTCGACGGCATCTGCCGGATGATCGAGCAAGGTCTCGGCATCGGGGTGTTGCCGGAGGCGGCGGTGCGCAACGAAATCCTCGCGGCGGGGCTGCGCCCGGTTCGCCTCGTCGACGACTGGGCCGACCGCACGCTGTGGATCGGCACCCGCTCGCGCAGCACGCTGTCGCCGGAAGCCGCCCGCCTGTTCGACTTCATGTCGGCGCGCAGCGAGCCGTAAATTCAGGCGCAACGGGGCTTTGCGCGCCTTTCCAGGTTGGAAAGGGTGCTTGAAAATTCGTTGATTTTCAGCGTTTCCGAGTTGCCGCACAGTGACGCATCGGTAAAACGACGCATCACAGGAGACAACCGTGACGAAGCCGCTCGCTGGCATACGCGTGCTCGAAATGGGACAGCTGATTGCCGGTCCCTTCGCTGGAAAAATGCTCGCCGAATTCGGCGCGCAAGTCGTCAAGATCGAGCCGCCGGGCACCGGCGACCCGCTGCGCAAATGGCGCATGCTGCATGAAGGCACGTCGGTATGGTGGGCCGCGCAGTCGCGCAACAAGCAATCGCTGACGCTCGATCTGCGCTCGTCCGAAGGTCAGGACGTCGCGCGCAAACTGATCGCCGAAAGCGACGTACTGATCGAAAACTTCCGCCCCGGCACGCTCGAAGCGTGGGGGCTCGGCTGGGATGCGCTGCACGCACTCAATCCCTCGCTCGTAATGCTGCGCGTGTCGGGTTACGGTCAGAGCGGACCGTATCGCGACCGCCCCGGCTTCGGTGTGGTGGCCGAAGCCATGGGCGGCCTGCGCCATCTGAGCGGCGAGCCCGGCCGCACGCCGGTGCGCGTGGGGGTGTCGATCGGCGATTCCTTGTCCGCGCTGCATGGCGTGATCGGCATTCTGCTGGCGCTGCGCCATCGCGAGCAAAACGGCGGCGGCGGACAATTGATCGACGTGGCGCTATACGAATCCGTCTTCAACGTGATGGAAAGCCTGCTGCCGGAATATTCCGCATTCGGCGCAGTGCGTCAGCCCGCAGGCAGCAGCCTGCCCGGCATTGCGCCTTCGAATGCGTATCGCTGCGCGGACGGCAAGTACGCGCTGATCGCCGGCAACGGCGACAGCATTTTCCGTCGCCTGATGGAGCTGATCGGCCGCCGCGATCTGGCGGATGACCCTGCCCTCGCACACAACGACGGGCGCGTGACACAGGTCGAGCGTATCGATGCCGCGATCGCCGCGTGGGCCGGCCGTCAGCCGCTCGACGAAGTGCTCGCCGCGCTGAACGAAGCACGCATTCCCGCCGGCAAGATCTATGACGTCGCCGACATCGCCAGCGATCCGCATTACCGCGCGCGCGACATGATCGTCGATGCCCAGCTGCACGACGGCACAGCCGTGCAAGTGCCCGGCGTCGTTCCGAAGCTCAGCGCGACACCCGGCACCATCGACACGCCGGCGCCGACACTCGGCCAGCACACCGACGCAGTGCTCGAACGCATCGGCATCGACGTGGCGACCCGCGATGCCTGGCGTACGCGCGGCATCATCTGACAGGAGCACGGCATGACCGCCAAACGCATCTATATGCAGGAAGTCGCAACCCGCGACGGCTTTCAGAACGAAGCGCAGTTCGTCGACACCGACGCGAAGATCGCGCTGATCGATCGTCTGAGCGCGTGCGGTTACGCAAAAATCGAAGCCACGTCGTTCACGTCGCCCAAAGCGATTCCCGCACTACGCGATGCGGAAGCGGTCATGCATCGCATCGCGCGCCGTCAAGGCGTCGTCTATACCGTGCTCGTGCCGAACGTGCGTGGCGCCGAGCGCGCGCTGTCGTGCGGCGTCGACGAGGTCAATCTCGTGATGTCGGTCAGCGAAAGCCACAACCGCACCAATCTGCGCATGAGCCGCGAGCAGTCGTTCGCGCAATTGCGCGACGTGATCGGCGTCGTCAGGCAGACCGAGGTGGCGATCAATGTGTCGCTGTCCACTGCGATGGGGTGTCCGATGGAAGGCGATATCGCGCAACCGGACGTACTCGGCTGGATGCAGCGCTTCGCCGATCTCGGCGTACACGGCATCACGCTGTGCGACACGACCGGCATGGCGTTTCCATCGCAGGTGGCTGCGTTATGTGCAGCCGCACGCGAGCGTTTTGCGTCGCTCGAGCTGACGCTGCACTTTCACAACACACGCGGCATGGCGCTGGCGAACACGCTCGCGGCGCTGGCGGCCGGCATCGACCGTTTCGACGCATCGCTTGGCGGCCTCGGTGGCTGTCCGTATGCGCCCGGCGCGACAGGCAACGTCTGCACCGAAGAGCTCGTGCACATGCTCGAGCTCGATGGCTACGATACCGGCGTCGATCTGCCTGCGGTGCTGCGCGCGTCCGCAACGCTGCCGGGCCTGATCGGACACGATGTGCCGAGCCAGCTGCTCAAGGCGGGCCGTCGTCTCGACCTCCATGCGATGCCCGGCCTCGCCAGCGACGGCCAACCCGAGCAACGTGCGTTCGCGCCGGCCCACTGAAGGAACGACTGCATGCAAAGCTACCCTCTTCCACGCGACTTCCATCTGTCGTTTAGCGATCTGAAGGTCGTCGCGCGCGGCCTCGTACGGCCCGAATGCGTGCTCGCGCTCGATGACGACACGCTGATCGCCGCGCACGGCGCAGGCGGCTATTCGGTGGTCTCAGCCAACGGCGCCGTGTCGCATCGGTTGATCGAACCGCGCGACGAAACCCGCGCTTACGTGCCGAACGGAATTGCGCTCGCGCCGAACGGCCGCGTGCTGTTCGCGGATCTCGGCAATGCGCACGGCGGGCTGTTTTCCATCGACCGGCAAGGCAAGCTCGACACGGTGCTCGATGCGGTGAACGGCGTCGCGCTGCCGCCCAGCAATTTTCTCAGCGTCGACGAACATGGCGTGGTGTGGTTCACCGTCAGCACGCGCCGGATTCCGCGCAGCGAGGCGTGGAACCACACGGTAAGCGACGGGTTTATCGGGGTGATCGATAACCAGGGCGCGCGGATTGTCGCGGATGGACTCGGCTACACCAACGAGGTCGCGATCTCGCCTGATCGCCAGTGGCTTTACGTCAACGAAACCTACGCTCAACGCGTGAGCCGCTTCGCGCTGCGCGGCACGCCGCAGCAACCCGCGCTTGGCCCGCGTGAGACGGTTGCGCAGTTGTCCGGCGCCGATCTTCCTGACGGTCTCGCGTTCGACGCGTATGGCGGGCTGTGGCTCACCTGCATCGCCAGCAACCGGGTGCTGCTGGTGCGCCCGGACGGCGCGGTGCAGGAAATCGTCGCCGATACCGATTCCGAACACGCGCAGCGCGTCGCCGACGGCGTGCGCACCGGCACGTTGCAACACGCCGTGATGCAGACGCCGGGGCGTTCGCGCCTGGGCAACGTATCGAGCATCGCGTTCGGCGGGCGTGACCTGCGCACCGCGTATCTGGGCTGCCTGCTCGACGATTGCATTCGCGCCTTCGACATACCCATCGCGGGGCTCGCGTTGCCGCACCGCAGCCGCCGCATCAGTTGATCCGATCAGGCCGCAGAGCCGAACCGATACCAATCCAGACACGTGCAGGAGACAGGCATGAACGACATCGAATCGCGCACGATGCGCAAGATACTGCGCCGCTTCGCGCCGCTGCTCACCATCTGCTTCGTGGTGGCCTTTCTCGATCGCGTGAATGTCGGCTTCGCGGCGTTGACGATGAATCGCGATCTCGGCCTGTCCGCGTCCGCTTTTGGACTTGCCGCGGGGCTTTTCTTTGTCAGCTACTTTATTTTCGAGGTGCCGTCGAATCTTCTGCTCGAACGCGTCGGCGCACGCCGCTGGATCGCGCGCATCATGCTGACGTGGGGGATCTGTTCGGCGGCGACCGCGTTCGTGCAGGGCGAGTGGTCGTTCTACGCGGTGCGCGTATTGCTCGGCGCCGCGGAAGCGGGCTTTTTTCCAGGCGTCGTGTTTTACCTGACGCTGTGGGTGCCGGCCGCGTATCGGGCGCGCGTGATCGGCGGCATCATGGCCGCGATGCCGTTGGCGAGCGTGATCGGCTCGCCACTGTCCGGCTATCTGATGAGTCTGCACGGCTGGCTTGGACTGGCGGGCTGGCAGATCATGTTTCTGCTGGAAGCGCTGCCCTCGCTCGTGCTCGCCTTTGTCGTGCTGCGCGTTCTACGCGATTCCCCCAAAGACGCCGAGTGGCTCGACGACCACGAACGCGCATGGCTCGAAGCGACGCTGGCCGCCGAGCGCGCGAATCGCGCCATGGCGGTCGAGCACGGCATGCTCAATCTGCTGAAAAGCCCGGCGATTCTGCTGACGGCGCTCGCGTACTTCGGTGTCACGGGCTTCAACTACGGCCTGAGTTTCTTTTTGCCGCAGATCGTGCGCGCCTTCGATCTGAGCCTCCAGCAAGTGGGCTATGTCAGCGCGCTGCCGTTCGTTGCGGGCGCAGCCGGCATGATTCTGTGGGGCCGGCATTCGGATCGCACCGACGAGCGGCGCTTTCATCTGCTGTTCCCGCTGGCGCTGGCTGCCATCGGATTGACCGGCTCGACGCTGATCGCCGCGCCGGTTCTGAAGCTGGCGCTGCTGTGCGTGGCGAGCTTCGGCGTGTTCTCGACCTTGCCGGTGTTCTGGGTCGTCGCGCCACGCCTGCTCGGCCCGGCCGCGGCGGCGGCCGGCATCGCGCTGATCAACTCGCTCGGCAATCTGTCCGGTTTCGTGAATCCGTATGCAGTGGGCCTGATCAAGGATGCCACCGGCAGTCTCAATGGCGGACTGCAGTTGATTTCGGCATTCGGGGTCGTCGCGCTTGCGATTCTTTTCTTCGTGACACGCCACACCGATGACGCTCGCGCGCAAGGCGGCGACAGCGTCTCGAAGCTTTATGCCGAACTGAAACGGTAACTGCAACCGGCCATCCGCCCTGCCTGCTGAAACACGACGATGCGCGCGTGCGCGCGACCTTCGTCGTCAAATTCGCGCTCGCGCTGTTCGCGGGCGCGTGTCGCTGCCCGCTAACCGGCGCGGCCCTCTGTTTCCCTCCGATCGCACTGCCCAATCCGGTGATGGTATCGGTCTGAACAGCCCTTTCGCGCTTCCCCGCCGACCGGGTTGCCTCTCGATACCTGCTGCACAAAGGGGTTGACAGGTATATCTTTAGATATGTATCTTAAGATACATCTTACGACCTATGGAGTGCTCTCGATGCGCAACCACCGCCATCACGGCCATTCGCATGGCCATTTCCCGTTCGATTCTCAAGATTCCCGCCGTTCCGCCGAGTTCGGCGACCGGCGCGGCATGCACGAAGCGTTCTCGCTGCACCGTCTGTGGCATGCGTGGCACGCGATCGGCCGCCATCACCATGGGCGCGGCGGCGGCCGCCTGATGGGCGGCGGCCCCGGCGGCTTCGACAACGAAGGCGACGGCTTTCCGCGCGGCCGCAAGTTCACGTCGGACGATCTGCAGCTAATGCTGCTCGCGCTGATCGATGAAGAGCCGCGCCACGGCTACGAGCTGATCAAGGCGCTCGAAGCGCGTTCGAACGGCTTTTATGCGCCGAGCCCGGGCATGGTGTATCCGGCGCTCACGTACCTCGAGGAACTCGGTTACGTGACCGTGCAGCTCGAAGGCAACCGCAAGCGCTATTCGCTCGCGGACGCCGGCCGCGTGTATCTGGCCGCGCACCGCGAGCGCGCCGATCTGATGCTCGCGAAGCTCGCGCACATCGCACGCAAGATGGATTCGGTGCGCCGCGCGTTCGCCGGCGAAACAGGCGAACGCGCCGGCACCACCGGCGACGACGACAACGGCAGCGGCTGGCTGCCGGAATTCATCGCCGCGCGCCGCGCGCTGAAGCACGCGCTGCTGATGCGCGACAACGCCAGCCCCGACGAACAGCGCCGCATCGCCGCGATCCTGCAGCGCGCCACCGCGGAAATCGAAGGCAACGACAACCGCGGCGCAGCCTGAACGCACTGCCGCGCAAGGCCGTGGCCTCCCGCTCACCACACGAACCCAAAGGACGATCCATGCACAATCCTTCCGATCTCGCCGTGACGCGCGTGCGTCATCCGTTGCGCTTTCGGCTGCTGCAGGTCAAGCAGGTGTACGCGCTGACGCCGTTCCAGCTGCGTGTCACGCTCGCCGGCGAAGACCTGCACGACTTCGAATCCGCGTCGTTTGACGACCACGTCAAAGTTTTCTTTCCCGAACCGGGCGCTGACAAGCCGCTGCTGCCGCAAGCGGGCCCGGACGGCCCGGTCTTTCCGGCCGGCATGCCGCGGCCGGTTGCGCGCGACTTCACGCCGCGCCGCTTCGACCGCGCCGCGCGTGAACTCGATCTGGAGTTTGCGATGCACGATGCCGGCCCCGCCACCGCATGGGCCGCGCAGGCGCGCGTCGGGCAGTACCTGGGGATCGGCGGCCCGCGCGGTTCGCTGATCGTTCCGACCGGCTTCGACTGGCATCTGCTGATCGGCGACGAAACCGCACTGCCCGCGATTGCGCGGCGTCTCGAAGAGCTACCGGCCGGCACGCGCGTCGCGACCGTCGTCGAAGTCGGCGAGCCGTCGGCGCGCATCGAATTCGCTACCGCCGCGAACCTGCACAGCGAATGGCGGTTTCGCAGCAGCCACGCCGGCTGTCATGGCGAAGCGCTGCTGCAGGCGGCGCGCGCGCTGCCGTTGCCGGACGGCGCGGGCTACGTATGGGCCGCGGGCGAAGCCGCGACGATGCGCGCGGTGCGCTATCACCTCGTCAACGAACGGGGCATCGACAAGTCGCGCATTCGCGCCGCGGCCTACTGGAAACAGGGCGCCGCCGCGGTACACGAAAACCTCGACGACTGACCTGACACTGCGGTCGCACTGCCGCACGGCAAAAGATAGTCTTCCTACCCGTCAGTAATCCGTGGTGTGCGCAACACCGCGTGCGCGGCCGCCTGCACGTATCGCGAATTTGCGGTATGTTTCGTGCCCATCCGAAAACGCGGCGCAGCGCACAGCTTTCAAACTGAAGGCTCGTGCGCTGACGATAGCCCGCATCTGCAATCATGCGTCAGCCAAGAGAAATACGATGGAAGCGAGACCTCCTGCTGCATCCCCCCTGCAATCCGAACGGCGCGGCCTCGTCAGCGCGCTCGTCTATCTGTTCGAACGGGTCATGCCCGACCCGTTCGTGCTGTCGATCGGCCTGACACTGGTTGTCATTTTGCTGTCGATCGCTTTCGCACCGAAGGCCGATGCCGAACATATTCTGACCTCCTGGTATGGCGGCGCGTTCGGAATTCTCGGCTTTGCACTGCAGATGATCCTGATTCTCGCCACCGGCTTCGCGATCGCCGATGCGCCGATCGTGCAGCGCGGACTGCGCGCGCTGGCGTCGCGCGTGCAGACGCCGACCCGGGCGGCGTTGGTGGTGTTCCCGATCGTCGCGGTGGCGGCATGGCTGAACTGGGGGCTAGGGCTGGTGGTCGGCGCGCTGCTCGCGCGCGAGATCGCCAAGCGGGTCAAGGTGGATTTCGCGTGGCTCGTCGCCGGCAGCTATTCCGCGTGGTCGATCTGCAATAGCGGGCTGTCGAGTTCGATTGCACTGTCGCAGGCATCGCACGGCAATGCGCTGAATCTCGTCGAAAAAGCGACCGGTCAGGTCGTGCCGCTATCGCAAACGGTGTTCGCGCCGTTTGTGTTCGTGCCGACCGTGGCAGTCGTGGTAGTGATGACCTTCATCTTCATCCGGATGCATCCGCGCAGCGCGGACATCACGCCACTGCGCGAACAGTCCGAAGCGCCTGCCGACGATCCGCACGCGCGCCCGGCCGGCACTCATTCATTGGCCGCGCGGCTCGAACAGTCGATGTTCGGCACGCTGCTGCTGCTCGCGCTGGGCATCGGCTATCTGGCGGTTCAGTGGCACGCGAAGGGCTTCGAACTCGACATCAACACCACCATCCTGATCTTCCTGCTCGCGGGCCTCGCACTGCAGCGCACGCCGATCGCGTATGCCGACGCGATCCGGCGCGCGGCGCGTCAGACCGGCTCGATGCTGCTGCAGTATCCGATGTATGGCGGCGTGATGGGCATCATGAGCGGCACCGGCCTCGCGTCGGTGATCGCGAAGACCTTCGTGGCAGTCGCCACGCCGGCCACGCTCGCGCTGTGGAGCTATCTGAGCTCGCTGATCATCACGCTGCTGATTCCGAGCGCGGGCGGCCACTGGGCCGTACAGGGGCCGTTCGTGCTGCCAGCCGCGCTGTCGATCCACGCGCCGGTGGCGCGCACCGCAATGGGCGTGGCGATGGCGGAAAACGTGTCGAATATGCTGCAGCCGTTCTGGGCCGTGCCGGTGGTGGCGATTGCCGGCATTCGCATTCAACGCGTAATGGGGTATACGGCGGTGACCTTCGTGGTGTCGCTGGTGCTCTATGCGCTGGCGTTGTGGCTGATTCCGTAAGGCGTTGACAGCGTTGACAGCGGCGACGCTGCGCAGCCGTTGCAGCCGTTGCATGCGCAACGCTAGCGCGGTTCGTTGCAGGCGCAACGATGCGGCGGCGCCGCCCGATCGTTCGACGCCGAACTCGACGCACGCTCGCCGCACGCTCACCGCAAATCGGGAAAATCCTCTTCCCAATACTCGTCGGGCAACCGCGGCGGCTCCGCGGTGCGCTCGTTCTCGCGCCGGCGCAGCTCGACGCGGCGGATCTTCCCTGAAATCGTCTTCGGCAATTCGCTGAACTGCAACCGGCGAATCCGCTTGTACGGCGCGAGCTTCTCGCGCGAAAAGCGGAACACGTCGCGCGCCAGTTCCGCGCTCGCCGTGTAACCCTGCCGCACCGTCACGAACGCCTTCGGTACGGCGAGCCGCAACGGGTCCGGGCTCGGCACCACCGCCGCTTCGGCGATCGCCGCATGCTCGATCAGCACGCTCTCGAGTTCGAAAGGACTCAAGCGGTAATCGGACGATTTGAACACATCGTCGGAACGGCCGACGTAGACGAGGTAACCATCGTCGCGGATCAGCGCGACATCCGACGTGTGGTAGTAGCCGTTGCGCATCGCCTGTTCGGTCGCGCTCTCGCTGTTCGCGTAGCCGGTCATCAGTCCGACCGGCCGGTGCAGCAGCGGCAACGCGATTTCGCCCTCGCCGTCGCCGTCGAGCGGCCGGTCGTCGGCATCGACAAGTTCGACGCGATAGCCCGGCAGCGGCCGCCCCATCGAGCCCGCAATCACCTTCTGCCCCGGCGAATTGCCGATCTGGCAGGTGGTTTCGGTCTGCCCGTAGCCGTCGCGAATCGTGATACGCCACGCATGGCGCACCCGTTCGATGATTTCCGGATTGAGCGGCTCGCCGGCGCCGACCAGCTCGCGCAAATGCACCGGATACGACGCGAGCGGCTCCTGCACCAGCATCCGCCAGACGGTGGGCGGCGCGCACAGCGTCGTCACGCTGCAGCGCACCAACACCTGCAGCACGTCCTTCGGCACGAAGCGCGCGAAGTTGTAGACGAACACGCAGGCCTGCGCGTTCCACGGCGCAAAGAAGCAGCTCCACGCGTGCTTGGCCCAGCCGGGTGAACTGATGTTCCAGTGCACGTCGCCGGGCTTCAGGCCGATCCAGTACATCGTCGACAGATGGCCGACCGGATAGCTCTGATGCGTATGCTCGACGAGTTTCGGCTTCGACGTCGTGCCGGACGTGAAATACAGCAGCAGCGGATCGGTAGCACGCGTGACCCCGTCCGGCCGGAACGACGGCGAGGCCAGATAGCCCGCGGCGAGATCGGTCCAGCCGTCGCGCGGCGCCCCGACGCTGATACGCGTCAGCGGCACGTCGAGCGCGGCGAACTTCGCGACCTCCGCGCTGTCCACCACCGCGACGTTCACGCCGCCGATCTGCACGCGGTCGCGCACGTCGTCGGCCGAAAGCTGCGTGGTGGCCGGCAGCACGATCGCGCCCAGCTTCATCGCAGCCAGCATCACGTCCCACATTTCGACGCGATTCGGCAGCATCAGCAGCACCCGGTCGCCGCGCCGCACGTTCAGGCGGCGCAGGAAGTTCGCGATGCGATTCGAGCGCTCCGCCATCTGCGCATAGGACAGCTTGCGTCCTTCGCTAGTCGGATCGTCGACGATCCACAGCGCCGGCTGGTCGTTGCCGCGCGCGATCACGTCGAAATAGTCGAGCGCCCAGTTGAATTCGTGCAATACCGGCCAGCGAAACTCGCGGTATGCGCGTTCGTAATCGGTGCGATGGCGCAACAACAGGTCGCGCGCTTCGATAAAGCCGTCGGCTGCCATCATCGTCGTCTCCTGGGGGCGCGCGAGCGCGCCATGCGCGGTCGATTGCGCGGTCCATTCTGCGCGCAAACATCGCGCGATCAGCATTGTTTGTCTCGCCGCACGTTTTTCGTAAATCCGCGAAATCCCGACTAAGCTTAAATAACCGGCTTTTTTCAGGGCCGGTGCGACACCGGCAGCCAGGCTCTGCCGCTGCCGCGCCGGCTGTCGGCGATGAGAAACGACCCGCTTCTCCCGTACCGGCAAAGCGCTGCACCGCCCGCGCGGCAGCGCATGCGCCGTGCGTCGCAGCCCTCGCATAGCGGCCCACGCCGCTTCGGCGTGCTGATGCTATGGGCGTTGATCGTCTGGCTGGGCGCGGCGTTGCGATTGCCGGACAGTGGCGCGGCGAACCTCGCGCATGCGGCAGGCAATCCGCAACAGACCGAAAACGCGGCCCATTCCGCCAGCGCCGCAAGCGCGTCAAATGCGGCAACAACCTCAAAGACGGCAAGCGCCGCCGAAACCCGCCCACTGATCGACCTGAGCCCCGGCAAGCCGCTCGTCGCGGCAACCGACGGCGCGACCGCCACGTCGGGCGCAGCCAGCGCCAGCCGCGTCGTCGTGATTCCACTCGCCGGCGCGATCGGCCCCGCCAGTGCCGATTTCATCGTGCGCGGCCTCGCGCGCGCCGCGCAGGAACACACGCAACTCGCGGTGCTGCAGCTCGATACGCCGGGCGGTCTCGATACCTCGATGCGGCAGATCATCAAGGCGATTCTCGCGTCGCCGGTGCCGGTTGCGACATGGATCGCGCCGGGCGGCGCGCGTGCCGCCAGCGCCGGCACCTATATCGTCTATGCGAGCCACATCGCCGCGATGGCGCCGGGTACCAACCTCGGCGCAGCGACGCCGGTGCAGGTCGGGATCGGCGGCAACGATGCGCCGAAGCCGCCCGCGATGCCTGACAGCAACCCGCCGCGCAATCGCGAAGGCGCCGCCTCCAATCCGCTGCCGCTCGATACGCCTTCCACCGAAACCCGCAAGCAGGTGCAGGACGCATCCGCCTATATTCGCGGCCTTGCGCAACTGCGCGGGCGCAATGCGGATTGGGCCGAACGCGCGGTGCGCGAAGCGGTCAGCCTGTCGGCCCGCGAAGCGCGCGAGCAAAAAGTGATCGACCTCACCGCGCGCGACCTGCCGGATCTGCTGCACCAGCTGAACGGCCGCAGCGTCGACACCGCGGACGGCACGCACCGCCTGAACCTTGCGCACGCGTCGGTCATCACCTTCGAACCGGACTGGCGCAGCCGTTTTCTCGCGGTGATCACCGATCCGAACGTGGCGCTGATCTTGCTGATGATCGGCATGTACGGCCTTTTCTTCGAGTTCGCCAACCCCGGCTTTGTGCTGCCCGGCGTGGCCGGTGCGATCAGTCTGCTGGTCGGTCTGTTCGCGCTGCAATTGCTGCCGGTCAACTATGTGGGCCTTGGGCTGATTCTTCTCGGCCTTGCGTTTCTGATCGCCGAAGCCTTCCTGCCGACGTTCGGCTCGCTCGGCGTCGGCGGCGTCGTGGCGTTCGCAATCGGCGCACTGATGCTGATCGATACCGACGTACCCGGCTACGGCATACCCCTGCCGATGATCGCAGCCGTCACGCTATTTACCGTGTTGTTCGTACTGACCGTATCGAACCTCGCGTTGCGCGCGCGGCGGCGGCCAGTCGTCACCGGTGCGGAAGCACTGATCGGCAGCATCGGCGTCACGCTCGACGAAGGCCTGACCCCGCATGACAGCGGCAGCGGCAGCGCCGGCTGGGCGCGCGTGCACGGCGAACGCTGGCGCGTGCAAAGCCATGCGCCGCTGCCGGCCGGCCATGCGGTGCGCGTCACGGCCCGCCAGGGGCTGACGCTGACCGTTGTGCCCGCAAGCACTGCGCCGACCACGCCCACCCCAGGCCAATTAGAAGGAGAACCCTAAATGATCGGCTTCACTTTCGGTTTCAGCAGTCTTTTGATCCTGTTCGCGATCCTGCTGATCGCAGCATCGATTCGCATCTTCCGCGAATACGAACGCGGTGTGGTGTTCATGCTCGGGCGCTTCTGGAAAGTCAAAGGGCCGGGCCTCGTGCTGATCATTCCGGTAGTCCAGCAGGTCGTGCGGATGGACCTGCGCACCGTCGTGTTCGACGTGCCGCCGCAAGACGTGATTACGCGCGACAACGTGTCGGTCAAGGTGAACGCGGTCGTCTACTTTCGCGTGGTCGATCCGGAACGCGCGGTCATTCAGGTCGCGCGCTATTTCGAAGCCACCAGCCAGCTTGCGCAAACCACGCTGCGCGCGGTGCTTGGCAAGCACGACCTCGACGAACTGCTGTCCGAGCGCGAGCAACTGAACTCGGACATCCAGAAGGTGCTCGATGCGCAAACCGATGCATGGGGTATCAAGGTATCGACCGTCGAGATCAAGCACGTCGACATCAACGAAACGATGATCCGCGCGATTGCGCGCCAGGCGGAAGCCGAACGCGAACGGCGCGCCAAAGTGATCCACGCGGAAGGCGAACTGCAAGCTTCGGAAAAGCTGCTTCAGGCAGCGCGCATGCTCGCGCAACAGCCGCAGGCGATGCAGCTGCGCTATCTGCAAACCTTGACGACGATCGCCGCCGACAAGAATTCGACGATCGTGTTTCCGTTGCCAGTCGATCTGCTGAACGCGGTGATGGAGCGCGTCAGCAAGCCTCCACAGACCTGATTACCATGTCATTCGGCACAGAACAGTTCGCCTTTGCCGCACGCGCCTTTAGCGCGCCTTCTAAAATGAAAAAGCTTGCTCGAAAGTTGAGGCCGCAACCATGAGATACCTTCCCCGCCTGCTTGCCGTTGCGCTTGTCAGCGCAACGTGTGCATATGCTTATGCCGACACGTCCCCGTACTCGAACGA
>DATLOW010000208.1:0-3484 GCA_035536055.1 Paraburkholderia sp. | reverse complement strand
CGCGAGCGTGACAGCACGGTGGCCAGTACCGCCGCCTTCGGTGCGCTGACCGGCCGTCTGTGGGAACGCTTGCGCGGCGAATCGATGAAGGCGATGCGAGGTGGCGTATGAGCGGCGCCGCCCGCGCGCGGCTGCGGCCATCGACCGTGCGATGGGCGCTAGTGATCGCCGTGCTCGCGCTGCTCGAAATCGCTTGCCGCGCCGGTCTGATCGCACGCATCACGATGGTTCCGCCCAGCACGATGCTCGACGCGGCATGGCAGGTGCTCGCCGATCCGGCGTTGCGCATGTCGGTGCTCACGACGCTCGAGGAAGTGCTGATCGCGGCCGCGCTTTCAATCGTGATTGGCATCCTCGCAGGGCTGTGTTTGTTCAGGCTGAGCTGGTTGAAGCGTCTCGCCGATCCCATCTTGTCTTCCTGGTACGCGGTGCCGGTCTTTATCTTCTACCCGGTGATGATCGTGCTGTTCGGGATCGGCGAGCGGCCGATCATCGCGATCTCATTTGTGTTCGCCGTTGCGTCGATGGTGCTGAGCACGGTCACGGCACTGGAGTGCATCCCGCGCGCGCTGCTAAAAACCGCACGCGTAATGCGGCTCGATCCGATGCGGCGTCTCTTCCATATCTGGCTGCCCGCGGCGCTGCCTCACCTGGTAGTCGGTCTGCGTCTCGTGCTCGCCTATTCGCTGATCGGCACGATCGCCGGCGAGTTCATCCTGTCCAGCGTCGGTATCGGCCACGATATCGCGTTCAGCTACGACAACTTCATGACGGCCCGCATGTACGGGCTGATCGTCATCGTGATTGCGGCTTCGTTCCTGCTCAACTCTCTGCTGTCGCTGCTGATCGGCCGGCTCGGCGGACCGTTGCGCACGCTCAAGGGGGTGTCCGGTGGCTGAAGCCTGGCAAATGAAACTTTCCTCGGGCTCGGCGCGCCGCCTGCGGCTGCAACCCGGTGGCGTAATGGCCGCCGTGCTGCTCGTCGCGCTGTGGCAGGCCGCGGCGCTCGCGCTGGGACACGACGCGCTAGCCGGCCCGCTGCCGGCAGCGCAACGGCTGATGACGATCCTGAGCGAGGCGCGCTATCGGCCCGATCTGCTCGCGACGCTGGGTTCTTTTCTGCTCGCGCTGGCCATTTCGTGGTGCGGCGGCCTGCTGCTGGCCGCATGGCTCGGCACGCGACACTTCGCGGGCGAAGTGGCCGAACCGCTGCTGGTGTCGTTCTATGCGATCCCCAAGGTCACGCTTTATCCGATCGTGCTGCTGATCTGCGGCCTCGGCACCGGGTCGAAGGTGACCTTCGGCGTGCTGCACGGCATCGTACCGGTGGTGCTGGTCGGGATGGCAGCGATCCGCAATCTGAAGCCCGTTTATGCGCGCACGGCGCGCGCGCTTTCGTTGTCGCCGCGCGCCGCACTCGTGCACGTACTGCTGCCGGCCATCGCGCCGCAACTGCTGACCGGCATGCGCATCGGCCTGTCGCTGACGCTGCTCGGTACGCTGATCGGCGAGATGTTCGGCGGCGAGCGCGGTGTCGGCCATATGCTGGTCCGCGCCATCAACCTGGCGGACAACGACACCATCATGGCGCTTGCATTGCTGTTGATGATTTTCGCGATCGTCGCCAACTGGACGCTGGGCCGGGCGGCGTCGCGCCTTTCCGGTCGCTGAAGCGCAAGGACAATTTCAAGGACACTCTCAGATGCATCCAGGAATCCGTTTGCGTGAGCTGTTAGCGCGCCCCGAAATCGTGGTATTGCCCGGCGTACACGATGCGCTGTCCGCCAAGCTGGCGCAGGCGCATGGTTTCGAGGCGTTACTGGCGGGCGGCAACGCCGCGACAGGTGTGTTGCTCGGCGAGCCCGACCTCGGCCAGCTCAGTATGCGCGACTATGTCGAGCACTACGCGCGCATTGCGTGCGCGACGAGCTTGCCGGTGCTGGTGGATGCCGACACCGGCTTCGGCGGCGTGCACAATGTGCAACAGATGGTGCGGCTGTTCGAGCGCGCCGGTGTGGCGGGGTTCTTTATGGAGGACCAGGCTACGCCGAAGCGTTGCGGTTATCTCGCCGGCAAGGCCGTGATCCCGATCGCCGAGATGGTCGGTAAGATTCACGCGGCGCTCGATGCGCGCCGCGACCCGGCGCTGGTGATCTGCGCGCGTACCGACGCACTTGGTATCCATGGCCGGGAAGAAGCCATCGAGCGTGCGCAGCGTTATCGCGAAGCGGGCGCGGACATGACCTTCGTGCAGGGCGCGGATCGTATCGAGGATCTGCGCGCGATTTGCGAGGCGGTGCCATGCCCACAGCTGTCGAATGTTTCGCAGGCCGCGCAGACGAATGCGGGATCCGTCGCGGAGATCGAGCGCGCCGGCGCGTCCGCGGTGATGTATTCGATCACGACCATGTTGGCCGCCGCGCGTGCGGTCGACGACGCATTGGGCGCCTTGCGGCGCGATGGACATCTCGGCGCAGTCGCGTCGCAGCTGATGCCGATCCGGCGGTATAACGAGCTGGTCGGTCTCGACGCGAAGGAGGAGGCTGAAAGGCGCTATGCGCCTAACGCGTTGTGAGGTTTCTGGTTGTTTCTCGTTGTTTCTCGACAGTTCTTGTATCCACTGACGCTTATTCGTACCTATGCTGAAAAAGATCCGAAGCGGGCTGCTTGTTGCGATGGCGTTGGCCATGGCGCAGTCCGTTCATGCGGCCGAGTTGGTCGTTCTCTCGGCCGCTGCGATGAAGGGCGCGCTCGAAGCGTTGCCTGAGCAGTATCTGGCCGCCACAGGTGATCACGTGCGCCTGGTCTACGGCACCGCGGGACAGGTGCGCGATTGGGCAATGTCGGGCAAGACCTTCGACGTCGTGATCGCTCCGCCCCAGCCTCTCGCAAGACTGGCTGAACGTGGTGTGGTAAAGGACGGTTCCAAGGTGGAGGTCGCACGTGTGCGGCTCGGTGTCGCGGTGAAGGCCGGAACCGCGTTGCCTGGCATAGGCGATGACGATGCGTTCAAGAAAGTGCTGCTCGACGCGCCGTCGATCGGCATGGCCGACCCTGCGACGGGCGCGACCTCGGGCATCTATCTCGCCAAGCTGATCGACCGGCTGGGGATCGGCGGCACGGTGAGCCCGAAGGTCAAATACTATCCGGAGGGACAAACCGCGATGGAAGCAATGGCACGCGGCGAGGTGTCCGTTGGACTGGGACAAACGAGTGAAATCAAGCCCGTCCACGGCGTCACGCTGGTCGGCCCGATTCCGGAAGATTTACAGCTTGTCACTACCTACGCGGCAGGCATCGGCGTGAGGAGCGAGCATCCGGACGCGGCGAAACGGCTGGTGTCCTATCTGACGGGACCGGCGGTGCAGATGTCTCTGAAGGAGAACGGGTTCGATCTGATTTCAGGCACGCATTGAGCGTGTCTTTCGAAGCATCGGCGGCCTCACCCGTATCGCAACAGGACCTTCTGCGTCGCGGGGGGGGG
>DATLOW010000207.1:0-10613 GCA_035536055.1 Paraburkholderia sp. | reverse complement strand
ACCGGACGCCCGCATTATGTCGACCGGCGCATTCGTTCGTTAAAATCGCTACGACTGGGCAACCGCTCGGCGCGACTGAAGGGACGACAGACATGCAGCCGATTCGCAAGCATGACGAGGCCGTAACCGAAGACAAGCCGGACCAGCCGGGCGATGGCGACGACGCCGCCCACGCGAACGGCCAGCCCGCTCGCGCGGCGCGCCTGAAGCCGGGCGAACGCCGCGTGCATATCCTGCAGACACTCGCAGCGATGCTCGAGGCGCCGAAAAACGAAAAGATCACCACCGCGGCTCTCGCCGCGCGCCTCGGGGTATCCGAAGCGGCACTGTACCGCCACTTCGCGAGCAAGGCGCAGATGTTCGAAGGGCTGATCGAATTTATCGAGCATTCGTTGTTCGGGCTGATCAACCAGATCGTCGCGAAGGAGCCGAACGGCGTGCTGCAGGCGCGCGCCATCGCGCTGACGCTGCTGAATTTCTCCGCGAAAAATCCCGGCATGACACGCGTGCTGACCTGCGAGGCGCTGGTGGGCGAGCACGAGCGGCTCACCGAGCGCGTCAACCAGATGCTGGAACGCATCGAGGCGTCGTTGAAGCAATGTCTGCGGGTCGGCTTGATGGAGGCGAATGCGCGTGAGGCGCCGCATGCCGAGGACGCGACCCAGGCCACGCAAGCACAGCTGCAAGCTCAGCAGCAAGCGCAGCCTCATGCGAAACGCGAAGCCGCAGTGCCGCTGCCGGCCGGGTACGATCCGACCGTGCGCGCGAATCTGCTGCTCAGCTACATCATCGGACGCTGGCACCGGTATGCGCGAAGCGGCTTCGCCCGCGCGCCGGGCGAGCATGCCGATGCGCAGTTGCTGCTGATTCTGCAGTAGCGGCCCTTGCCCGCCGGGGCGGCGCGGTGCGGCGGTTCACGGCATGGCATGCTCCGCGCGCCGTGAATCGCCGCCGACCCGCGGGCCGACGCTGGCGCGCGGGATTTTCCGCTATACTTTGCGGCTATTGCACGGGTGTGGCAGCCCTGCGGTCCGGTAACAGCGGACTGACAGAAGGCCAAAGCATCTCCACCCGAGGCTTCACCCAACGTAGTAGCGCGCCGATTTGCTGACTCGATTGCGGGCGCGCGAACCTGCCGGACCTTGCTGGTCCACGCGGTTCACATAAATGCGGCTAAAGAGGTCGTCAGCCCCGCGCCCCGGTTTTCTCCGCGCAGCCGACACCATTTAGCCGCCCGGCAGTCGTCAAAGGCGGAATCAATGGAATCGATCGGCATCGTCGCTCCACAAAAAATGCATTTCACCGAGCCGCTGCGTTTGCAGAACGGCAGCTCGCTCGCGAACTACGACCTGATGGTCGAGACTTACGGCACCTTGAACGCGGCGCGCAGCAACGCGGTACTGGTGTGCCATGCGCTGAACGCATCGCATCACGTCGCAGGCGTCTACGCGGACGACCCGAAGAACGTCGGCTGGTGGGACAACATGGTCGGCCCGGGCAAACCGCTCGATACGAACCGCTTCTTCGTGATCGGCGTCAACAATCTGGGTTCGTGCTTCGGCTCGACCGGCCCGATGAGCATCGATCCGGCCACCGGCACGCCGTACGGCGCGCGCTTCCCGGTGATCACGGTCGAAGACTGGGTCGACGCGCAGGCGCGCGTGGCCGACGCGTTCGGCATCGAGCGCTTTGCCGCGGTGATGGGCGGCAGCCTCGGTGGCATGCAGGCGCTGGCGTGGAGCACGATGTATCCGGAGCGTGTCGCGCACTGCATCGTGGTGGCGTCCACACCGAAATTGTCCGCACAGAACATTGCGTTCAACGAAGTGGCGCGCTCGGCGATCCTGTCGGACCCGGACTTTCACGGCGGCGACTACTACGCGCATGGCGTGAAGCCGAAACGCGGCCTGCGCGTCGCGCGGATGATCGGCCACATTACCTATCTGTCGGACGACGACATGGCGGCCAAATTCGGCCGCGCACTGCGCCGCGCGGAAGGCGCGCTCGACGCGTACAACTTCAGCTTCGACGTCGAATTCGAAGTGGAGTCGTATCTGCGCTACCAGGGCGACAAGTTCGCCGACTACTTCGACGCGAACACGTACCTGCTGATCACGCGCGCGCTCGACTACTTCGATCCGGCCAAAGCCTTCGACGGCGATCTGACCGCCGCGCTCGCGCATACGAAGGCGAAGTACCTGATCGCCAGTTTCACGACCGACTGGCGTTTCGCGCCGGCCCGCTCGCGCGAACTCGTCAAGGCGCTGCTCGACCACAAACGCCAGGTGACGTACGGCGAAATCGACGCGCCGCACGGCCACGACGCGTTCCTGCTCGACGACGCCCGCTATCACAACCTGATGCGCGCCTACTACGAACGGATCGCGCACGAGGTGAACGCATGAACCAGCAAGCCTTCGATTTTCTGTCCGCGCGCGCGGACTTTCGCGCGATCGCCCGCTGGGTCGAGCCGCGCGCGACGGTGCTCGACCTCGGTTGCGGCGACGGCTCGCTGCTGTCGCTGCTGAGCGAAGAACTGGAAGTGCAGGGCTACGGCATCGAGCTGAACGATGCCGGTGTGCTGGCGGCCGCGAAGAACGGCGTCAACGTGATCCAGCAAAACCTCGAGGACGGCCTGCGCCTGTTCGAAGACGGCAGCTTCGATTTCGCGATCCTGTCGCAGACGCTGCAGACGATTCACCAGACCGCGGCGATCCTGCGCGAAACGGTGCGGGTCGGCAAGGAGTGCATCGTATCCTTCCCGAACTTCGGCTACTGGTCGCATCGTCTCGCGGTGTTGCAAGGCCGCATGCCGGTGTCGAAATCGCTGCCTTATCAATGGCACAACACGCCGAACGTGCGCGTGCTGACCATCAAGGACTTCGAGGCGCTCGCGCCCGAAGTGGGCATCGAGATCCTCGATCGCGTGGTGCTGCACGGCGGCCAGACCGTGCGTTGGGGCGTGAACTGGCGTGGTAGTCTTGCGGTCTATCGCGTCAAGAAAAGCTAACGCCACCATCCACATGTCGAACCCGCCACACGAGGCGCGCGCACTTAACGCTCACGAACAACACACCGGCTGGCGCGCCTTTCTGAATACGCGCATGCTGATCTGCGTGTTTCTCGGCTTTACGTCGGGGCTGCCGCTCTTCACGCTCGTCTACCTCGTGCAGGCCTGGCTGCGTTCCGAAGGCGTGAACCTGAAGGAAATCGGCCTGTTCGCGCTGATTCAGTTTCCCTATACATGGAAGTTCGTGTGGGCGCCGCTGATGGACCGCTACGTGCCGAGCCTGCCGTTCTGGCGGCCGGGACGGCGGCGCGGCTGGATGCTGTTCACGCAGATTCTGGTCGCTGCCGCGATTGCGTCGCTGGGTATCGTGTCGCCGCGCGATGCGATCTGGACGGTGGCCGCGCTCACGGCCTTGGTCGCGTTTTTCGGCGCGAGCCAGGACATCGTGATCGACGCGTACCGGCGCGAACTGCTGCGCGATACCGAGCAGGGGCTCGGCAACGCGGTGCATGTGAACGCGTACAAGATTGCTGCGCTGATTCCCGGCTCGCTGTCGCTGATTCTGTCGGACCATCTGCCGTGGGCTACCGTGTTCGTTTTCACCGCGGCATTCATGCTGCCCGGCATGATCATGACGCTGGTCGTGCGCGAGCCCGAAGTGCACGGCGCGCCACCGAAGAACCTGCGCGCAGCGATCGTCGAGCCGTTTCGCGAATTCATCCGGCGCGACGGCTGGACCGGCGCGCTGTTCGTGCTCGCCTTTATCTTTCTGTATAAGCTCGGCGACGTGATGGCGACCACGCTGTCCACGTCGTTCTTCCTCGATATTGGCTTTTCGCGCACGGAAATCGGCGTGATCGCGAAAACGACTGCATTCGGCGCAAGCCTTGCGGGCGGCATCATCGGCGGCATCTGGCTGATGAAGATCGGCATCGGCCGCGGGCTGTGGATCTTCGGCATCCTGCAGATGGTGTCGACACTCGGCTTTGCGTGGCTCACGCAATTCGGGCCGGGCGCAGCGGAACTCGCGCCGACCTATCATCTGGCCGCGACGCTCAGCCGGTTCACGACCGAGGTGCTTTCCGCTGTAGGCAGCAGCTGGACAGTGCAGCTCGATCCGAAGCTGTTTGCGCTTGCGATCGTTTATGGGTTCGAGACCTTCACCACCGGCCTCACGCTCGCTGCTTTCACCGCTTACATCGCCAGCACGACGGATCCGCGCTATACGGCCACCCAGTTTGCGCTGTTCACGAGTCTTGCATCGGTGCCGCGTACGCTCGCGTCGGCAGCAAGCGGCTATGTGGTCGCGCAGTTCGGCTGGTTCCATTACTTCATTGCGTGCACATTGCTTGCGGTGCCCGGTATGCTACTTTTGTTCCGGATCGCTCCGTGGAGGAAGCCGTCGTGACGTGGTTCGTCCCGCGGCGCGCCGCTCGCAGACGGCAATTGTCTGTCGTGTCGGCTGTTGCAATGCGCCGTAACCCCTATCGTCTGATGCATCTGCGTGCCGCGATGCTCGTGTGGCTGTGCGCGGGTCTCGTGCCTTGCGGCGCGTATGCGGCGGATGCGGCCGCGGGTTCGGGCGTCAATGCGGCGGCGGCGGCCACCGGGTCAGCGGCGCATCCGCCGGCGAATCCAGCGGCCAATCCGTCGGCCAATCCAGCGGCAACTCCGGCGGCAAATCCAGCGACGCATCCAGCGGCAAACCCGGCGGCAAATGCGTCCACGAGCGCGCCGGCCAATCCGCCTATAAGCGCACCGGCCAATCCGTCGGCAAACGCGCCCGCCAATCCGCCTGGTGCCGCGCAAGGCAACGCTGCAGGCGGTGCAAGTCCGCCGGCAGCTGCGGCGAAATCCGAGCAAAAATCCGAACAGAAATCCGAAGCCAAACCCGAAGCGGCTGGCGCATCGGGTACTGCCGGCGCTTCCTCCGGCGCATCAGCGCCCACCGAAGCAGGCTCCGGCGCCGCCGGACCCGTCTCGTCGCGCTCGCCGGTGCCAACCTCCAGCCCTGCCGCCACATCGACACCCTTCCAGCCCAACCCGCAGCTACGCTATGGCGGCTATGCGGTGTTCCGCAACCTGATCCCATCGTCGATGCTCGAAGCTCAAGCCGCCGAGGAATTCGACCAGATCGCGCGCGGCGCCCAGCACGCAAACCGCCTGTACCCCGACACCGATGCGCATGTGCAACGGGTGCGCACGATCGTCGACAAGCTGATCCCCTACTCGCTGAAGTGGAGCGACCGCACCAGGCACTGGAAGTGGGACGTCGCGGTGGTCCGTTCGCCGGACATCCGCATGTACTGCCTGCCGGGCGGCAAGATCGTCGTGTACAGCGGCATACTCGATCGCGTAAAGCTCAACGACAACGAACTCGGCGTGCTGCTCGGCCACGAGATCGCGCATGCGTTGCGCGAGCATGCGCGCGAGCGGCTCGGCGAACAGCAGGCCGCGCAGCTCGGTTCGGGGTCGATCCCGCAGTTGTTCGGTCTGGCGGACCTTGGCGCGGCACCGCTCGGGATCGGCTCGCAACTGCTGGAGATGAAATACGAAGCGGCCGACGAAACCGAAGCCGATGTGATCGGCAGTGAAATCGCATCGCGCGCCGGCTACGATCCACGTGCGGCAATCACGCTATGGGACAAGCTCGCGGCCGCAACGCGCAGCAATCGCGATCAAGGGTTCATCTATGTGCACCCGTACACGACCGCGCGCCGCCAGGACATCTTGAAGCGGCTGTCCGACATGCTGCCGCTGTACGCGAAGGCGATCGGCAAGACCGTGGATACGCTGCCGGACTATCCGGGCCTCGGCAAGCAGCGGCGAACCGCGGCGCGCGAGCAGCGCGACTTACACGACCAGCGCGACTAGCGAGAAGCCCGACCAGGGCACCGGCGCGAAGCGCCGTCCGCCGCTTCGCCCGCCTAACTGGCGAGCGTGTGATCGTAGTCGATCGTCAGCGGCGCATGATCGCTGAACTTGATATCGCGGAACACGTCGACGCGCTTCGCTTTCGACGCGATACCCGCCGTCGCGATCTGGTAATCGATACGCCACCCGACGTTCTTCGCATACGCCTGCCCGCGATTGCTCCACCACGTGTACTGCTCGGGCCGCTGATCGAGCGTGCGGAACACGTCGACATAACCGACTTCATCGAACAGCTTCGTCAGCCACGCGCGTTCCTCCGGCAAGCAACCGGAATTCTTCTGGTTGCTCTTCCAGTTCTTGATGTCGATTTCCTTGTGGACGATGTTGACGTCGCCGCACACGATCACCTCACGTTCCTTGCGCAGCTCCGCGAGATGCGGCATGAACACGTCCATAAAGCGATACTTCGCCAGCTGACGGTCTTCGCCGCTCGACCCGGACGGCACGTACACCGAGATCACCGACAGCTTGCCGAAGCGCAGCTCGACGTAACGCCCTTCCGCATCGAACTCCTCGCTGCCGAATCCGATCACGACTTCATCCGGCTCGTGCCGCGTATAGACGCCTGCGCCGCTATAGCCTTTTTTCACCGCATGCTGGAAATAGCCGGTGAAATCATGCGGTGCAAGGAACTCCGGCGTCATATCGTCCTGCGAGCATTTGATTTCCTGCACGCACAGCACATCGGCGTTCTGCTCGCCGAACCACTTGAAAAAACCCTTGCTCGATGCAGAGCGAATGCCGTTCAGATTGGCGGTGATTACACGCAACATGTCATTCCTTTTTGTTCTTCAACCTGGTATGTTCTTTATGCCGCTAGCGCCGCGTTCATTCGACCACCACACCCTTTAGCGATTCCTTGGCCGGCGGATATTCGAGCTTCAGCGCGTCCATCGTGCGCAGCAACAGCTCGGCAATCATCACGTTGCGGTGCGTTTTCGAATCGGCGGGAATCACGTACCACGGCGCGTATTCGGTCGACGTAGCCGCGAGCGCATCGTCGTATGCGTCCTGATACTTGTCCCACTGCTTGCGCGCGTCGAGATCGGAGACGTCGAACTTCCAGTGCTTGGTCGGATCGGCGATGCGTGCCTGCAGTCGCGTGCGCTGCTCGTCCTTGGATATGTGCAACATGCATTTGACGATTGTCGTGCCACTGTCGGCCAGTAGCGCTTCGAAGTGACGGATATGGCGATAGCGCGTTTCGCGCTGGTCTTTGGTCAACTGGCCGAGCACGGTCGGCACCAGCACGTCTTCGTAGTGGCTGCGGTTGAAGATCGTCAGTTCGCCCGCGGCCGGCGCCTGTGAATGCACGCGCCACAGAAAATCGTGCGCGGCCTCGACCGGCGTCGGCGCCTTGAACGGCACGATGCGCAGCCCAAGCGGATCGACCTCGTGAAACACCGCGCGAATCGTGCCGTCCTTGCCGCTGGTGTCCATCCCTTGCAACACCAGCAGCACGCGCTGCCGCTGCTGCGCGTGCAGCCGCTCCTGCAGCGCGTCGAGCTTCGCGCCGATTTCCGCGAGACGCTCGCGGTTCTCATCTTTCGAACCGTTGGTGAACGGCTTCAGGCCGGGATCGAAGTCGGTCAGCTTGAATGCGGATTTCTTGCCTTCTTCGAAAAACGGCACGCGGAAATCGTCGAGCTCGGGTTTCTTGGCCATCAAACGTCTCCTCTTCGACTGACAAGCCTGGCGGACTATCTCGCCCAAAACGAATGGGCTGTTGCCCAATTCTCATCCGGCAACAGCCCATCATGACCCAAAAGCGCTGCCTGCGCAGCGCATCGGTTGCGCGCGCGCCAGGCGCGCCGCACTCAGGACAGCTTCTTCTTCAGCAGTTCGTTGACCTGCTGCGGATTCGCCTTGCCCTTGGTCGCCTTCATCGCCTGACCGATCAGCGCGTTGAACGCCTTTTCCTTGCCGGCGCGATATTCGTCGACCGACTTCTGGTTGGCGGCCAGCACTTCGTCGATGATCGCTTCGAGCGCGCCGGTGTCCGAAATCTGCTTCAGGCCCTTCGCTTCGATGATGCGATCGGCGGCGGCTTCGTCGGTGGCTTTCTCGTCCCAGATCGCGACGAAGATTTCCTTCGCGATCTTGTTCGAGATCGTGCCGTCGGCGATGCGCTGCAGCAGCAGCGCGAGCTGCGCGGCGGAAACCGGGCTGTCTTCGATCGTGAGGTCTTCGCGGTTCAGCTGCGACGACACTTCGCCCATCAGCCAGTTCGCCGCGACCTTCGCCTGCGCCGCACCGGCCTTCGCGACCACCGCCTCGTAGTACGCAGCCATCGCCTTGCTCGACGTCACCACGCCCGCGTCATAACGCGTCAACCCATACTGCTCGACGAAACGCTGCTGCATCGCCGCCGGCAGCTCCGGCATCTCGCCCTTCACGCGCTCGACCCACGCGGAGTCGATCACCAGCGGCATCAGGTCCGGGTCCGGGAAGTAGCGATAGTCGTGCGCGTCTTCCTTGCTGCGCATCGAGCGCGTTTCGCGCTTGTCCGGATCGTACAGACGCGTTTCCTGCACCACGGTGCCGCCGTCTTCGATCAGTTCGATCTGGCGGCGCACTTCGTACTGGATCGCTTCTTCGAGGAAGCGGAACGAGTTCAGGTTCTTGATTTCGGCGCGGGTGCCGAACTCCTGCTGACCGACCGGCCGCACCGATACGTTAGCGTCGCAGCGGAACGAGCCTTCCTGCATATTGCCGTCGCAGATGCCGAGCCACATCACGAGCCCATGCAGCGCCTTCGCGTAGGCAACCGCTTCGGCCGCGCTGCGCATTTCCGGCTCGGTGACGATTTCCAGCAGCGGCGTGCCCGCGCGGTTCAGGTCGATGCCGGTCATACCCGCGAAGTCTTCGTGCAGCGACTTGCCGGCATCTTCTTCGAGGTGCGCGCGGGTCAGATTGACGGTCTTCTCGTACGCGTCCTTGCCGGCCTTTTCGTTAGCGGGCACCTGGATCGTGATCTGCCCGCCCTGCACGACCGGAATTTCGTACTGGCTGATCTGATAGCCCTTCGGCAGGTCCGGATAAAAGTAGTTCTTGCGCGCGAAGATGCTGCGCGGCGCGACCGTCGCGCCGATCGCCAGCCCGAAGCGGATCGCACGCTCGACAGCGCCGCGGTTCATCACCGGCAGCACGCCCGGCAGCGCCAGATCGACCGGGCAGGCCTGCGTGTTCGGCTCGGCGCCGAACGCCGTCGCGGCACCCGAAAAGATCTTCGAGACCGTCGACAACTGCGCGTGCGTCTCGAGACCGATAACGACTTCCCATTCTTTGGCCATGATCAAACTCCCGCCGGCGCCTTGCGATGCCAGTCGGTGACGCGCTGGAACGCGTCCGCCACCTGCAGCATGCGTGCTTCGTTGAAATAGTTGCCGATGATCTGCAGGCCGACCGGCCGCTGCGCGTTCGCGCCCGCGCCGAAACCGCACGGCACGCTCATGCCCGGCAAGCCGGCGAGGCTCACCGACAGCGTGTAGATATCGGCCAGATACATCTGCACCGGATCGTCGCCCTTCGCGCCGATATCCCATGCCACCGACGGTGCGACCGGTCCCATGATCACGTCGCACTGCCTGAACGCCTGCTGGAAGTCTTGCGCGATGATGCGGCGGATTTTTTGCGCCTGCAGGTAGTACGCGTCGTAGTAGCCGTGCGACAGCACATAGGTGCCGACCAGAATGCGGCGTTTCACTTCAGGCCCGAAGCCTTCGGCGCGCGACTTCTTGTACATGTCGAGCAGATCGCCGTACTGCGCGGCGCGATGGCCATAGCGCACGCCGTCGAAACGCGACAGGTTCGACGACGCTTCGGCCGGTGCGATCACGTAGTAAACCGGGATCGACAGCTCGGTTTTCGGCAACGACACGTCGACCAGCGTGGCGCCGAGCGCTTCGTATTGCTTGAGCGCGGCGTCGGTGGCGGCGCGCACGTCGTCGGCAAGGCCGGCGCCGAAGTATTCCTTCGGCAGGCCGATGCGAAAACCGGCAAGCGGCTTGTCCGCCGCGCCCGCGTCGCCCGACCACGTCTGCCCCAGATGGCGCGTGAAATCTTCGTCTTCGCGCGTGAGGCTGGTCGAATCGCGTTCGTCGAACCCGGCCATTGCGTTCAGCAGTAGCGCGCAATCGGCGGCGCTTTTTGCGAACGGACCGCCCTGATCGAGCGACGACGCGAACGCGATCATCCCGTAACGCGACACGCGCCCGTAAGTCGGCTTGATACCGGTCACGCCGGAGAACGACGCCGGCTGGCGAATCGAACCGCCGGTATCGGTGCCGGTCGCAGCCGGCGCGAGCCGCGCGGCAACCGCCGCGGCCGAACCGCCCGACGAACCGCCGGGCACCGCCCTGGTATCCCACGGGTTGTGCACCGGGCCGAAATGGGAGTTCTCGTTCGACGAACCCATCGCGAACTCGTCCATGTTCGTCTTGCCGACGCACACCATGCCGGCGCGGTTCAAACGTTCAACCACGGTCGCATCGAACGGGCTCGCATAGTTCTCGAGCATCTTCGAGCCGGCGGTCGAGCGCCACCCGCGCGTGACGAACACGTCTTTATGGGCGATCGGCAGGCCGGTCAGCGCACCGGCGTCGCCGCTGGCGAGCCGCGCGTCGGCGGCCTTCGCCTGGTCGAGCGTCAACTGCGGATCGACGTGCAC
>DATLOW010000206.1:0-7536 GCA_035536055.1 Paraburkholderia sp. | reverse complement strand
CGATATCGGCTTCACGGCGAAGGAACTGGGCGAACAACATGGCGTCAAGTTCGAGCATGAGTGCTACGACGTCGGCCACTTGTACAACCTGAGATTCTGCATGGACATCGGCATGTTCAAGCCGCCGGTTTTCATCCAGTTTATCTTTGGGATTCTGGGTGGCATCGGTGCGGACCTCGACAATCTTGTGTTTATGAAGCGGACCGCCGACCGGCTATTCGGCAACGACTATCGTTGGTCGGTGCTCGGCGCGGGCGGCGCGCAGATGAACTTCGCAACGACGGCGGCAATGATGGGCGGCAACGTCCGGGTCGGACTCGAAGATTCGTTGAACATCGCGCGTGGCAAGCTTGCGAGTTCGAACGCTGAGCAGGTCATCAAGGTGCGCCGGATACTCGAGGATCTCGGCTATGAAATTGCGACGCCCGCGGAGGCGCGTGAGATGCTGGCGCTTAAAGGTAGAGAAAGAGTGGGATTCTGAGGCCTGAAACATAGGCTCCCGCATAAGCGCGCATCCAGTGACCTGGATGCGCTGCTGCACGAATGTGTCCGCCTTCCGCTACGGCGAGTACCGACAGGGCGCACCTGACGCTATCCAGGCGTTACCATCCCCACAGATCAGGGTTGGCGCTTGCCGCGGCCACCGGCGGGTTTCGCTGCCGGCTTAGGTGCACCCGCAACGGTCTTGCCGCCAGTTTTGCCACGCGGCTTTTTCATGCTGAAAGGGTTCACGCCAGACAGGCCTGTGTCACCCGCAGCGCCAGCGTGCTGTGCCACCGCCTTGCGCTTATTTTCACCACCGTGCGGACGCGGCTTGTTGCCCGTCACCGGCATAGCACCCGACCCGGCTTGCGGCACTTTCGGCTTCTTGGGTTTTTTAGGCTTCTTGATGATCTGCCCCGTCGCGCTCGTTTCTGGCACGCGATGGTCCGCTTCAAACCCGGGCTCTTCTTCACGGGGCAGCGTTTGCCGGATCAGCGCCTCAATCGCGGCCAGTTGCGGCGCTTCGTCGGCGCACACCAGAGACACCGCGACGCCGCTGGCGCCCGCGCGGCCGGTACGACCGATACGGTGCACATAGTCTTGCGCGACGATCGGCAGATCGACGTTGATCACCAGCGGCAGATCGTCGATATCCAGCCCGCGCGCGGCCACATCGGTGGCGACCAGCATCGATACTTCGCGCGCCTTGAAGCGCTCCAGCGCACGCAGGCGGGCCGGTTGCGGTTTGTCGCCGTGGATCGTGTCGACCGCATAGCCGGCTTCATCCAGCATGGCCGCCAGGTATTCCACGCCATTGCGCGTTTTGACGAACACCAGCGCGTGTTCCCATTTGTTCTCGGCCACAAGGTGCATGAAGAGCTCAGGCTTGTTTCTCTTATCCACCGGCACGACCCACTGCTTGATCTTGCTGGCCGTGACATTGGGCGGGCTGACGCTGATATTCACCGGGCTGCGCAGAATGCCCGCCGCCATCGCGCGAATATCGTCGGTGAACGTCGCAGAGAACAGCAGCGTCTGGCGCTCAACGGGCAACGCCGCAAAGACCGCGTTGAGTTCGCGGGCAAAGCCCAGATCCAGCATGCGGTCGGCCTCATCCAGCACCAGCGTTTGTACCTGGTCGAACTGCACTGCGTTCTGGCGATTGAGATCCAGCAAACGGCCCGGCGTGGCAACGAGCACGTCCACGCCTTTGCGCAACTTCATCATCTGCGGGTTGATACTCACACCGCCGTAGGCGGCCAGAAATCGCAAGTCGAGGCCTTTGCCGTAGTCGATAAAGCTTTGCAGCACTTGCTCGGCCAGTTCGCGCGTGGGCACCAGCACCAGAACCTGCGCGCGGTTGCTGGACACCGCCGGACTGTGCTGCACGAGCCGTTGCAGCAGCGGCAGCGCAAAGCCCGCGGTCTTGCCGGTGCCGGTCTGCGCCGCCGCCATTACGTCCTTGCCGCCAAGCACGGCAGGAATCGCCTTGGCCTGCACCGGCGTAGGTGTGCGGTAATCGAGGTCCTGCAGATTGCGCAGCAAAAGATCGATCAGGCCGAGCGAGGCGAAAGACATGGGCTTATTCCGGGCTAAAACTGCAATTCTAGTTCGAGGTCGTGCGACTACGCCTACCCCACCAGCCGAAGCGCCGTCGGCAAGGTTTCACCAAACACGCGCGAACGATCGGCTTCGTCGAGGCTCACCACTTCACGCACCATCCGCACCCACGATGCCGCGCCGCTCTGCGTGGCCAGACGGCGCGCCACCTTGTCGCGCACATCGTCGGGCAGATCCCGCGAGCGGTCGCCAGTCAGACGTGCGATCTGCGCGGCTGCGAAAGCCGCCGTGTCGACGCGCTTCCAGTCGAGCGCCAGCGCCGCCTCGAGCCACGGCAACGCGGCCTCGGGCGGCACCACGGTGTGCGCACTGCCGTAGAACGGCAGACGCGCGCCGATCCGCCCGATCGCCCACCAGATCTGCGGCACTTCCGAGGTCTTCTGCGAGCGCGCAGTGAGCCGCGTCATCAGATGGTCGACGAGCGCGATCTTGTCGTTCACCGTAATCCGCTCGAGCGATGCCTGCACGCGCATCATGTCCGCGTGGCCGACCTTCAACGGATCGAATGGCAGCTTTTGTTTGCGGATGTTCTCGTCCTGCAGCATCTCCATCGCTTCGAGCAGCGCCTGTTGCTCGGTCTCGCCGAGCCCGCCCGCCGCGCGGCGCCACAGCGTCCACCATTCGGACCATACGCGGCTTTCGTGGATGTACTGGATGCCGTCGTCGAACAGCGTCCACAGTTGCGCGACACGCCATTCGTCAAGCGGATGACCAAACCCAGGCCGCACGCAATAACCCGTCAGGTTGAGCCACACCCGTTCGTGATCGGCCGAGCGGCGTCGGCGTTTCGCGCGCGCCCACAGCGCGTCGAACAGCTCGCGCAGCACCGGTGCGCTCCATTGCTCGCGTGGACCGAGCGCCTGCTCAAGTTGCGCGCGCAAGCGCTTGATGTCAGTGCGCGCGACGCCGGCCACGCGCGCGCCGAACGCGTGCTCGATGGCTTCGAATGCATCGTCCATGCCGCGCGGACGCTCAGTTTCGGCGGGTGCCTGCGCATCGGCCGCACCGTCCGACGCACGGCGCAGCTCGAACGGCATTTGCCAGCGTTGCGAAGGATCGTCGGCGGCGATGCACATCACGTCGAGCGTGCCGACCTCGCTCATCGACGTGACCAGGCGCACGCGGCTTTCGCTGCGTTGCTGCTGTAGCGGCGCCGATGTCGCGCCGTGCGGTAGCAGGACGGTCGCGACCGGCGGCAGGCGCACGAAGTCGCCGCGATCGAGCGAGATCAGTTCGCCCGCGCGATACCGCGTATCGGCGTTGGTCGAGAGCAACGTGAAACGCACCGGTTCACCGAGGCGCAGTTCGAACGCGCGGTCGTCGAGGGAAATGGCGTGACCTTCTTCGGTGCCGCGCGGCAGCAAACAGATCGCCCGCGCGTCGTCGAGCAGCAGGAAATAGCTACGCGGAGAGCCACCGCCGACACGCGGCGCATGGCCCGCGCGCGCGAGCGCATACGCAACCGCGCCACGCGCGACGGCGATATCCGGGTTCGCATTGTTGAGCACGGTGAGCGGCGCGCCGCGCCACGCGCCCAGCGTATCGGCGAGGCGTTGCGCAAGCTTGCTGGCGCGAAACACGCCGCCGTTCAGCAATAACGTGTCGGGCACGGGCAACGCGGCGGTGTCATTGGCATCGGACGCGCGGTCCCCCAACGCCTCGCGCGAAGGTGCCGCATGACGGGCGAGAAAGGCCGCGACGTGACGCGTGACGGCGGGATCGCTGGCATACGGCAGACCGAATTCGACCAGCGCCGCGCGCGAACGGCGCGGTAGCGCGTCCGGCTCGGTTCGCGTGAAAAAGCCGTCGAGCACGACACGCTCGACTTCATCGCGCGTCAGATGCGCGGTGCGTGCGCCGCCGATCAACCGTGAGCCCGCGCCGAGCAGCGTGATTGCGACGGACTCGGGCGCGTTGGCGGCGAGCAACTGTTCCTTTGCGACGCGGCAGCGCTCGACCAGTTGCGATAAATCGGCCGCAGAGAGTCTCGCCGCAGTCGGCTCGCCTGGGGCGCCTGCGGTGCCTTGCGCAAGACGGCTCTCGACCAGCCGCGCCAGCGCGAGATCCATATTGTCGCCGCCGAGCATCAGATGATTGCCGACCCCGATGCGCGTCATCTGCGGCTCGCCCGATTCGTCGAGCGCCACTTTGATCAACGTCAGGTCGGTGGTACCGCCGCCGACGTCGCAGATCAGCACGAGCCGCGAATCAGCAAGCGATTGCGCGAGCGTGTCGCGATGCCGGTACAGCCAGTCGTAAAACGCGGCTTGCGGTTCTTCGACCAGCCGCAGTGCCGGCAATTGCGCGCGTCTGGTCGCTTCGAGCGTCAACGCCCGGGCCCCTTCGTCGAACGACGCAGGCACCGTGAGCACGACGTCCTGTTCTTCGAGCGGCGCATCCGGAAAACGCGCGTTCCACGCCGCACGCACGTGCGCGAGATAGCTGGCGCTGGCGTCGACCGGCGACACTTTGGCGACGTCGTCGGTCGCGCCCCACGGCAGGATCGGCGCGAGGTGATCGACGGAGGGGTGCGACATCCAGCTTTTCGCGCTTGCGACCAGACGCCCCGGCACCTTCGCGCCGAGTGCGCGCGCCCATCGCCCGATCACGGCACCGTTGGCCAGCGACGCGTCTTGCGGCCATGGCAAACGTAGATCCGCTGCGTTCAACTCGCCGTCAGCGGCGTGATAGCGAGCGGATGGCAGCAGTGCCTGCGCGTTGACCTGACCCGGCGCGACCAGCTGTTCAATCTCGAAGAGTTGGATGTCGCCGTCATTTGCATCCGACGAGCCCGACGATTCCAGCGCGCGGTATGCAACAACCGTATTGCTCGTGCCAAGGTCGATGCCGACCGTATAGCGCTTCATCGGCGATGAAGCTAGTGTTCGGCCGACGTGCCGCGCACGTCGAACTGCACTTTCCAGCGCTCGTCGGTGCCGCGCGGAATCGCTTCGAGTTCAAGCGTACCGGTCTCCGTAACGCGTGCGTGCAGCTTCACCGGCACGACTTCACCGACTGCACGGCCCTCGGCGGGCAGCGTCGCCTGGATTTCCTCGAGTTCCTGCATTTCGTCGGGTGACCAGTAATCGAGCATCACACCAACCTGATCCTGCCGACGAACCGAAGAACCGAAGAACCGGAAATGCACCGGCTCGCCGACCACGAGACCAAACTCCTGTTCCGGCAGCGCCGCGTCGGTGCCCTCCTCCATGCCGAACGGTGCGACGCATAGCGCGGAGACTGGCGGCTCCATGCCGGGCACCGCCGGCATCGCCGATTCGACGGCGACGTAGTAGGCGCGCGCCGTGCCGCCGCGAATCCGCACGCCGCGTCCACGCTTGACGAAGCCGTAGTAGGCCGCACCGCTCGCCACCGCCAGATCGAGATCCACGCCTTCGATCAGCCGCGCGGGCGAGCCGCCGTCAGCCGCGAGCCAGCCGTTCAGCGAATTCATCACGCGCTCGACCAGCAGCGTCGACTTGAACACGCCGCCGTTGAACAACACGGCGGTGGGATGCAGGAAGCTCGCACCCGACCCGCTTGCGGACGGCGCAAACGCCTGCATGCCTTCGAGTTCCGCCAGCGCGCCAGCCTGACGGCCGAGAAACGCCGCCAGATGGCGCGTGATGCCCGCGTCCTGCGCGTACGGCAAACCGAGTTGCGTGAGACCGGCGCGCGTACGGCTGGCCGGCCGCGCGGCCGCATCGACCTGCGGGAAAAAGCCTTCGAGGATGATTTGCGTCAGCTCGGCGCGCGTCAGCTCGGTGCGGATCGATCCGCCGATCAGCTTGGAGCCGCGGCTCGGCACGACCAGCGGCACCGCATCGACGGCCGCATCGGTCAGCAGCGTTTCCTTCGCCGCCCGGCACGCATAGGTGAGCGCGCGCAACTGCCACGGATCGGCCTGGGTGCCCTGCGCCGCGAGCTTGCGCGCGACCGTATGCGCGAGCGCGAGATCCATGTTGTCGCCGCCGAGCAGGATATGCTCGCCGACCGCCACGCGATGCAGTTCGAGATTGCCTTCGCGCTCGATCACGGCGATCAGCGAAAGATCGGTCGTGCCGCCGCCCACATCGACAACGAGAATGATTTCCCCGACTTTCACCTGTTTGCGCCAGTTACCGCGACTCTTTTCGATCCAGCTATACAGCGCGGCCTGCGGTTCTTCGAGCAGCGTCATGCGCTGATAGCCCGCCGCGTGCGCGGCCTCGGCGGTCAGCTCGCGCGCGGCGGGATCGAACGACGCGGGGATCGTCACGGTGACGTCCTGCACATCGAATGGGGCGTCGGGATGCGCGTGATTCCACGCATCGCGCAGATGCGTCAGATAGCGCACCGAGGCTTCGAGCGGCGACACGCGCGTGACCTCGGCGGGCGCGTCGGCCGGCAGGATCGCCGCGCGCCGATCGACGCCCGGATGGCAGAGCCAGCTTTTCGCGCTCGACACGAGGCGGATCGGCGTGCCGGCGCCGCGACTGCGCGCCATCTCGCCGACGATCGTCTGCGGCGCGGATGCCCACGGCAACGCGAGATCGCCAGGCGCAAGTTCGTCGGGATGCGGCAGGTAGAGAAACGAAGGCAGCAGATTGCGGGCTTCGATCTGGCCGGGTGCGGTCAGCTGGTCGATGGCGAGCACGTGTTGCGCGACCTTGTCGCCTTCGCTCGCCGACAGGTCGACGTAGGAGAGCGCGCAGTGCGTGGTGCCGAGATCGATGCCGATCGAGTAGCGTGCGTCGCTCATAGTGTGACCTCGGCGGGGGCGATGACGGATGCGTCGTGACCAGGTGTGAGCTTGGGCAGGCGCACGTCGGTGGCGCGCCAGCCGCGGTGGCTGAGGCTGCCCGTGAATGGCGGGCTGCCGACGACGTTGCCGGTCAGGCGCACGGCGCTGGCGTCGAAGCCTTGGGACAGCGTGATGCGCGCGCCTTCCGCTTCGGCGCGGATGGGTTCGATCGTGAAGTGCTCGCGCAATGCGCTGCGGCAGCCTGCGTGGACCACACGCGCTGCGGCGCCGATATCGGCATCGCCGTAGCTCGTGATGTCTTCCTGCACGAAGTCGATCAGGCGGGCGTCGCGTTGCAGCAGCGTGAGCAGTTGTAGCGCCGCGTCGGGAGTTGCTTCGCGGATGGTGACCGGCTCGGGGGCGGGAGGAGGTGACGGCGGGGCCGCGGGCGCGGGTGCTGCGCCTTGCTTCAGGCGCAGCACACCCTCGGCCAGTTGTGCGTCACCCAGCACGCCGAAAAAGGTGCCGAAAGCAAGCGAAAGCCTGCCCAGCAACGAAAGATTGGATCCTGCCATGGAAAAAGCTCCTGATCGGCGGCGGCCGGCTGTCATGCCCGCGACCATGCGGGAATGGTACGGAAACGGGCCCGTGCAAACCTGTAAAACCGCTATTTTGCCTTGTCAGCGGCCGATGGTCGGTTGCGGCGCGTC
>DATLOW010000205.1:0-12327 GCA_035536055.1 Paraburkholderia sp. | reverse complement strand
GGGCGCGGCGATGAACAAGGGCTTGACCTGGCGCATGGGTCAAACGCACGTCAATCGCTGGACCGACGATCTGCTGCGGCGCATTCAGGAAGGGCAAATCGACCCGTCGTTCGTCATCACGCATTCGGTGCCGCTCGAAGAAGGGCCTGCCATGTACAAGACGTTTCGCGACAAGGAAGACGGCTGCATCAAGGTCGTATTGAAGCCGTGACCGCGCGGCGGGCGCATGCCGGCTGAGATGGGAACGGCGCATGCTTTCCTGTTGGCGGCCCGCTGCAAGCGGCGGGCGGACCGCCCCTACCTACCTGTCAGAGCAAGCCATGACCGATCTCAGCTCAGCCTCTCCGACGATCACGTCGATGATCCGGATGGACCACACGCACGCGCTGTGCGCCTTTCATCGTTATCGCCTGTCGAGCCCCTGGTGGCGCAAACGCGCGATCGTGGGCTCGGTATGCACGGCACTCGAAATCCACGCGCAGCTGGAAGAAGAAATTTTCTATCCGGCGCTCGCGCGCATCGCGCCCGACAACGACGCCGTGAAAAAAAGCGAACCCGAGCACAACGAAATGCGCGAGATCATCACGCGATTGCGCGCGATGGGCCCTGAAAACGCCGCCTACGACGGGCTCTTCATGCAGTTGATGCGCATCACGATTCATCACGTCGCCGATGAAGAAACCGTTCTGATTCCGATGGCCGAACGGTCGCTGAAAAGCGAGTTGTCGTCGATGGGCGCGGCCATGACACGTCGTCGCCTGGAATTACTCGGCGAGCGTCCGGTCGATGTCGCAGTGCACACGGCCGGCACATTCCCGGTCGCAACAGCGGTGCTTGCCGGTCTCGCGGTCTGCGCGGCGAGCAGTCTTTTCGGCGGCAGGCCGTCGAGGCATCGGCGCGCGCGAAACCGCGGCTACGCGTAGCCGCAGCGCGCGTGCGTCGTAACGCTTTCCGTCGGTTATTTATGCAGCAGTTGGCGTAACGAACTGACGTCGTTGGCCGTAACCGGCTGCGCGTTATTGCCCCAGGCGCCGCGGACGTAGGTGAGCACCTGTGCCATCTGTACGTCAGCGAGGGTGTCCGCGTATCGGGGCATCTGCTGGCGCGGCGGGCCGGTCAAGGTCGACGGGCTGTTGCCCCCTTCGACGAGCAGCCGGATCAATGAAGTGGTGTTCTCCGCCAGCACCGACGGATTGCCGGCCAGCGCGGGGAACACGTCGGGCACGCCTGTCCCGTCGTCGCGATGGCAGCGTGCACAGAACGACTGATAGACATGGTAGCCCGTGGAGAGCGAATCGGGCACGCGGCTGCCGTTTTGCGGCGAACGCGCGACATCGGCGCGCGGCGCATAGGTGCCGTATGGTTGTTGCGCGGGCAACGACTTCAGATAGTGCGCGACCGCCGCGAGATCGCTGTCGGTCAGATACTGCGAGCTGTCCTCGATCTGCTCGACCATGCTGCCGTATGCGACCACGCCGGCACCGTGACCGGTCTTCAGGAACGACGCGATGTCCTGCGCCGACAGACGGCCGAGGCCCGCGCCCGCGTCGCCGGTCAGATTCGGCGCGAACCAGTGGTCGTTCACGCCGCCCACCAGATAGGTCGGCGACGACTCGTCGTAGCCGCGCTCCTGATACGCCGCGCCGCGCGGCGTATGGCATGCGCCGCAATGGCCGAGCGACTGCACGAGATAGGCGCCGCGGTTCCATTGCGCGTCGCGGTCCGCACGGGGCTGATACATGCCGCGTGGAATGAAGATCCACTGCCAGAAACGCAGCGCCCAGCGCTGATCGAACGGAAACGCCACATCGGATGGCGGTGACGGTTTCGCCACCGGCGCGACGCCATGCATCATGTACGCGTAAAGCGCGTGCATATCGTCGTCGCGAATCTTCGTGAACGACGCGTAAGGCATGGCGGGGTACAACCGCTTGCCGTCCCTCGCGACGCCTTCGCGCAAAACGCGCGCAAATTCATCGTAGGTATAACGGCCAATGCCGAAGCGCGGGTCCGGCGTGATGTTCGTCGAGACGATCGTGCCGAACGGCGAGCCCATGCCGAGGCCGCCCGCGAACGGTGCACCGCCTCGCGGTGCCGTGTGGCATCCGGCGCAATCGGCGGCTTTCGCCAGATACTCGCCACGCGCAAGGATGTGCGCGTCTGCGCCGTTGGGCGCGGCAGCGCCGCCCGCGGCCAGTTCGCCAGCGCCTGTTTGCGCCGGACCGGTCGATGCAAAGCCGATCATCGCGGCCGCGGCCACACACGCTGCCGCGAGCATTGCCCTGCGCGTCGCGACGATCATACGAAGCAGCTTCATCGCGGCGTGTTCCTTCGAACGATCACGGCCTGCCCCGTCGCGAGCAGCGGCGACGGCTGGCGATTGAGCCAGCGCGCCGCGATCGCAAGGCTGCCAATCAGATATGCGGTCGCGCCCGGCACCCACATGATGAGACCGCCCAGTTGCTGGTCGTGCAAGGGATCGATGCGAAGCGTGCTGCACGGTTCGACGTAATACGGATACCAGAGCCCAGGCGCCAGTGCGATCAATGCGCCGAGCGCTGTCGTATGCACCATCGTCGTGAAGACCGACAGCATCGCGTGGCCGCCCGACTGCCGCTTTGCGCCGTCGCCGAATACGGTCCACCAGAACATAAGCGCCGTGATCAGAAAACCCGTGTGCTGCAGCGAATGAATGAATGGATGCACGAGTGCCGCTTCAAACGCCGCCGGCGCGTGCCAGCCCCACAATGCGGCCGCGTGCAGCAGCCATGCGGTCAGCGGCGCGGTCAGGAAACGCCAGCTTGCGGCGAAGCGGCGCTCGCGGATGCGGCGGCCGACCCATAGCCGCGCCTTATGCGGCAGCGCCCAGATCCATACTGCCAGCGGCCGGCCCAACACAAGCAGCGGCGCGGCGATCAGCATCATCGTTTCGTGCTGCACCATATGTGCGGAAAAGAGCCACGCGCTCAACGTATCGAGCGGCGAGAACAACGCGAGCACCAGCGCGCACGTACCGCCCGCGAATGCCGCGCCATGCCGCGCGCGCAACGAGCGGCCGCGTGCACCGCTTCTGCGCCGCAGCCGCCGGTAACCGGTTGCATACGCCACCACACTGAGCACCGTCAAGGCGGCAGGCCACGGCTCCGCGCTCCAGCCGAACGCGGGCGCAACGCGTTCGGCCTCGCTCAGAACGTGAGCGTGAGCGAAAGGCGTTGCCGCGAGCAGCGCGAATAACACGAAAGAGATCGGGCGGTTTTTCATTGGCAAGGCGACAGCAACCATTGCGGAAAATACATGGCGAGCTGGATCACCGCGCACAGCGTCGCAACGATTGCCGCCATCAGCGACAGAAACGCGGTGCGCGCATCGCGCGGCACGTAACTGGCCTCGCACGGCTGCGACGAGCGCCAGCTGCGATAGGCGAGCAGCGCCGCACCGATCGAAAACAGCAAGGCCGCAACACTGACGCCATGCAACATGGCCATCGTGTGATAGCGGCATGCGGGCTGCAGCAACACATAATTCGCGCTTTGCGCACCGAGTACGACGGCAGGCGCCGCGAGCAGTCCGAGCCAGATCATCATGTCGATTCGCCTCAGAAATGAATGCGCGGCGCGAGATACAGAACCGCGTAAATCGGCAGCCAGCTCAGCACGACAAAGTACCAGTACACGGCGTTCTCGCTCGTATCGAGCAGCCGTCTTCCTTCGAACGGTCCCGTGAACAGCAGCATGGCGAGCACCGCCGTGTCGACCGTATCGGTAACGAGATGCGTGGTGTGCAATCCGAGCAGCAGCCAGACCACCGAGCCATATGCATTTGCATACCACATGACATTGAGCGCCGCGAACTCGAAGCCGCGCAGCACGAGAAACACGACGGCGAACAGCAAACATGCGGCGAGCCAGAGCCGTGCGCGCTCGCGTTCGCCGCGCTCGGCCGCGCGCTTCGCGAGCGCGTTCGGCCACATGCTGAGCAACAGCACAGCCGTATTCAACGTCCCCCACAGCAGCGACGGCGGCGGCGCATTCATCGGCCACGCGGCATTGACCGCGCGCAGATAAAAGTACGTGCCGACCGCGACGGCAAACACGCTGCCTTCGATCAGCATCAGACCTGCGGTGGCCCACCACATGAGGCTGCGATGCCCGAAGCCGAAGCTCGGCAGACCACGCACATCGAGCGAACCCGGTGTCGTGTCTTCGGGCTCGCGCTGTGCAGCGGACTGGTGTGCGATATCGCCGTGCGCAGTGTGAGCTTGCACCGGTCGCTGCTGTGCGCCCTGCTCCGCATCGTCGTGCCGATCGCGTTGGTCGTGCTGGTCGTGCTGGTCGCGTTGCTCCCGCTCAGCGCGCGGCCAGCGCTCGAGCGCGCGCCCGACGCGATTGGCCCGGCGCGTCGGCCAGAACCACACGATCATCGCGGCCGCGACGGGTGGGGTGCCCCACCACACCGCGCCTGGCGTGTAGATCGAGCCGATGAAGAATACCGTCGTCGCGATCGCGCTGATAAACGGCCAGATCGACGGCCCCGGAAACAGTGGTCTCGTATCCGGTTCCGCAGCGAGCGCGCCCGTCGTCAGCACCTCACGCGCATGCACGGCGAGCCCCGACACCGAACGCGGCTCGCGCTGCGGCTCCCACAGTGGATCGCGGCCGTGCACGACCGGCAGCACGTCGAAGTTGTGCGGCGGCGGCGGGCTCGGCACGCTCCATTCGAGCGTACCGCCGCCCCACGGATCGGCCGGTGCGCATTCGCCGTGACGGCGGCTGCGCGCCACATTGAACAGGAACAGCAGCACCGCGACCGCCATCATGTACGCGCCGGCCGTCGCGAGCGCGTTCATGCCCGACCAGCCCATGCCGGCCGGGTAGGTCCACACGCGCCGCGGCATGCCATGCAGGCCGAGCAGATGCATCGGAAAGAACGTGAGATTGAAGCCGATAAAGAACAGCCAGAAGTGCCAGCGCCCCAGCGTCTCGCCGAGCATGCGTCCGGTAAATTTGGGAAACCAGTAGTAGAACGCGCCGAACAGCGGAAACACCGCGCCGCCGATCAGCACGTAGTGCAGATGCGCGACGACGAAATAGGTGTCGTGCACCTGCAGGTCGAGCGACACGGAGCCGAGCATGACGCCCGACAAGCCGCCGAGCACGAGTATGAAGAAAAACGCCATCACGAACAGCAGCGGCGCCTTGAGCGACAGCTTGCCCGTCAGCAGCGTGGCGAGCCAGCAGTAAATCTGGATGCCGGACGGCGCCGCGATCAGCACGCTCGCTGCGGTAAAAAAGCTCTTGCCGAGTTCCGGCACCGCCGTCGCGAACATGTGATGGACCCATAGCCCGAACGCGAGAAACGCGATCGAGATCAGTGCGAGCACCATCGCCGAGTAGCCGAAAATCGGCCGGCGCGAAAACGTCGGGATGATCGACGACATGAAACCAAGCGCCGGAATAAAGATCAGGTAGACCTCCGGGTGCCCGAAATACCAGAACAGGTGTTGCCAGAGCAGCACGTCGCCGCCGAGCGCAGGGTTGTAAAACTGCGTGCCGACCAGTCTGTCCAGAATCAGCGCGGTGCTCGCCAGCATGATCGCGGGCATCGCGAACAGCACCATGAACTGCGTGACGAGCGTCGCCCATGCGAACAGCGGCAGACGGTTCAGCGACATGCCCGGTGCGCGCATCTTGAGGATCGTCGTGATCAGCACCACGGCTTCGAGCAGCGCGGGCAACTCGGTAAACGTGATCATTTGCGCCCAGATATCCGTTCCTTTGCCGGTTGCGTAGTCGGGTCCGGCGAGCGGCACGTAACTGAACCAGCCTGAGCGCGGGCCGGCGCCGAGCACGAATGCCACATAGAGCAGCAGGCCGCCGAACACGAACACCCAGTACGCGTACGCGTTCATGCGCGGAAACGCGACGCTGCGTGCGCCGATCATCAGCGGAATCAGATAGCCAGCGACGGCCTGCATGACCGGCACGGCGAACAGGAACATCATCGTCGTGCCGTGAATCGTAAAGAGCTGGTTGTACAGGTCGGGGCCGATCAGGCGGTTGTCGGGTCTGGCCAGCTGCGTGCGCATCGCGAGCGCGAGCACGCCGCCTAGCAGAAAAAACGCGAACGTCGTCACGATAAAGCGCCGACCGATCGTCTTGTGGTTGACGGCCGAGAACCAGCCGATCACACCGCGTGGATCGCTCCATGTCCGGGAAAGCGCCGTGCGCGCGTCAGGGGGCGCATCGGGCCCGTCCTTGAGCCGCAGGTCTGCTTCGATCGTGCGCGGCTGGTCGGTTGTGCTCATTGGAGTGTCGCAAGCCAGGTGACGACCGCGTGCAGATCGCTGTCCGAAAGCGGTACCGCCGGCATCGTGACACCGGCTTTCCATGCATGCGGATCGCGGATCCATGCGGCGAGATTGCCGGGCGTGTTGGCGAGCACGCCGGCTGCGATCGTCTGGCGGCTCATCAGATGAGTGAGATCGGGTGCAAGCGTGCCGTTTGCCGATGTGCCGCGCACCGTATGACAACCCGCGCAAGCCGATTTTTCGAAGACGTCGCGGCCATGCCGCGCGGTCGCATCGAGTGAAGTTCGAGCCGGTTGCGCCTGCTGCCGCAGCCACGCGTCGTAGCGTTCGGGCGGCTCGGCAATGACGAGCATGGCCATCAGGGCATGCTGCGCGCCACAAAACTCCGCGCATTGGCCGCGGTAAACGCCGGGCTTGTCCGCGCGGAACACGATCGATGTCGTGATGCCCGGCAGCATGTCCTTCTTCCCGTGCAGGTTCGGCACCCAGAAGCTATGGATTACGTCGCCGGCCTTTAGCGTGACGATAACCGGCCGGTTCACCGGAATGTGCAGCTCATTGGCGGTCGCAAAACCGGGGCTATCGCGCTCGGTCGCGTATTGCACCTGCCACCACCACTGCTGTCCGGTCATGTCGATGTGCACCGGGTTGTCGACGGGTAGCTTCGATAGCGCGCGATCGGTCAGCACGTCGGCGACGATCAGGCCACATAGCGCGACCACGGACACAATGCTGGCGGCGACGACGGCGCGGCGCGTGCGCCGCTCGGGGCGGGTCAGCGAATCGAGATTGGGCTCGGCCCCCGCGTTGTCTCGCCGGTTGCGCATAAGCGCCACGAGCGTGGCGAGCAGCACGGCAGCGAACACAATCGCGCACACCGCCAGCGTGAGATTCCACAACTGCCCAATGTGCGCGGCCTGCACGCCTGCTGGCTGCAAGGCATTCTGCTGCGGCTCAGCATGTGCCACACGCGTAGCGGACATGGCAGAAACGGCCAGCCACCAGGCGACGGCGGACTCGCCACGCGCACTCAGCAACCCGCGGTATGAAGGACATGCGCGCTTCATGACTGATCGGGGTGAACGAAGGGTGAAAACGCCGAGCATTCTTCATGCCGCAGCGGATGCCTTTCACCGTCCGGCCAGGGCGGTCGCCGCTGTGCGGACAATGTAAAACATGCGATTTTTTTGCGAAGTTTTACCGTCGTCGCAGGATTTGATCGATCAACGGGGAAAGGCGCGATTTACGTGTGGCCACCGTCCGGACATGTGCCCCCTAAACAGGGCACACAAGATGCTATGCCACGTTTCGGCCAGCACTTATGGGATAAGATATCGCGTCCGGCCGGCTGCGACGACGCGGACCGCCAGAGCCCGCGTGATCGTGGGAGACGACAATGCGATCAGAATCGGGCATCAGACCTCAACTCCGGCGGATGGCAGTTGGTCGATTGTTGTCCGGGCGTTGGATTCACCACTACTTGCCCAACGCTTCCGCTGCAATCTTTTCTTCGGCGAGCAGGGAGAGCTTAGCGATCACCGATCCATAGGCTGCGATCTCGTAGTGCTCGACTTTCTGTGCCGCAGCGACTAGCGCAGCATCGAGGACTGGACCGGTTTCGATCTCCTCGGATCTGCTCCTGTCCCTCCTCGATGAGTCCTTCCATCGCCACGCACTTCACGCGTTTGAGGCGAATGCCGCATGCCTCGGCGACCTGATCGATGCGCCCGATCTGCCCTTGCCTCTCTTCAAGGTGCGTCGTGAACGTGCTGCTCAGTTCGGTGTTGGTGGCAGCGCCTTTCGGTACCCTGATCTTTCCCGATGCACCTTAAGTGTGTTGAAATCACGATATCAGGCCGCCGTTTGGTCAGACCGGCCGCTCAAAGGGGGAAGACATGAATGTCCCACGACAGGTGGTCGCTTTTCTCGGTTCGCGCGGTAAAAAGCTGGCGACGGCCGAATCGTGCACGGCCGGCGAGATTGCCTCGCTCCTCGCATCCGTGCCGGGCAGCGGGAACTGTCTGGACGTCGGCTTTATTGCCTACTCGCCAACCGGCAAGGCAGGTTTCCTTGGCGTGCGCCAGGAAACGATGGATGAGCACGGCCTGACGAGCGAAGCAGTAGCGCGCGAAATGGCCGAAGGTGCATTGCGTCAGGAAGGGTGCTGCGCGGATATGGCCGTCTCGAACACAGGCGTCGCGGACCGCGCGTCAGGCAATGGACCCGCACCGGGAACACAGTGCTTCGCGTGGTCCTTCAGGACCGGCGACGGCGAACTCGCCAGCTTCAGTGAGACACGTCGCTTCACGGGCGGACGCAATGAGGTGCGACATGCAGCGGCAATCTACGCGCTGTCCCGTATCGAGCACTATTTCAGCCTTCTCTCCGCGACGCACAAACGCATGCCAGTGCGGATCGAGCCTGCCGGCGCGCGAGACAAGTGACGCACCCGATCGGCATCAACGGAAAGCCCGAGCGTGCCGGTGGGCACGACAAATGCGCGACACATGGGCATGCTTTGCCACATAAGCGCTCACGCCGCAGCACGACGACTTGCAACAACCTGAAGAGCGCAAGCATGGACGCACGCCGCGACTGATCGTAATCGGCGCTTCCCCGGGCGCTATAAAAGGGCTTTCGCCCCTCGCAAGTTCGCTCGACGACGCCTTTCCCGGCGCGCTTCTGGTAAGTGGTCCAGCCTGTTCAGCGATTAGCCGCGCGCGAAACGACGCACTGTCAAGCCGTAGCCGGTGAACCGCTACGCCTGCAGCAAGCCCGCAGAACCGACAAAACAGTCAGGGTTCCACCAGGACGACGGACCCGACGGCGAGCAGCAGGCGCACCGGATACAATCACACAGGCCGGTCGAGCTGATCGCGCTCTTCGGGCGATTGCAGCGCGAAAGCCGGATTGTCCAGATAGCCTGGTGTTTAAGCCATCTGCACCTCGATACGCCGCGGCTTCGCCTCATCCCGACGCGGGATGGTGAGCTTGAGCACACCGTCCTTCAGGGACGCCTCGATTTTCGATGAATCGAAGTCTTCACTGACCGTAAATCGCCGCGAAAAATAAGGCGCCCGTATTTCGGCATGCGAGAGCCGCAGGTTCGGCAGGACCGGCACGACGGATTCCGCATCGATAGTCAGATTGCCGTCGTGCACCCTGATGTCCAGCTTGTCCTTCGGCACCCCAGGCAGGTCGGCCCACACCGTAACGGAATGCGCGTCCTCGACGATATCCACGGCAGGCGTCAGCGTGACGCGTCGACGTGCTACGTCGGACTCCGTGCGCGTCATCGCGTTCGGATCGCGCTGGGCAATTTGCGTGTTGTCGCTCATGATCTCACCTCTTCATTGAACGGTAATCGCACGGGGTTTCGAGGCCTCGCGCTTGCCCACGGAAATTAACAGGCACCCATCGACATAGCGCGCCTGCACCTTGTCGGGGTCAGCCTGCTGCGGCAGCTCGATGACGCGCCGGAAGGCGCCGTTGAAGCGCTCCTGCGCATACCGGCGTGTGCCTTCCGGCAAGGTCTGCTGCTGCGCGGACCGTTCGCCGGCAATCGACAGAAGGCCCTTGTCGACTGAGATATCGAGCTTCGCAGGATCGACGCCGGGCGCGAACGCGACAATCTCGATCGTGCTGTCGGTCGTGCCGATGTTGATCTGAGGAAAAGAGCCTAAGCGGCTCGAACGAAGGCTGGACGGGAAGTTGCCGAACAGGCTCGACATCTGTCGCTGCATCCTGTCGAGTTCGTCAAACAGGTCGGTCCCGAAGTAAAGATCACTCATGGTCGCTTGCTCCTGTGGCGGCAAGGAAACGAACCGGCGTACGCGCTTCAGTCCGGTTGTCGCGGTGCCGCAGACAATCAAGGTTGAAACACGCAGGGCTCGCGAGCAATGCGCGTCGCGAACCGCTGCCTGAGCGCTTCAGAAAATAGGAGGGGACGCGGAAATTTCAAGGGGCCGGTGCGCCGGATTTTTCCCTCTTGAAAAGTCGGATGCCGCCCATACCGTCCGCGCACAAACCCATGCAAGGAGGAACGCCGTGGAATTCGACACCGACTGGACAACGCTGGGCAGACATCGCGTCAGGATGCGTTCGACAAAGGGCTTTCCCACCGAAGTGATGCGGCAACTGGCCGAAGTGGCGCGTCTTGCGGTGGACAACAACATGAGCGCGCGAGCCCGCATCGTCGAGGTTATGTTTCGGCAGGAGAAGACCTACGACATCACGGTCGGGACGACATTGGCCGAAGACCGGCTTTGCGTTCCGCAGCTGGAGAGTGCAATTGCGACGGTCATGGGGCTGCTGCCGCAGCAGGTCAACATCGTCGTGCAGGTCGTCGCGCAGGAGGAGGTGGATCTGAATTTCGGAGTCTACGAACGAGCGCTCGCTGAAAAGGCAGGCGTCATTTCGCCGCTTCATTAAGCGTTCGGTTCGGAGCCGTCCGCCACAAAACGTCGCCTGTGAAGCCGCGAACGGGGCAAGCAGTCGATGGGAACGAGGCCTAGTCGCGATACGGCAGGTGAACAGAAAATACCGTCTGGCTGCTGTCCGACCGTACCTCGATCTTGCCGCCGTGAGCCTTTGCGATCTCGGCCGCGATGTAGAGTCCCAGTCCCAGTCCACCCGCGTGGCTGTTTTCCTGACCGCAGCCGCGCATGAGCGGGTCAAAAATCGCGTCCATCGTCCGCTCGTCAATAGCCTGACCGCCGTTTGCCACCTCCAGCAGCACGCCGGTCGCTTTTACCGTCAACGCGACGCGAACGGGTATGTCGGGACTTCCGTATTTCAGTGCGTTTGTCACCAGGTTGGAAAGCAGCTGCTGCAGCCGGGCACCGTCCCAGAATCCTCGAAAACTGCCTTCCACGTTCAGCTCGATTTGACGGCCCGGGTGCGCGGCTCGCAACTGGTCGACCGCATCGGCACACACGGTCGCCAGATCGATGTCGGCTGGGGCGATGTTGATGCCCAGTCCCAGCTTGACGCGGTTGAAATCGCACAGGTCATCGAGCAGCGACTGCATGCGGGCGCCACTGTGGATCAGGCGTGTCGCGGCTTCCGACACCTGTTCGCCTGCATTTAACGCGGAGAGATAAGCGGCAGTCATCTGGATCGTCTGCAACGGGCTGCGCATATCGTGCCCGAGCATGCCGAGCAAAAGATTGCGGGCCTGTTCGACCTGCACGTTAAAGAAATCGACCGATTCAGCAACAGCCTGGTCGATCGCCTCGTTGAACCGGATCATGTCATTGAGATCCGTTGCTGTGGCCCCGTTGCGGTCCATCCAGAGGCGCAGAACGCTGGCTCGCAGCGCACGATATTCCGCTACAAGCTGATTGATGCTGAAGCCGCCGCGCGCCCGTAGTAAAGCATGCGTTTGCGCAGCCGTCTCCGCTGCGTCGATGGAGGTAGGCGCTTGCCCCCACGACTTGTCATGCTGCTGGTCGCGAGTCTGCGCACTCGAAATGTCCTTTGCTATCGCTTGCACTATCTGTTGCGCATGGTCGCGCAACGCGGCGCGGTCCATGTTTTTTGCTGCCGGATGCAGCGTCGTCGCGAAGGCTTGCCACTGCACGAGGATTTCTTCCGTGTGCTGCAGGATGAAGTCGGCGAGTCGCATGTGTTTCTCCGAAAAGACAGCCTGTGTCAGCGGGAACGGCGTTCGCTGTCTATATTACCGCGACGGCCCATAGGGATCGGCCATGCGGGCTTCTTAAAAGCGCGGGCTTTTCACGACGACGCGCGATTCCTGACAGTCGTGAAAATTCGACGGTCACGCGTGGCGCGTGTCCTCTCCCCTTTAGCTACCGGCCGGCAATCAGTGCTACTTCAGGTCAGCGTCATCGTGATGCCGCCGCGTTGCGTTGCGCTGATGCCCCTTCCCGGCGGTCGTAAAGTGTTCACCGCCCGACCGCGAGGGACGCATTGACTCGCACGGCTTCTTCCTTATGCGAAAACGGGCCCTCCGGCACAAACGACGCGACGACGCCCGGCTGCATCACGAGGCACCAGGT
>DATLOW010000204.1:0-36945 GCA_035536055.1 Paraburkholderia sp. | reverse complement strand
TCGGTCTTGTTGATCACCAGCAGGTCCGACTTCGTGATGCCCGGGCCGCCTTTGCGCGGAATCTTCTCGCCGCCCGCCACGTCGATCACGTAGATCGTCAGGTCCGACAGCTCGGGGCTGAAGGTGGCGGCCAGATTGTCGCCGCCCGATTCGATGAACACGATGTCCGCATCGGGAAAGCGCGACAGCATCCGGTCGACGGCTTCGAGATTGATCGACGCGTCCTCGCGAATCGCGGTGTGCGGGCAGCCGCCGGTCTCGACGCCCATGATGCGCTCGGCGGGCAGTGCGCCGGCGACCGTCAGCAGGCGCTGGTCTTCTTTCGTATAGATATCGTTGGTGATCGCGACGAGATCGTAGCGATCGCGCATCGCCTTGCACAGCATTTCGAGCAGCGTCGTCTTGCCGGAGCCCACCGGGCCGCCGACGCCGACGCGCAGCGGCGGCAGTTTTTTGGTGCGTTGAGTCAGTGCGTTCATGTTCGTAGTACCTGTAGCTAAGTGCGGCTAGGAGCGGAAAAGCCGCGAATACTGCGACTCGTGGCGTGCCGACAGAATGCCCAGTTGCGGCGCAAAGGTGTTCAGATCGTCGGGCGGCGTGGCGAGTGCGCGGGCGACCGCCGCTTCGATCGCGGGGCGCAGCGCGACGATGATGCGCTGGCCGGCGAGTTGCCCGAGCGGCACCGCTTTGAGCGCGGCGGCCGCCTGGTTTTCGACCCAGCTGAATGCGTACGCGGCGAGCGCGGCATCGGCGGGGGCATCGTGTGCCAGTGCGGCGAACGCGAATGCGGTCGGTTGCGCGACCGGCGTCAGCGCTGCGAGCGTCGCGCGGCGCGCGCTATCGCCCCATTCGAGCGACGCGCACAACTGACGCAGCGACCAGCCCATCTGCTCGGTTTCGCGGCGCAGTTCGGCGGATTCGCGGCTGGCGAGGAATTCGGCGTTGGCGGCTGCGAGCGCAGCGGCGTCGTGCGTGCGCCAGCGTTCGAACTGATGCGCGACGAACGGCAATTCGCCGTGCGCGAGCACGTTGGCGAGGCCGCTGGCGATCCAGTCGCGCGCGCTGTCGGCGTCGTGCACCAGCTGCGCTTCGATCGCCGCTTCGAGACCCTGCGAGTAGCTGAACGCGCCGATCGGCAAGGCCGGCGACGCGAGATGCAGCAGCGCGGTCAGTTCAGCGATGCGCATGGCGGTGACCGCTGTGCGTGCAGGATGCGTCGTCGCAGTGGTCGTGATCGTGCGGGTGATCGTGGCCGTGATCGTGCGAATCGGCGTGATCGTGCGAATGCGCGTGATCGTGACCGTGCCCGTCGCCGTGGTCATGGCCGTGCGAACCGGCGTGCTCGTGGGCATGGTCGTGATCGTGCGAAGCGGCGTTCCCATGGCTATGACCGTGGCCATGATCATGATCGTGCGAACACGCGTGACCGTGATCGTGGCCGTGTGCATGATCGCTGCCATGGTCATGCGTGTGACCGTGCCCATGCGAGTGATCGTGCCCATGCCCATGCCCATGATCATGCGAATGCCCATGATGCTCGCCATAAACCTGCTGCGCGAGCGCATAGTCCTCAGCGAACGTCTCGTCGTGGCCATGCTTATGCCCACCGCCGTAGGCACCGGTTTCCGGCTGGAACGGCAGCGACACCTGCTCGACCGATGCGCCCAGCCGCTTCAGCATATCGGCCAGCACCGGATCGTATTCGAGCTTCAGATAATCGACACCCACCTCGACCGGCGTATGCCGGTTGCCGAGGTGATACGCGGCCCGCGTCAGCGTCAGCCGATCCGGCGCCCGCACCAGCAGCACCGCCTCGGCGGCCGCGGCCACGCGCACCAGCGCGCCGTCGTCGGCTACCAGCACATCGCCGTCGCGCAGCACGGTGCCGCGCGGCAACACCAGCGCGACTTCTTCGCCGGTGTCGAGCGTCGCGGCGAGCCGGCTCTTGCAGCGTGCGTCGAACGGCAGCGTCAAACCCGGCGCGCGCGCCACCAGCACGCGCGCGATCTTCATGCGCGGGTCGAGCCGCTTATCGATGGTTCTCATATCAGAACAGGAAATAGCGTTGCGCCATCGGCAGCACCTTGGCCGGCTCGCAAGTCAGCAGTTCGCCGTTTGCGATCACCTGGTAGGTTTCCGGATCGACGGTGATGGTGGGACGCCACGCGTTGTGGATCATGTCGGCCTTGGTCACGGTGCGGCAGTTCTTCACCGCCACGATACGCTTGCTCAGGCCGTAACGCTCGGCCACGCCGGCCGCCTCGGCCATCTGCGACACGAAGGTCAGCGACGTGCGTCCGAGCGCGCCGCCGCGCGTGGCGAACATCTCGCGGTAATGCACCGGCTGCGGCGTCGGAATCGATGCGTTCGGATCGCCCATCTGCGCCAGCGCGATCATGCCGCCTTTCAGGATCAGCGACGGCTTGATGCCGAAAAACGCCGGCTCCCACAGCACGAGGTCGGCCCATTTGCCCGGCTCGATCGAGCCGACTTCATGCGCAATGCCATGCGTCAGCGCAGGGTTGATCGTGTACTTCGCGACGTAGCGCTTCACGCGGAAATTGTCGTGGCGCGCGTTGTCTTCGGACAGCGCGCCGCGCTGCACCTTCATCTTGTGCGCGGTCTGCCACGTCCGGATGATCACTTCGCCGACCCGGCCCATTGCCTGCGAGTCCGACGAGATCATCGACAGCGCGCCGAGGTCATGCAGGATGTCTTCGGCGGCGATCGTCTCGCGGCGGATCCGCGATTCGGCAAAGGCGATATCTTCGGCAATCGACGGGTCGAGGTGATGGCACACCATCAGCATGTCGAGGTGCTCGTCGAGCGTGTTGACCGTATACGGCCGCGTCGGATTGGTCGACGAAGGCAGCACGTTCATCTCGCCGCACACCTTGATGATGTCCGGCGCGTGGCCGCCGCCTGCGCCTTCGGTATGGTACGTGTGGATCGTGCGGCCCTTGAACGCGGCGACGGTCGCTTCGACGAAGCCTGCTTCGTTCAGCGTATCGGTGTGGATCGCGATCTGCGTATCGGTGTCGTCGGCCACCGACAAGGCGTTGTCGATCGCCGCCGGCGTGGTGCCCCAGTCTTCGTGCAGCTTCAGGCCGATCGCGCCCGCGGCGATCTGTTCGAGCGCCGGCGCCGGCTGGCTGACGTTGCCCTTGCCGAGAAAGCCGAGATTCATCGGATAGCCGTCGGCAGCCTGCAGCATCCGCTCCATATGCCACGGCCCGGGCGTGACGGTGGTCGCATTGGTGCCGGTCGCGGGGCCGGTGCCGCCGCCCAGCATCGTCGTCACGCCGCTTGCCAGCGCCTCGTCGATCTGCTGCGGGCTGATGAAGTGGATATGCGTATCGATGCCGCCCGCGGTGACGATCATGCCTTCGCCGGCAATCACTTCGGTGGCCGCGCCGAGCGGAATCGTCACGCCGGGCTGGATGTCCGGATTGCCGGCTTTGCCGATCGACGCAATGCGGCCGTTTTTCAGGCCGATATCGGCCTTCACGATGCCCCAGTGGTCGACGATCACCGCATTCGTGATCACCGTATCGACGACGTCGGCCGCGAGGCGCTGCGACTGGCCCATGCCGTCGCGAATCACCTTGCCGCCGCCGAATTTCACTTCTTCGCCGTACACGGTCAGATCGCGCTCGACTTCGATCACGAGTTCGGTGTCGGCGAGACGCAGACGATCGCCGGTGGTGGGGCCGAACATTTCGGCGTACGCGCGGCGGCCAATGCGGAGTGTCATGGTTGTTCAGGTCCGAAGGGAAGGGCTCTGGTATCAGGCGGGAACGGTGCTACGCACGGGCAGATCGAGTTCGCCGTCGAGGCGGCCCATCACCTTGCCCTGGAAGCCGTACACGACGCGGTCTCCGGCCAGTTCGACGAGTTCGACCGTGCGCTCCTGGCCCGGCTCGAAACGCACCGCGGTGCTGGCCGCGATGTTCAGCCGGTAGCCGCGCGCCGCCGCGCGATCGAAGGCGAGCGCCGCGTTCACTTCATGAAAGTGGTAATGCGAGCCGACTTGCACCGGGCGGTCGCCGGTGTTCGAAACGGTCAGCGTAATCGTCGTGCGGCCGGCGTTCAGCTCGTGCTCGCCTTCGTCGGTGATCAGTTCGCCGGGAATCATCGGATGCTGCTCCTTGATCAGAACTGCAGTGAATTCAGGGAATCGGATGGTGGACCGTCACGAGCTTCGTGCCGTCCGGGAAAGTGGCTTCGACCTGGATATCGGGAATCATCTCGGGCACGCCTTCCATCACGTCGTCGCGCGTCAGCAGCGTGGTGCCGTAGTGCATCACTTCGGCCACCGTGCGGCCGTCGCGTGCGGCTTCCATCAGCGCGGCGGTGATAAAGGCCACCGCCTCCGGATAATTCAGTTTCAGGCCGCGCGCGCGGCGCCGTTCGGCGAGCAGCGCGGCGGTGAAGATCAAAAGCTTGTCTCGTTCGCGTGGTGTCAGCTTCATGAGGGCTGGTGGTCGTGTGCCTGCGAGGCGCGCAGGCGGCAGGGCGTCATTCTAGCGTGCCGCGTGCGGCGCCGCGCCGGGTGCGCGGCATCGATGCGGCATGCGACGGCGGATTCGATCGATACAGCGGACAGTAGCGAAGCCATCTGTCGATGCGCTTACAGGTTGGCCGGCAGCGGCGCGCCGAACCATTTCTTCGACATCGCGTCGAGCGTGCCGTCGTGGCGTGCCTGGCTCAGCGCGGCATCGACGGTTTCGCGCAGCCGCGGCTCGTTCTTGTTCAAGCCGACGAAGCACGGCGAATTCTTGATCACGAATTTCGGCTCCGGGCGGCGCGGCGGGTTCTTCGCGAGGATCGCGGCCGCCACGATGTTGCCGGCGGCGATCAGCTGCACCTGGCCGGACAGGAATGCGGCGATCGTCGCGTTGTTGTCTTCGAAGCGCTTGATGGTGGCGTTCGGCGCCATCTGCGTCAGCGCGATCTCTTCGAGCGCGCCGCGGGTCGCGCCGACGGTCTTGCCGGTCAGGTCGGCCGGACCGCTCACCTTGATGTCGGCCGGGCCGAACACGCCCTGGTAGTACGGCGCATAAGCCGTCGAGAAATCCAGCACTTTCTCGCGCTCCGGCGTCTTGCCGAGCGACGAGATCACCAGATCGACCTTGTTGGTCTGCAGATAGGGAATGCGGTTCGCGCTGTTCACCGGCACCAGTTCGAGCTTCACGTGCATTGCTTTGGCCAGCAGCGCGGCGGTGTCGATGTCGTAGCCTTGCGGCTTCAGGTCGGGACCGACCGAACCGAACGGCGGGTAGTCTTCCGGCACAGCGACTTTCAGCACGCCGCTTTTGGTGATGTTGTCGAGTGTGTCGGCGTGCGCGGCAGGTGCTGCGAACGCGATGATGAACGGTGCGGTGGCCAGCGCGGCAAGCCACGCGCGGCGTTTTCCAGCGGGACTTGCTGCGCGGCGCTTCGCGCGGGAAATCGTGTCGGTCATGGTGAGCGGATAGGCAAGCGGTTGTTATCGGAATGAGTTGCCCGAGGGCGCGGTCGATACCAGGCGCCATATTCAGCAAGCGCTATGCCATGTGTGGTGCATGCGAGCTTGCAAACGGAAATCGCGGTTCGCTGCACCATCGATGGGCGTAATCGTGCCCGGCGCTGGTGCATGCGCGAGGCAATGTCTACGCGAGGGGAATCAGGTGGACCACAAGCGCAGCGGCGTCGAGTCCACGCGATGCACGAGCGGACGCAGCGTGGTCCAGCATTGCGTCAGTGCGTGCTGCAGCGGTTCCATCGAGCGGGCGACGGCGCGTATCAGCAGAATGCCGGCGTGTGCCGAAGCACTTGCTTCGTCGCGCGCGCCAAGGGGACTTGCTTCGCGGCGAATAAACGACGCCGCCGCACGCACCGTATCGTCGAACGGTAGTTGCGCCGTCAACGACTCGGCCAGCGTTTCGTCGCAGGCTGCGCCGACTGCCCACAACGTGCCGTACGCAGGAAAGCCCGCCAACCCCTGCGCCGCATCGCGCAGCGGATCGTGCGCGGTCAGCAGCGCGCGTTCGAACCATAACGGCTGCCCATCGGCATCGACGATGCGCGACACGGCCCGCAAGCTGCCCGCCGACCAGCGTTCGCCGGCAGCCTGACGCCCCAGCTGCGTGGCATCCCAGCCGAGCACGCTCGCACCTTCTGCAAGCGTCAGCGTGTATTCGAGCGACGCATGCGCATCGTCGAACACGATGTTGTTCTGCGGCAGCCAGTCGAGCTTCGCCTGCGCGCCGACGCGAATCTCGATACGCTGCCGCGCGAGGCGGCCGTTCGACTTGTACCACTTGGTCGCGCCGGGCGTGGTGAGCACCGCATGCGTGTGGTCGGCCAACGCGATATCGATCTCGAGCTGATCGCCGCCCGCCACACCGCCGGGCGGATGCACGATCACCGCATGGCAGATCGCATCGCCTTCCGGATACAGCGGACGTTGCACGCGCAACGGACCTTCGTGCTTGCGGTGCGTGAGCGCCGTACGGCCGTCGCGCGTCGCGTCGGCATGACGGGCGCCTTGCAGCGTAAAACCGAGTTCGAGCCGCGCACGCCATTGCGCATGCGCATCGTCGGCGGCGGGGGAGAGGGTAGCGGGAAGTTCGTGCAGCGACATGCGGGCGAGCATAGCACGGGCTTGCATCACGTCTTTACGCGTGCCGGCCCGTGCCTGAAGAAAGTGTGAATCTTAAACCGCGATCAGCGCGCGTACGCCGTCGTCGTCCATATTGGCGCCGGCGCCGCCCGCGACGATTTCGCCGCGGCTCATCACCCAGTAGCGGTCCGCAATCGCCTTCGCGAAGTCGTAATACTGCTCGACCAGCAGCACCGTCAGCCCCATTTCCTCGACGAGCTGCCGCAACGTGCGGCCGATGTCCTGGATGATGGACGGCTGAATGCCTTCGGTCGGCTCATCGAGAATCAGCAGCTGCGGCTCGCTCATCAGCGCGCGGCCGATTGCGAGCTGCTGCTGCTGGCCGCCGGACAGATCGCCGCCGCGGCGCGCGCGCATGTCCTTCAGCACCGGAAACAGCTCGTAGATGCGGTCGGGGATTTTCTTCGGCGCCTTGCGGCTCGCCGCGCCCACCAGCAGATTTTCTTCGACGGTCAGGCGCGGAAAGATATCGCGGCCTTGCGGCACATAAGCGAGCCCTTGCGCCACGCGCGCGTGCGGCGCGAGTTTGGTGATCGGCGTGCCGCGCCACGCGATCGTGCCGCTCTTCGGCGCGACCACGCCCATCAGGCAGCGCAGCAGCGTGGTCTTGCCGACGCCGTTGCGGCCTAGCAGCACGGTCAGCTTGCCATCCGGCACTTCGAGCTTCACGTTGCGCAGAATATGGCTGCCGCCGTAGTACTGGTTCAGGTTGGTGACTTCCAGCATGGTATTCGCAGCTCCAGTTCAGCGGCCAAGATACGATTCGATCACGTTCGCATCGTTTTTTACGGTGTCGAGCGTGCCATGTGCGAGCACGCTGCCTTCGGCCATCACGGTGACCATGCCGGCGTCGCCGGCCAGCGCCGCGACGAACTCCATGTCGTGTTCGACCACCATCATCGAGCAGGTGCCGCGCAGATGATTCAGCAGGTCGGCGAGCTGCATGGTTTCGTCGTCGGTCATGCCGGCGGCGGGTTCGTCGAGCAGCAGCAGCGCAGGTTGTTGCATCAGCAACATACCGATTTCGAGCCGCTGCTTCTGGCCGTGCGACAGTTCGCCGGCCGGCCGCCGCGCTTCGCCTTCCAGATGGATCAGCTCGAGCGTTGCTTCGATGCGCGCCTGGGCGCTGCGATCCAGCCGCGCGCGCAGCGATGCGAGCCAGCCCTTGTCGGTCTTCATCGCCAGTTCGAGGTTTTCCCATACCGGGTGCTGCTCGAACACGGTCGGCTTCTGGAACTTGCGGCCGATGCCGGCGCGCGCGATCGCCGGTTCGTTCATGCGCGTCAGGTCGATGGTCTGGCCGAGAAACACCTTGCCCGCATCGGGCGAGGTCTTGCCGGTGATCACGTCCATCATCGTGGTCTTGCCGGCGCCGTTCGGGCCGATGATGCAGCGCAGTTCGCCGGTATCGATCGACATCGACAGTTTGTTCAGCGCGCGAAAACCGTCGAAGCTGACCGTCACGTCTTCCAGATACAGGATCGTGCCGTGTGATGTGTCGATTTCGCCGGGCGTCGCGACGTGGCCCATGCCGGCCACGCCGGACAACGCGCGGTTGTCGCTGTGTTCTACCGCGCTCAGATGGTCGCTCATCGGTTGTTCCTCTTGCGCGTCACGAGTTCGATCAGGCCCATGATGCCGTTGGGCAGCAGCAGCGGCACCAGCACGAAAATCAGGCCGAGGAAGAACAGCCAGTATTCGGCGAAGTACGCGGTAAAGAAGCTCTTCGCGCCGTTCACCGCGAATGCGCCGATGATCGGCCCGATCAGCGTGCCGCGTCCGCCGACCGCGACCCAGATCGCCATTTCGATCGAATTGCCCGGCGACATCTCACCGGGGTTGATGATGCCGACCTGCGGCACGTACAGCGCGCCGGCGATGCCGCACAGAATTGCCGACACGGTCCAGATAAACAGCTTGTATGCGAGCGGGCTGTAGCCGAGGAACATCAGCCGCGTTTCGCCGTCGCGCACCGCGGTGACGACGCGGCCGAGCTTCGACGTGACGATCGCGCGCGCTGCGATAAACGACAGCACCAGCACCGCGAAGGTCAGCAGAAACAGCACGGTGCGCGTGCCCGGATGCGTGATCGGAAAGCCGGCGATGCGCTTGAAGTCGGTAAAGCCGTTGTTGCCGCCGAAGCCGGTTTCGTTGCGATAGAACAGCAGCATCGCGGCGAAGGTCATCGCCTGTGTGATGATCGACAGGTACACGCCTTTCACGCGCGAACGGAACGTGAAGAAGCCGAACACCCACGCGATCACGGCCGGCACCAGCACCACCAGCAGCAGCGCATACGCGAGATGCTGCGTGCCTTGCCAGTACCACGGCAGCTGATGCCAGTCGAGAAACACCATAAAGTCGGGCAGATCGCTGCCGTACTTGCCGTCGCGGCCGATCGCGCGCATCAGGTACATGCCGATGCCGTAGCCGCCGAGCGCGAAGAACAGCCCGTGGCCGAGGCTCAGAATGCCGCAGTAGCCCCACACGAGGTCGAGCGCGAGCGCGGCGATCGCATAGCACATAAACTTGCCGGCAATCGTCATCGCATACGCGGACAGATGCAACGCACTGGTTTCGGGCAGCACCAGCGCGGAGAACGGCACGCCGAGGCCAATCACGATGATCAGCGCGATCAGCGCCTGCCAGGCGCGCCGCGACAGCAGCGCGGGGCGCGGCGGCAGGCCGAGCGCGAAGCCGGACAGGCCGGCGCGTGATTCATCGCTGGCGGCGGCGCGTACGTCGGCGCCTGCAGCAGAACCATGAGAAGTCACCGATGTCATATCAGGCCTCCGCGCTGCGGCCCTTCAGGGCGAACATGCCCTGCGGGCGCTTCTGGATAAACAGCACGATCAGCACCAGCACTGCGATCTTTGCCAGTACCGCGCCCCAGAACGGCTCGATCGCCTTGCTGACGAGACCCAGCCCGAAGCCGCCGAGGATCGTGCCGGCCAGCTGGCCGACACCGCCCAGCACCACCGCCATAAACGAATCGATGATGTAGCTCTGGCCGAGGTCCGGGCCGACGTTGCCGATCTGCGACAGCGCACAGCCGCCGAGACCCGCGATGCCCGCGCCGAACGCGAATGCATACGAGTCGACGCGCGCGGTCTTCACGCCGACGCACGCGGCCATCCGGCGGTTCTGCGTGACGGCGCGCACGAACAGGCCGAGACGCGTTTTGGTCAACACGGCCCATGCAATGCCGACCACGATCAGCGAAAACGCCAGAATCGCGAGGCGGTTGTACGGCAGGATCAGGTTCTGCATCACGGTGACGCCGCCGCTCATCCACGACGGATTCACCACCTGCACGTTCTGCGCACCGAAGATCATCCGCGTGGCCTGGATCAGGATCAGGCTGACGCCGAAGGTGGTCAGCAGCGTTTCGAGCGGGCGGCCGTACAGATGCTTCAACACCAGCCGCTCGAGCACGATGCCGACCGCGGCGGCCACGACGAACGAAGCCGGAATCGCCAGCAACGGATACCAGTCGAATGCGCCGGGCGCGAAGCGCTGCATCAGGTTCTGCACCACATAGGTTGCGTACGCACCGATCATCAGGAATTCGCCGTGCGCCATATTGATCACGCCGATCAGGCCATACGTGATCGCCAGACCCAGCGCGGCCAGCAGCAGCACGCTGCCGAGCGACAGGCCCGCGAAGATCGTGCCGACGATCTCGCTGCGGCGCTGGATGGTATCGAGCGCTTCGATGCCGGCCTGCGCGGCGGCGCGCACGCGCGCGTCGCTTTCGGCGAAGCTGCCATCGGGCTTCTTCGCGACCAGCGGACGCAGCAGTTCGTTCATTTCGAGGTCGCGTCGCGCGGCGACCAACTGCACCGCTTCGAGGCGCTTGCTCGCGTCCGCGTCGTGCAGCGCGGTCATCGCCCACAGTACGTCGAGGCGACGCTTCAGCGTCGGGTCGGTTTCCTTTGCGCGGGCCGCGTCGATCATCGGCTTTAACGACGTGTCGGGGCTCTTCAGCAGTTCGGCGATCGCGGCGCGCCGCGTTTCAAGGTCGGGCGAAGCGAGCTGCAGACCCGACAGCGCGCCCGCGACTTTCGAGCGCAGCAGGTTGTTCAGCGTGATCGGCTGCGCGTCGCCGGCGCTGACAGCCTTGCCGGTCACCGCGTCGTGCGCGGTATCGCCGTCCTGAATCAGCACCGCGCCGGCATCGGTGGCGAGCGCGCCGTCTTCGGATAGCGCCTTCAGCAGCGCCAGCGATTGGGGATCGTGACTGGCGATCAGCTTGTCGATCGCCGCGGACTTCGCGTCGAAGTCGTCGCCGGCGAGCGGTGCGACGTCGGCGGCGGTAAGCGCGAACGCATGCAGCGGAACGAGCAGCGCGAGCGCAGCGCCAAGCGTCGCGGCGCGCGCCGCGCGGATGCCGCGCCGCGTCAGCGTTGAAATGGAGAATCCGGAGAACGCCATGATGGCCTTTGATGAAAAACCGGCAGGCACCGTAGCGGCAGCGGGCTTATCGAAGCGTCGAAGTCTGCTGCCGCGTATTACGGAGTGACGAGTGCAGCGCGCTGGGTAGTCCGGCAACTGCGCCGAATTCTGCGCAGGCAATCGTGGGGCTAACTGCGGGGCCAACTGCGAAGCCATCCCCCACGGTCACCGCAGCGCCCAGCCGCGCTGCACGAACGCATCAAGCCACTGCGTTACGCAACGGCCATCGCACGCTTACGGCGCAGAAACTCGGGAATCGAGCTGACCACATCCGGCTTGCCCTGGTTGCCGGCGATATACGGGCTCCACGGCTGCGCGCGAATCGCGGTCTTGGTCTTCCACACCACGTTGAACTGCCCGTCGCCGCGAATTTCGCCGATCATCACCGGCTTGTGCAGATGGTGGTTGCCGTCCATCTGCAGCGTGAAGCCCGACGGCGCCGCAACGGTCTGGCCGATCATCGCGATGCGCACCTTGTCGACGTCGGTGCTCTTCGCCTTTTCGACCGCCTGCTTCCACATATGGATGCCCACGAAGGTCGCTTCCATCGGGTCGTTGGTCACGCGCTTCGTGCCGCCCGGCAGGTTCTGCGCCTTCACGTACTCGGCCCACTGTTCCTTGAACTTCGAGTTGTTCGGGCCTTTCACCGACATGAAGTAGTTCCATGCCGCAAGGTGGCCGACCAGCGGCTTCGTATCGATGCCGCGCAGTTCTTCTTCGCCGACCGAGAACGCCACCACCGGCACGTCGGTCGCCTTCAGCCCCTGGTTGCCGAGCTCTTTATAGAACGGCACGTTCGAGTCGCCGTTGATGGTCGACACCACAGTGGTCTTGCCGCCTTGCGAGAAGGTCTTGATGTTCGCGACGATGGTTTGATAGTCGCTATGGCCGAACGGCGTGTAGACCTCCTGGATGTCGCTGTCCTGCACACCCTTCGAATGCAGATACGCACGCAGGATCTTGTTGGTGGTGCGCGGGTACACGTAATCGGTGCCCAGCAGGAAGAAGCGTTTCGCGCCGCCGCCTTCGCTGCCCATCAGATACTCGACAGCCGGAATCGCCTGCTGGTTCGGCGCTGCACCCGTGTAGAACACGTTGCGCGACATCTCTTCGCCTTCGTACTGCACCGGGTAATAGAGCAGGCCGTTCAGTTCCTCGAACACCGGCAGCACCGACTTGCGCGACACCGAGGTCCAGCAGCCGAACACGCAGGCCACCTTGTCCTGGGTCAACAGGCCGCGTGCCTTCTCGGCGAACAGCGGCCAGTTCGAGGCCGGGTCGACCACCACCGGCTGGATCTGGCGGCCCATCACGCCGCCGTTCTTGTTGATGTCGGCGATCGTCATCAGCGCCGTGTCTTTCAGCGACGTCTCCGAAATGGCCATCGTGCCGGACAGCGAATGCAGGATGCCGACCTTGATCGGACCGTTGTCCTGTGCGTTGGCGAAAGGAATCTTGCCCGCGAGTGCGAGCGCGCCCGACATCGAACCGAGCTTCAGAAGACTGCGACGTTTCATGTGCTACCCCTTGCCATGATGAGTGTTATTGGATGCCGCGGCGGCCTGCGGCCACGGCTCTTTCGAAGCTGTGTAGTGCATGACTGGCCAGGCCCACTACTGCAAGGCATATGCCAACCTCGTAATGCAGCGTCGAAACGGCGCCGCGCGCGCTGCGATGCGCTTTGCTGGCGGCGCTCCCAGTCGCGATCGATGCGCGCCGAGGGCCAAAGCGGTGCAGCGGCCCGCGGCGCGCCTCGTTGCGGTGCGTGCCGCGCCGCAACGAGGCATGTGGACCAGTGCGGTTTTGGTCCGCGCGCCCGATCGGTGCAGCACCGCTATGCGGTTGTGCACGGACGTGCGGCTGCATACACTGGAGGACCGAGCTGCAACCCACCCACCTGCCGCCTCTGCCAGCGAGGCGAGGAACCGAGGAGACACAGATGAATGACCGTGCAGTCAATCCGCCCGACATGTCCGCGTTCTGGATGCCGTTCACCGCGAACCGTCAGTTCAAGAGCGCGCCGCGACTACTGTCGAGCGCGAAAGGGATGTACTACACGTCGCACGACGGCAGGCGCATCCTCGACGGCACCGCGGGCCTGTGGTGCGTGAATGCCGGCCATTGCCGCGACGAAATCGTCGCCGCGGTGCAGGCGCAGGCCGCCGAGATGGACTTCGCGCCGACCTTCCAGATGGGCCACCCGGTCGCCTTCGAAGCCGCAACCAGAATTGCGAAGCACACGCCGGGCGACCTGAAGCGGATCTTCTTCGTCAACTCCGGTTCGGAGGCGGTCGACACCGCGCTGAAGATCGCGCTTGCCTACCACCGCGCGCGCGGCGAAGGGCAGCGCACGCGCTTTATCGGCCGCGAGCGCGGCTATCACGGTGTGGGCTTCGGCGGCACCACGGTGGGCGGCATTCCGGCCAACCGCAAGGCGTACTCGGGCGCGATGCTGCCGGGCGTCGACCATCTGCCGCATACGCTGAACATCAAGGAAGCGGCGTTTTCGAAAGGGCAGCCCGCATGGGGCGCGCATCTGGCCGACGAACTCGAACGCATCGTCGCACTGCACGACGCGTCCACCATCGCGGCGGTGATCGTCGAGCCGGTGGCCGGTTCAACCGGCGTGATCGTGCCGCCCCAGGGCTATCTGCAGCGGCTGCGCGAGATCTGCGACAAGCACGGCATCCTGCTGATCTTCGACGAAGTGATCACCGGCTGGGGGCGTCTGGGCACCCCGTTCGCCGCGCAGTTCTTCAACGTGACGCCCGATCTGCTGACGATGGCCAAGGGCACCAACAACGCGGCAGCGCCGCTCGGCGCGGTGGCCGCCAGCGAGCGCATTCACGACACGATCGTCAACGGTGCGCCGGCAGGCATCGAACTGTTCCACGGCTACACGTATTCGGGCCATCCGATCGCAACCGCGGCGGCTTGCGCGACCATCGACCTGTATGAGCGCGACCAGCTGTTCGCGCGCGCGGCGAAGATGGCGCCGGTGTTCGAAGCGGAAATTCACAAGCTGCGCGGCACGAAGCATGTGATCGACGTGCGCAACATCGGGCTGATCGGTGGCGTGGAGCTGGCGTCGCGCGCAGGCGCGCCCGGCGCGCGCGCTTACGATGCCTTTGTGCGCTGCTTTGAGAAGGGGGTGCTGGTGCGGATGGCGGGCGACATTCTGGCGTTCTCGCCGCCGCTGATCATCGAGGAAGAGCAGATCGCCGAGTTGTTCCGCACCGTCGGCGAGGTGTTGAAGGAAGTGGACTGAGCGCATCGCGGGCGCCGGCGCGGGCGCACCTCGCGCCGGCGCATCGGCGTTTACCGGCTGGCGCACGGCGCTGTGCCGGCTGCGCTAGCATGTCGGCATCGGTGGTTCACCTGCCTTGTCCCTAACGGAGACCTTGTTCCGATGCCCGCTCCCTTTACGCTACTCGACGCAGTCGGCGCCAGCCGCACGCCGGCCGCGTGGCAACACGCCGTACTGATCCTTGTCGACCATCAACGCGAATATGTCGACGGCAAGCTGCCGCTGGTCGGCATGCCGCAGGCTGTCGCCGGCTGCGCCGAGCTGCTGGCGCTGGCGCGGCAGCACGACACGCCGGTGATACACGTGAAGCACGTCGGCAGCGCCGGCGGCGCGTTCGATCCGGCCAGTGCGCACGCGGCCTTTATCGAAGGGCTCGAGCCGGCAGGCGGCGAGGCCACCGTGGCAAAGAAACTGCCGAACAGCTTTGCCGGCACCGACCTCGCCGACCGGCTGACGGCCGTCGGCCGCAAGGAACTGATCGTCGGCGGCTTCCAGACTCATATGTGTATCAGCGCGACGGTGCGTTCCGCGCTCGACCACGGCTACCGCGTGACGCTGGTGGCCGGCGCGTGCGCAACGCGCGATCTGCCGGATCCGCTCGGCGGTGCGCCGGTCGATGCGCAGACGCTGCATCGCGTGACGCTCGCCGCGTTGCATGACCGGTTTGCGACGGTCGTGCCGGATGCGTCGGTGTGGCGTTGATGGACGACTCGTGTGGCAAAGCGCGCGCCGCAGAGCGCGCCTGGCCGCCGGCTCGCACCACGCACCCGCGGCTCGTAGCCGACCCTGAGCATCGCGCACGCCCGTCGCGCGGCCATAAAAAAACGCCGGGTGTCCCGGCGTTTGTCACAAGCGTCGCAGCAAGCGCCTGAATCAATACGTCGGCACCGAAGGATCGACCTGTCGCGACCACGCGTCGATCCCGCCTTGCAGGTTGAACACGTTCTTATGCCCGCGCGATTCGAGGAACATCGCGACCTGCGCGCTGCGTGCACCGTGATGGCATACGCAGACCACCGGCGCTTCGTCGTCGAGCTCTTCGCTGCGCGCGGGAATCTCGCGCATCGGAATCGACGTGCTGCCCGCGATCCTGGCCGTTTCGATTTCCCACGGCTCGCGCACGTCGAGCAGGACCGGCGCGGCACGCGATTGATCGGCAAGCCATTCGGCGAGAGCAGGGGCGGTCAGGTTTTGCATCGAAAAGTCCGGTTGGTTCGTAAAACGCCGATGGCGACAGGGTGAGGCTTCAGAACTTGAAGCGCGGCGGCTGCACTGCATTGACGAGCGGCTCGACATAGGTTTCGAACACGTCGGCCACGCGGAACTGCTTTTCGTCGACGCGCGTGATGATCTGCGCCTTCATCACCGGCGCGGTGCCGACGAATGCGGCCAGACGGCCGCCAATTTTCAGGTGCTCGAGCATCTGTTGCGGCAGCACCGGCAGGCCGCCCGACACGCAGATCACGTCGTACGGCTGCGCCGCGGACCAGCCGCGGGCTGCATCGCCCGTCACGACTTCGGCGTTCAGCACGCCGTTGGCCGCGAGGTTGGCCTTGGCAAGCTCGGCCAGTTCCGGTTCGATGTCGACGCTCAGCACGTGTTGCGCGCGGTGCGCGAGCAGCGCGGCCATATAGCCGGAGCCAGCGCCGATTTCCAGCACGCTTTCGTGCTTCTTCACCGCCAGTTCCTGCAGCATGCGCGCCTCGATGCGCGGCGCCAGCATGTGCTGGCCAGCCGGCAGCGGCACTTCGAAATCGACGAACGCCAGCTCGCGGTACGCGGCGGGCACGAAGTTCTCGCGCTTGACGATCGACAGCAGGTTCAGCACGTCCTGGTCGAGCACTTCCCAGGGACGGATCTGCTGTTCGATCATGTTGAAGCGCGCTTGCTCGATATTCATGGTGGGTTCGTTCTGCGATGTGGTTGGAATGCCGGCAAGGCCGCGCCCGGCGCGCGGACCCCGCGGGAGAACCTTGCGATTGTACCAAACCGGGCGTTTGCGCCGCATGGCAGCGGGCTCGCGCGGGTGGGGCGGCGGCTGCGGTTAGCGCTGGCCGGCTTCTTCCGTGCGCATTCATCAGTCGCATCGGGCCGCCCGGTCAAGCCTGAAGGCTCGGTATAAATCCCTACGCATTCGTCCTTGCGGTTTGCGTGTGCGCAGGCAAAAATGTACAACAAGAATGTAATCGATTACATCTGTGATCGGGATGCATGGCCGCCAATCGAAGGCACAGCACCCAGACAAAGCGCGCAGCCGGACCGCAACAAGATTCCGCGAAGAGACCTCGCGAGGAGACCTCCCGCATGTCCAGACCGTCAGCGCACGATCCCGACGGCCCGCGCGCGCCGGCATCCAGCCGGCCGGGCGTCGGCTTGTCGGCCGGCAAGGAGATGTCGATCGGCAACGTGGCCGAGCAGGCCGGCGTGTCGGTCGCCACCGTGTCGCGCGTGCTGAACGGCCATGCGAATGTGCGCGCCGAAACCCGCGACAAGGTGCTGGCCGCGGTGGCAGCAAGCGGCTACCGCGTCAACGAACTCGCGCGCAACCTGCGCACCGCCGAGAGCCGCCTGCTGCTGACCATGGTGCCGGACGTCGGCAATCCGTTTTACGCAGAGATCGTGCGCGGCATCGACAGCGTGGCGCGTCAACACGGCTATTTCATGTTGTTGTGCGATACCGGCGCCGATCCCGGCCGCGAGCGCAGCTATTTCGATCTGCTGCGGCGGCGCCGCGCGGACGGCGCGATCTGTCTCGACCCGGCCACCGTGCAGCAGGCGCTCGCCGAGGAATCGGTCGCGCTGCCGTGGGTCGCGTGCTGCGAATTCGATACGGCGGTCGGCGTGCCGTACGTCGGCATCGACAATCACCGCGCGGCCGGCGACGCGGTGCGGCATCTGTTGTCGCGCGGCCATCGGCGTATCGCGCTGATCAATTCCGGCGACGGCTATCTGTATGCGCGGCAGCGCGAGCAGGGCTATCTCGACGCGCTGCGCGAGGCCGGCATCGCGCCGCACGAACCGTGGCTCGTGCATCTGAACAGCCTCGACTACGAAGCCGGCGCGTCGGCGGCTGCCACCCTGATGAGCCGCGGCGCCGACGCGCCGAGCGCGATCTTCGCGGTATCGGACACGCTTGCGACCGGTGTGATGAAGGGCTTGCGCAGCGTCGGCAAGCGCGTGCCGGACGACGTCGCGGTGGTCGGCTTCGACGATATTTCGCTGGCTGCGCAAGTCGATCCGCCGTTGACGACGATCGCGCAGCCGATGCGCGAACTCGGCGAAACCGCTGCGCGGCTGCTGCTGCAGCGCCTCGCGAACCGTGCCGCGCAGGTGCCCGGCGTGTTGCTGCCGCACCGGCTGGTAGTACGCGGCAGCGCATAGAGAGAGCCGATAACGATGAGCCTCGCGATCCGCTTCGACGACATCCGCAAGGAATTCGGCCCGGTGCGCGTGCTGCACGGCGTCAGCTTCGAACTCGCACCCGGCCGCATTTACGGGCTGCTCGGCGAGAACGGCGCAGGCAAATCGACGCTGATGAAAATCCTCGCCGGCTACGAGCAGCCGACTTCGGGCAGCGTGCTGGTCGACGGCGCGCCGCGGCAGTTCGACGGTTCGCGCGCGGCGGAAGCGGCGGGCATCGTGCTGATCCACCAGGAATTCAATCTCGCCGAGCATCTGACGATCGCGCAGAACATGTATCTCGGCCACGAGAAGCGCCGCGGGCTGCTGCTCGACGACGCCGCGATGCGAGCCGACGCGAAGCGCTACCTCGCGCAGGTCGGCTTGACGAAACATCCGGACACCAAGGTGCGCGATCTGATCGTCGCCGAAAAGCAGATGGTCGAGATTGCGAAAGCGCTGTCGCGGCGCGCGCGTCTGCTGATCATGGACGAACCTACCGCGACGCTGACGCCCGCCGAGACCGAGCGCCTGTTCGCGCTGATGACGAAGCTGAAGGCCGACGGCGTCACGATCGTCTATATCTCGCACAAGCTCGACGAAGTCGAGCGCATCACCGACGAGGTGATCGTGATGCGCGACGGCCGTTTCGTTGCGCGCAACGAAACGGCGTCGCTCGCGCGGCAGCAGATGGCCAACCTGATGGTCGGCCGCGAACTGTCCGATATGTTCCCGGACAAGGCGCCGGTGCCGGACGATGCGCCGGTCGCGTTGCGCGTCGAGCGTCTGCACGTGCCGGAGTGGGTCGAGGAACTGAGCTTCGACGTGCGCGCAGGCGAAGTATTCGGTTTCGCCGGCCTCGTCGGCGCGGGCCGTACCGAAGCCTTCGAAGCGATGATCGGCTTGCGGCACCGCAGCGCCGGCACGATCGAGATCGGCGGGCGGCGCGTCGAGCTGAAAAGCCCGCGCGATGCGATGCGCCACGGTCTCACCTACCTGAGCGAAGACCGCAAGGGTAAGGGCCTGCACGTGAACCTGAACCTGCAGGACAACCTGACGCTGATGACGCTCGAGCGCTACACACATCCACTGCTCGATCTGAAAGCGGGCCGCGCGGCGCTCGCCGACGCCGTGCGCGACTTCGGCATCCGCACCGGCGACCTCGGCAGCCGCGCGCGCATGCTGTCGGGCGGCAACCAGCAGAAGCTCGCGCTCGCCAAGTTCCTGCAGCCCAATCCGAACGTGATCGTGCTCGACGAACCGACGCGCGGCGTCGACATCGGCGCGAAGCGCGACATCTATTTCCTGATTCACCGGCTCGCGTCCGAAGGGCGCGCGGTGATCGTGATCTCGTCCGAGCTGATCGAACTGATCGGCCTGTGCCATCGCGTTGCCGTGATGCGCGCGGGGCGGTTGCAGGCGGTGCTCGGCCTCGCCCATCTGACCGAAGAGGAGTTGATCGCCCATGCGACCGGCACCCACTGACACCCGCGCACCGACGCCGCGCGGCATGCGCGTCGCGCATGTGCTGTACGGCTTCGGACCGCTCGCCGGCCTGATCGTGCTGTGCATTGCAGGCACGCTGCTGAACCGCGATTTCGCCACCGTCGACAACATGATGAACGTGCTGACGCGCACGTCGTTCATCGGCATCATCGCGGTCGGCATGACCTTCGTGATCATCTCGGGCGGCATCGATCTGTCGGTGGGTTCGATGGCGGCGCTGATCGCCGGGATCATGATCTGGCTGATGAATGCGCTGGCGGGCGGTATCGGCGGCCATACGTTCGCGCCGCTCGCGATCGTCGCGATCGGCATCGCGTGCGCGCTGCTGCTCGGTGCCGTGTTCGGCTGCGCGCATGGGCTGCTGATCACGAAGGGGCGCATCGAGCCGTTTATCGTCACGCTCGGCACGCTCGGCATTTTTCGCGCGGTGCTGACGTGGCTCGCCGACGGCGGCGCGCTGACGCTCGACAACAATCTGTCCGATCTGTACGGACCGGTCTATTACGCCAGCTTTCTCGGCATGCCGGTGCCGATCTGGGTGTTTCTGGTGGTTGCGCTCGGCGGCGCGCTGATTCTGAACCGCACGGCGTTCGGCCGGCATGTGCAGGCGATCGGTTCGAACGAACAGGTCGCGCGCTACGCGGCGATACGCGTCGATACGGTAAAGATCGTGACCTACGTGCTGCTCGGCATCTGCGTCGGGGTGGCGACGATGCTGTACGTGCCGCGGCTCGGCTCCGCGACGCCGACCACCGGCCTGTTGTGGGAACTCGAAGCGATCGCCGCCGTGGTGGTGGGCGGCACCGCGTTGAAAGGCGGCGAAGGCCGCGTGATCGGCACCGTGATCGGCGCGGTGCTGCTGTCGGTGATCGCCAATATCCTGAATCTGACCAGCATCATCAGCGTGTATCTGAACGCGGCGGTGCAGGGCGTGGTGATTATCGTCGTCGCGTTCCTGCAGCGCGGGCGGCGGTGAGCGTTACGGGCATGGGTAGTGTGCGGCGGGCGTTGCACAGCAATCGATAGTCGGCATGGCATGGCAGCACAGCAGGCGGTGGAGGTAGCGGTCGTTCGATAACGAATCCGGGCGCGCGAGGCGTCCCACAATCAGGAGACAGCGATGAAACACGTGATACGAGCGGTCGGCGCCGGCATGCTGGCGCTGGGAGTACTGGGCCTTACGGCAGCGGGCGTCGCGCGCGCCGACGAAAAAGTCACGTTGGGCGTGTCGATTCCGACGGCCGACCACGGCTTTACCGGCGGCATCGTCTGGTGGGCGAACAAGGCGAAGGCCGATCTCGAGAAAGCGCACCCGGACCTGAAAGTGATCGTGAAGACCGCAGCCAGCGCGCCCGAACAGGCGAACCAGCTGCAGGACCTGGTGACCGTCAACAAGATCAATGCGCTGGTGATCTTCCCGCAGGAATCGGCGTCGCTGACGCAACCGGTGGCACAGGTGAAGAAGAAAGGCGTGTACGTGACGGTGGTCGACCGCGGCCTGACCGACACCAGCGCGCAGGATGCCTACGTGGCCGGCGACAACACCGCGTTCGGCAAGATCCCGGCCGAATATCTGGCGAAGGCGCTCGACGGCAAAGGCGATATCGTCGCGCTGCGCGGCATTCCGACCACGCTCGACAACGAGCGCTGGACCGCGTTCACCGGCGTGATGAAGCAATACCCGAACATCAAGATTCTCGACGCGAAGTACGCGAACTGGAATCGCGACGATGCGTTCAAGGTGATGCAGGACTACCTGACGCGCTTCAAGCATATCGATGCCGTCTGGGCCTCCGACGACGATATGGCGGTCGGCGTGCTGAAGGCGATCGATCAGGCCAAGCGCAGCGATATCAAGATCGTGTTCGGCGGTGCGGGCTCGAAGGGCATGGTGAAGAACGTGATGGACGGCGCGCCGATGATCAAGGCCGACGTGTCGTACTCGCCGAAATTCATCTACGACGCGATCAAGCTGACCGCCGAAGCGCGCCTGAAAGGCGACAAGCTGCCGCCCACCACGATCATCCCGTCGGTGCTGATCACGAAGGAAAACGCGCAGCAGTTCTACTTCCCGGATTCGCCGTTCTGAGGTTTCGACGGTGTGGTGCGCGCGCGGCAGGGTGCGGCGGTACGGTGACTCGCACGCCGCTGCGCGCTTCGATCTTTACGGAGGCGCACGATGAAAACGATCAAAGGTCCAGCGATCTTTCTCGCGCAGTTTATCGGCGAAGACCCGCCGTTCGACACGCTGCCGCATCTCGCGCAATGGGCGGCGGGGCTTGGCTTCAAGGGAATCCAGCTGCCGGTCGCGCCGCAGCTGATCGATATCGAGCAGGCGGCGGCCAGCCAGACTTACTGCGACGAATTGCTCGGCATCGTCGCGGACGCGGGTCTCGCGATCACCGAACTCGCCACGCATCTGCAAGGGCAACTGGTGGCCGTGCATCCGGCCTACGACCTGCTGTTCGACGGCTTTGCCGCGCCGCACGTGCGCGGCAATCCGGCGGCGCGCACCGAATGGGCGATCGCGCAGATGAAGCTGGCCGCCAAGGCGTCGCAGCGGCTCGGGCTGAACAGCCATGTGTCGTTTTCGGGCGCGCTGGCCTGGCCGTATGTCTATCCGTGGCCGCAACGGCCGGCGGGCCTGATCGAAGCGGCGTTCGACGAGCTCGCGCAGCGCTGGCGGCCGATTCTCGATGCCTTCGACGAAGCGGGCGTCGACGTCTGCTACGAGCTGCATCCGGGCGAGGATTTGCACGACGGTGTGACCTTCGAGCGCTTTCTGGCGGCGGTGCACGATCATCCGCGCGCGAACATCCTGTTCGATCCGAGCCATTACGTGCTGCAGCAGCTCGACTACCTGCAATTCATCGACATCTATCACGAGCGGATCAAGGCCTTTCACGTGAAGGATGCGGAGTTTCGTCCGACTGGACGGCAAGGTGTGTACGGCGGCTATAGCGGCTGGGTGGAGCGCGCCGGACGTTTTCGCTCGCTCGGCGATGGCCAGGTGGACTTCAACTCGATCTTCTCGAAGATGGCGCAATACGATTTCCGCGGCTGGGCCGTGCTCGAATGGGAATGCGCATTGAAGCATCCGCAAGATGGCGCGCGCGAAGGCGCGGAATTTATCAAGCGGCACATCATTCGCGTTGCGGAGCGTGCGTTCGACGACTTTGCCGGCAGCGGTGTCGATCACGCGCAGTTGCGGCGGGTGTTGGGTATTTGAGCGGCGATGGAGCCGCGAAGTTGCTCGCGCAACGACTGTGCGCTGTTTGAAAAGGGGAATCGCGATGGCTCGAAGATTGAAGCTGGGGATGGTCGGCGGCGGACAGGGCGCGTTTATCGGCGCAGTGCACCGGATGGCCGCGCGTCTGGACGACTGCTTCGAACTCGTGGCAGGCGCGTTGTCGTCGGACCCGCAACGCGCGCAGGCGAGCGCGGCCGATGTGCATCTCGCGCGCAGCTACACCGACTGGCGCGAGATGGCCCGCGCCGAAGGCGCGCGGGACGACGGCATCGACGCGGTGGCGATCGTCACGCCGAATCATCTGCATGCGCCGGTGGCGACCGCCTTTCTCGAAGCGGGCATTCATGTAATCTGCGACAAGCCGCTTGCCGTGTCGCTGGCCGAAGGGGAAGCGCTGGCGCAGCTGGCGCGCGACCAACGGCGCTTGTTTGCGCTGACGCATACGTACTCGGGCTATCCGATGGTCCGCTATGCGCGCGAGCGGGTCGAAGCGGGCGACATCGGCGAGTTGCGTGTCGTGCAGGTCGAGTATGCGCAGGACTGGCTCGCGCTGCCGCTCGAGCAGAGCGGCGCGAACAAACAGGCCGTGTGGCGGACCGACCCGGCGCAGTCGGGGCCGGCGGGTTGTCTGGGCGATATCGGCACGCACGCGTATCACCTGGCCGGTTTCATCACGGGCACGCTGCCGGTGGCGCTGTCCGCCGACGTGCACACATTCGTGCCGGGCCGGCGTCTGGACGATCATGTGCAGGCGATGCTGCGCTATGCGAACGGCGCGCGCGGCATGCTGATGGCCAGCCAGGTGGCGGGCGGTGCGGAGAATGCGTTGCGGCTGCGCGTGTACGGCACGAAAGGCGGCATCGCGTTCGATCAGGAAGAACCGAACGTGCTATGGTTCACGCCGCTGGGCGGCGCAGCGCAGCGGCTGACGCGCGGGCGCGTGAACAGCGCGGTGGCCGCGCATGCGACGCGGGTGCCGGCAGGGCATCCGGAAGGCTACCCGGAGGCGTTCGCGCAGCTTTACAAGGACGCGGCGCTGCAGATCGAAGCGCTGGATGCGGGACGGCCGGTGCCGCCGGAAAGCCGCTTGCTGACGACCGTCGATGATGGCGTCGCGGGTTTGCGGTTTATCGAAGCGATGCTGGCGAGCAGTGCAGCGGGCGGGCAGTGGCGCGATATCTGAGCCGCGGTCGTTGAGAGCGTAGAGCGCCGCCACAGTGTGGAGTGGCAGTTAAAAGTCTATACAACTGAATCGCCTGCCCGAGTGTGGCGCTGTGCTCGCGCAACCACTTGCGCTAAGTAGGCTCTGTGTCTTCTTCGCTTCGGGCGCAGTCCCACGGTCCTGCGGTCGCGCGTCCGCGCCGATATTTGTATAGACATGACATTTTGAAGCTGATACCTTGCGCCGTTCCAGCGATGGCTTGAGGCGAAGGCTGAATGCGCCTTGCGTGTCGCTTTCAGTCATCGATCCTTTCGCCATCGGAGCGCGCCCAGTCATGAACCCTGTGCCAGTCAGCAGCCGGCGAGCCTGGACGATCGTCGTACTCGTGTTCCTGTTCATGCTGATCAACTTCGCCGACAAGGCGGTGGTCGGCCTGTCGAGCACGGCGATCATCAAGGAACTGCATCTGACGCATGCGCAGTTCGGCGCACTGGGCAGCGCGTTTTTCCTGTTGTTTTCCATCTCCGGCGTGGTGGTTGGGTTTCTCGCTAACCGCGTGAAGACGCGCAGCATCATGCTCGCGATGAGCATCGTGTGGGCGCTCGCGCTGCTGCCGATGGCCGGTTCGGTCAGCTATGCGGTGCTGCTCGCCAGCCGGGTCATCCTCGGCGCCGCGGAAGGGCCGGCGTTTCCGGTCGCGCTGCACGCCGTCTACAAGTGGTTCGGCGACAAGCGCCGCGCGGTGCCGACCAGTGTCGTCGCGTGCGGCGCGGCGTTCGGCACCGGCGTGGTGGCGCCGTTGATCACGTGGATCATCGAACACTACAGCTGGCATGCGGCGTTCGGCACCTTGGCCGTGGTGGGCGCGGCATGGGCGCTCGCGTGGGCACTGCTCGGCGCCGACGGTCCGCTCGCGGGGCCGGCCGGGGCGACCTACGCACCGGCGCGCGTACCGTACCGCCAGCTGATCTGCAGCCGCACTGCGCTCGGCGTATTCGTCGCGGGCTTTGCCGCGTACTGGATGATCGCGTTGAACATCGTGTGGCTCGCCAACTATCTGATCAAGGCCGTGCATCTCGCACCGTCGTCGGCGGCATGGGTCATCACGTTGCCGTCGCTCATGCAGATGGCGCTCGCCCCGTGCTGCGCATTCGTGTCGCAGGGCTTGTCGCAGGCGGGCTATACGAGCCGCGTATCGCGTGGCGTGCTCGGCTGCGCCTGCGTGGTGATCGCCGGTGTCGCGGCCGCATGCCTCGCGATCGTGCCGCCCGGCGCATTCAAGATCGTGCTGATCGGCATTGCGTTTTCGATTGGCAGCGTGATCTTCACGCTGGGCTCGACGCTGATCGGCGAAATCTCGCCGGCTGCGCAGCGCGGCGCGATGCTCGGCATCACGAATTCGGTGCATACGCTGGCGGGGCTGATCGCGCCGCTGGCGATGGGGCTGATCGTCGACGTCGGCGTCGATCCCGTCGATGGCTTTCGCACCGGCTACGTATGGGCCGGTGCGCTGGTCGCCGTGCTCGGCTTCGTTGCGCTCGCATTGATTCATCCCGAGGCCGATCTGAAGCGCTTTCGCGCCAGCGCCGCGCAATCGCTGCCGGCGGCGGCCAGCGCGCGTACCACCCAGTGAACCCAGCGGCGGCCGCAGGCGGCCGCCGCGCTGCGTGACTGCCCATCATCATCTATCGCCCGCGCACCGAAGCCTGGCGGCGCGCGATTCATATTCAACCGGAGACTCTTCTTCATGCAATCGATCCACCTCACGTATCTGAACCGGCAGGATGTCGAACAGCTCGCCTTGACCAACGACGAGATTCTCACCGCCGTCGAATCCGCGCTCGACGCGCAGGGCAACCGGCAGACCGTTATCGAGCCGCGCGTGCACCTGATTCCGCGCGATTCGGCCGAAGGCCACTTCAACGTGCTGCGCGGCGTGATTCATCCGCTCGGGCTGGCGGGCGTCAAGGTGGTCGGCGATTTCGTCGACAACTACAAGCACGACCTGCCGTCCGAACTGGCGGTGCTAAACCTGTTCGATCCGCAAACCGGCGTGCCCAAGGCGATTCTCGACGCGACGTCGATCACCGATATGCGCACCGGCGCGATGACGGCGCTCGGCGCAAAGCATCTGGCGCGCAAGAACAGCAAGGTGCTCGCGCATATCGGCGCGCGCGGCACGTCGTACTGGAACGTGCGTCTGCTCGATCATCTGTTCGACTTCGACGAGATTCGCGTGCATTCGCGCCGTGAGGAAAGCCGCAATGCGTTTGCCGAGCGGCTGTCGCAAGACCTCGGCAAACCGGTCAAGGTCACTTCGGACTGGGAGTCGTGCGTGCGCGGCGCGGATATCGTGGTCGAGGCCTCGCGTCTGCCCAAGCCGCAGCCGATGCTGAAGACCGAGTGGATCAAGCCCGGTGCGTTCGTGGTGCCGTACGGCACGATGAGCGCAGTCGAGCTGTCGCTGACCGACATCATGAGCAAGATGGTGGTGGACGACTGGGGTCAGTGCCGCAAAGGCCTGCCGTTCGGCGCGCTGCGCGAGCACGTCGATACCGACCGGCTGTCGGAACAGACGCTGCATGCGGAGCTGGGCGAAATCGTCGCGGGTAAAAAGCCCGGCCGCGAAAGCGAGGACGAGACGATCCTGTTCTGGCATCGCGGCCTGAGCCTGTCCGATATCGGCCTGGGTCATGCGATGCTCGAGAAGGCGCGCAAGCTGGGCCTCGGCCAAAGCCTGAAGTTCGCTTGACGATTGCGTCGTGCCGCACGCGCGCATCAAGGCTATACAATCGTCACTCCCGCATCGCCATGCTCGACATTATGACCACGAAGTCCCACACGTCCACGCCCGCATACCAGCAGCTGAAAGAACACGTGCTGCATATGATCGAAGCGGAGCAATGGCGCGGCGGCGACATGATTCCTCCCGAAGAGCAACTCGCGAAGGAATTCGGACTGTCGCGGATGACGGTCAACCGTGCGATGCGCGAGCTCGTCACCGAGCGCGTGCTGATGCGCATCCGCGGCAGCGGCACCTTTGTCGCGGATACGCGCTACCAGTCCACGCTGATCGAAGTGCGCAGCATCGCCGACGAAATCAAGAATCGCGGCGACACCTATTCGAGCAAGCTGTTGCTGCTGCAACGAACCGACGATGCCGCGATGATCCAGACGCTCGGCTTGCCGCCGGACGGGCCTGCCTACCATTCGCGAATCGTGCACTTCGAGAACGACGTGCCGATCCAGCTGGAAGACCGCCACGTAAACGGGCTGGTGTTTCCCGAGTACATCAACCAGACGTTCGAGCGCGAAACGCCGAATGAGTATATGACCGGTATCGCGCCGGCCCAGGGCGTCGAGTATTGGGTCACGGCACGCCAGGCACCGGCGTTCGTGCGGCAGGCGTTGAAGATGGCGATCGGCGAACCCTGCCTCGTGCTGCATCGGCGCACGAGGGTGCGCGGCACGGTCGCGACCGACGTCGTGCTGTGGCACCCGGCAAGCCGCTATCAGCTGAGCGGCAAGTTCTAGCAGGCCAACACTCCCCCGTGACGCGACGTGTATATACAACACATGTTGCGTCAATTCTGCGTTGACAGCGATACGTAAAGTCAGCCGCTTATCCTTGAAGGATGGCCCTGTAGATAGGGCATCCTTTTCAAAATCCCCTATTTCGCAGGCTCACCGTGCAAAGCTTATTTTTGACACGGTTGATCAATGTTGTATAGACATATAACCTTTGTTGGCCGATGCGATCGACATTGCTGCTGCAGGTTGCCCGGCGCGAAAAAGACCATCGATAGCTAACAAGGGCTACTTATGTACACGTCGATTCGCCGCGCGTTGGGTGCGGCGCTGATGCTTGCCGCGCTGCAGGCGCACGCGGTTGTGGTGCTGGACGGCAGGTCGGCCACGCCGGAGACGATCGCCGGCATTGCCGCGGGCGAGCCGGTCGAAATCGCCTCGCAGGCGGCAAAGCGGGTCGCGGCCAGTCACGACCTGTTGCTGGCCGCCGCGGTGCAAGGGCAGCGCATCTACGGGCTGACCGTAGGCGTCGGCCTCAACAAGGACCGGCAAATGGTCGACGCAGAAGGCAAGCTGACGCCGGATGTGATCGAAGCCTCGAAGGTATTCAACGCCGCGTTGCTGCACGCGCATTCCGCCGCGGTCGGTCCCGACATGGACGTGCGCACCGCGCGCGCCGCGATGGCGACGCGGCTCAACCAGATGCTGACCGGCGGCTCGGGCGTACAGCCGGCGGTCACGCAGATGTACGCGCAATTCCTGAATGCCGGCGTGACGCCGGCGATGCCGGTCGACGGCTCGGTCGGCGAAGCCGACATCACGATCCTGAGCCATATCGGTCTGACGATGATGGGCGAGGGCGACGTCTACTATCGCGGCCGCAAGATGCCTGCCGCCGATGCGCTGCGCGAGGCGGGCATCGAGCCGATCCGTCCGTGGGGCAAGGATGCGCTCGGCATTCTCAGCTCCAATGCGTACACCACCGGCATGGCTGCGCTGGCGCTGGTCGATCTGCAGCAGTTGCGCCGCGTCGAGAAGCTCGTCTATGCGGTCAGTCTGCAGGGCTTGAACGGCAACGTATCGCCGTTCCTCGCAGACACGCTGGCGTTGCATCCGTATCCGCACGTCGAGAAAACCGGCGCCGAATTGCGCGATCTGCTGGCCGGCAGCAGCCTGTGGCAGCGCGACGACGCACGCGCGCTGCAAGATCCGCTCAGCTTTCGCGACGCTCCGTATCTGCTCGCCGAGATCGACAAGAGCTACGACGAAGACCGGCGTCTGATCCTGATCCAGCTGAACTCGTCGGACGACAACCCCGGTGTCGCGCTCGGCGTGAAGCCGCAGAGCGACCTGTACCAGGCGAAGCGCAGCTATCTGCAGGATGGCAAACAGGCCGGCGCGATTCTGCCGAATGCCAATTTCGAGCCGCTGCCGTTCGTGTTGTCGTTCGAGGAAACCGGGCTGGCGCTCGCGCACGCGTCGCTCGCGTCGGCGCAGCGGATCATCAAACTGAACGATCCGCGCTTTACGCATCTGTCGCGCTTTCTCGGCACCGATCACACGCTGCACGCATTCGGCGCAATGGAGAAACCGCCGCTGGCGCTGGCCGAAGCCAACAAGGCGCTGGCGATGCCGGTGTCGATGGACTATCTGCCGGCGGCAGGCGATATCGAAGACATCGCCACCAACGCGCCGGTGGTGATTCAGCGCGTGCAAAAGCAGATCGACAACTCGTTCCAGCTGTTTGCAATCGAACTGATTTCGTCGGCGCAGGCGGCTGAGTTGCGCCAGAAAGCGCCGGGCGGCTTCACCCTTGCGCCCGCGACCCAAAAGCTGGTCGATGCGTTGCGCGGTGTCGTGCCGTTCCGCGACGACGACCGGCCGTTCACGCCGGAGTTTCAGGCCGCCGCAAAGCTGCTGACGCAATACCGCAACTGATACGACGGCGCGCGCTGCGACACAGATAGCGCGCGCAATCCGCCGCGCAGCAGGATGTTTTATCGCCTGTTGTTGCGCACCGATTAGTTCGTATACCGAATCACGCACCAAACAGCACGGCTGTGACGGACGTCACGCCGTCGCTGCCACACGTCTTTTCACAACGAAATACAACCAGGAAATTCAAAATGAACAAACGGTGGTTAGCGGCATTGCTCGCCGCGGGCTCGGCCGCGGCACACGCGCAAAGCAGTGTCACGCTGTACGGCATCATCGACGAAGGGGTGCAGTTCAATACCAACGCGAAGAACGTCGTGAACGGCGTCAACGTCGGCGGCCGGCAGCTGACGCTGGATTCGATCAACGGCCTGAACGGCAGCCGCTGGGGGTTCCGCGGCGCCGAAGATCTGGGCGGCGGGCTCGCCGCGATCTTCGACATTCAAGGCGGCATCAACGTCAACACGGGGGCGTTTGCGCAGGGCGGCACGCCGTTCGGGCGAACCACCTATGTCGGCCTGAACAGCCTCGACTACGGCGCGGTGACGCTCGGGCGGCAATACGACCTGGTGGTCGCCTATGTTCAGCCGGTGACCAGCACCGGCTATATCGGCGGATCGACGACCTTCGGGCATCCGGTGGATCTGGACAATCTGGTCAATACGCTGCGCGTGAACAACAGCATCAAGTACGCGAGTCCGAAACTGGGCGGCTTCAGCTTCGGCGCCGAATTGAGTCTCGGCGGACAGCCCGGCAATTTCACCGGCGGCAGCGGCTATTCGTTCGGTGCGTCGTATTCGGGCGGCGCACTGACGGTGGGCGCGGGCTTCAACTACTTCAAGAACCCGACTGGCAGCACGGCGGGAACCGGGCTGTTCACCGACAACGTGAGCGGCGCGACTTCGCTGAGCGGCACGATGAACAGCAACTACGTCAGCGCGAGCTCGTATCAGGTGGCGGCGATCGGCGCCACCTATGCGATCGGGCCGGCGGTGGTCGGCCTGACGTATTCGAATACGCAGTACGGCAATGTCGCGTCGCTCGGCGGCGTGTCGCCGAAGTTCAACGATCTGGAGGCGGGGCTGCGCTGGCAGTTCTCACCGGTGTTCCTTGCCGGCATTGCGTATAACTACACCAGCAGTACCGGCGTCGAGGCGCATGGCGTGTCGCTCGGCGACCAGCACTACCATCAGGTCGCGGTGTTGGCGGATTACTTCATTTCGAAGCGTACCGATGTGTACTTCACCGGCGCGATCCAGCTGGCGTCGGGCGTGAGCTCGACGGGCCACGATGCGGTGGCGAACATCGGCGGGCTTGGCGATTCGTCGAACGACCGGCAGGCGGTGGTGCGGCTGGCATTGCGCCACAAGTTCTGAGCGGGCAGGGAGGGATGGCGCGCCGCGCTCGCTGCGCGAGTGCGGCTTAGCCCTTGCTCTTTCTGATCTGTTCCTCGAACGCCAGATCGAGCTTGCTGGCCTTGCGCGGTTTTTTCGGCCCAAGCTCGTCGACGAACTTGACGAATGCATCGAGCGGTAGCGGCTCGCATAGCTTCTGATCCGCACCGCTCGAACGGTCGACCAGATAAAACACGCCGCCGGACAGGCTGATCGCCGCATAGCGTGCGTTGCCGCTGCGGGTTTTCAGCCGTTCGACGGCTTGAGTGGCTCGGGTGGTGCGCATGGCGGCGTGGCGCTCGACAAGGGGAAAACGTCTACTGTACCAACACTGTTATTGGCTCAGATAGACAAACTTCCCGCCCTTGACGATGCCCATCACGCTCGCCCGCTGATCCAGCCCGACGTGGTCCTTCGCACTGGTGTTCACCACGCCGTTCGGCACTACCAGTTCATGGGCATGCTCGAGTTCGTTGCGCAACGCCACGCGAAACTCCGGCGTGCCCGGTTGTGCCGTTTTCAGCGCGCGCGCCACCGCATCCTGCAAGCGCGGATAAACGCCCGCCGCATCGCCGGCGAACTGCGTGACGCTGCCCGGCCCATACTTCGCTTCGTACTGGTCGACGAACGCGAGCGCCGCCTGCTTCGCCGGATGATCGGCCGGCAACGTGCGCGCCACCACGACCGGCTGCGTCGGGAACAGCGTGCCTTCCACGTCCTTGCCGCCCAGCTTGATGAATTCCGGCGTCGCAATGCCGTGCGTCTGATAGATCGCGCCCTTGTAGCCGCGCTCGACCAGCGTGCGCTGCGGCAGCACCGTCGGCGTGCCGGCGCCGGCGATCAGTACCGCATCGGGCCTGGCCGCGATCAGCTTCAGCACCTGGCCGGTCACGCTCGCGTCGGTACGGTTGAAACGCTCGGTCGCCACCACCTGAATGTGGCGCAGCGCCGCGAACTTCGTGAACTCGTTGAGCCAGCTGTCGCCGTAACTGTCCGCAAAGCCGATAAAGCCGACCGTTTTCACGTTGTGATTGGCCATGTAGCGCGTCATCACGTCGGCCATCGCGCTGTCGGTCTGCGCCATCTTGTACGCCCACACGCGCTTGCCTTCCTGCGGCTCGACCACGCTGGCGGAGCCGATCAGCGTGATCATCGGCGTCTGGCTTTCGGCTACCGGATCGAGCGCCGCCAGCGCGGCCGGCGTAATGTTCGGGCCGACGATCACGTCGACATGGTCTTCATTGATCAGCTTGTGGATGTTGCGCACCGCGGCGCCCGGGTCCGAGCCGTCGTCGAGCACGATGTACTGGGCCTTCTGACCCGCGATCGTATTTGGCCACATCAGCATCGCATTCTTGCTGGTGATGCCGATCGCGGCCGCCGGGCCAGTGCTCGACAGGTCGATGCCGACTTTCAGGTCCGCATGCGCGGCCGCGCAGAACAGCCACGCGCCGAGCGCGGCAAGCCGGCACAGGTTCTTTTTATAGGTGGTCATGCAAAACACTCCGTAGCTAGCGGTCACAGTTCGTACGATTCGCTTTCGCCCTTCAGCGCCTGCTCGATCAGCTTGCGGTTCAGGCTCGGCGACAGCAGTTCGACGAGCGTGTACACATAGCTGCGCAGGTAAGCTCCCTGTTTCAGCGCGACGCGCGTCACGTTGCTGCCGAACAGATGCCCGACCGGCATCGCGCGCAGGTGCCGGTCGCGTTCGGCGTTGAACGCGATATCGGCCATGATGCCGACGCCCAGCCCCAGTTCGACGTAAGTCTTGATCACGTCCGCATCGATCGCCTCGAGCACGATGTCCGGATGCAGGCCGCGCAGCCGGAACGCCTCGTTGATCTTGGTGCGGCCCGCGAACGCGGCTTCGTAGGTAATCAGCGGATATTGGGTCAGATCGTCGAGCGACAGTTGCTTACGCTCGAGCAGCGGGTGGTCGTCCGGCATCACCGCGAGATGGTGCCAGGTAAAGCACGGCAGCGACACCAGATCCTTGTAGCTGGACAGGCCCTCGGTCGCGACCGCGAGGTCGGCCTGATCCTGCAGCACCATCTCCGCGACCTGGCTCGGGCTGCCTTGCAGAATTGAAAGGTGAACCTTCGGAAACCGCCGCTTGAACTCGGCAATCGCCGTGGGCAGCGAGTAGCGCGCCTGCGTGTGGGTCGCGGCGATCACCAGGTTTCCCTGGTCCTGCGCAGCGTAATCCTTGCCGATCCGTTTCAGGCTTTCAACTTCCTGCAGGATTCTTTCGACCGACGCCAGAATGATGCGTCCCGGCTCGGTCAGCGAGCGCACCCGTTTGCCGTGCCGTGTGAAGATCTCCACGCCGAGCTCGTCCTCCAGCTCGATGATCGCCTTCGACACGCCCGGCTGACTCGTATACAGCGATTTCGCCGCCTCAGTGAGGTTGAAGTTCTGCCGGACGGCCTCGCGGACGAAGCGGAACTGGTGCAGGTTCATATATAACCTCTCCGCATATCAAAAGAATTTTTTAGTCGTTTGAAATATAAGGCGAGTTTATTACGATTTGTCCAACTTTTCCAATATGGATATCTCTTTTTGTCATTAGCAAATCACGAAGCGGTCTGGCGTCACGCCCTTGACTTGCTTCGCTAATGAACCGAACTGGGATGTCTGTCGCGCGGCGTAACCGGAACACCGTGCGGGAGTGGGTTAAACGAAAACTGGGGTCCCCGAATGTACCAATACGATCAGTACGACCAGACCATCGTCGACGAACGCGTCGCGCAGTACGCCGACCAGGTTCGCCGCCGCTTGTCGGGCGAATTGAGCGAAGAAGAGTTCCGCCCGCTGCGTCTGCAGAACGGCCTGTACATGCAACGCCATGCGTACATGCACCGCATCGCGATTCCGTACGGCAACCTGCGCAGCGACCAGCTGCGCATGCTCGCGACCATCGCGCGCGAGCACGACCGCGGCTACGGCCATTTCTCGACGCGCAGCAACATCCAGTACAACTGGATCAAGCTGGAGGAAACGCCGGAGATCCTGCGCAAGCTCGCGTCCGTGCAGATGCACGGCATCCAGACCTCGGGTAATTGCATCCGCAACATTACCGCCGACCAGTTCGCCGGCATCGCGGCCGACGAAATCGTCGATCCGCGGCCGTGGGCGGAAATCCTGCGTCAATGGTCGACGTTCCACCCCGAATTCGCGTGGCTGCCGCGCAAGTTCAAGATCGCCGTGTCCGGCACGAAGCAAGACCGCGCCGCGGTGCAGATCCACGACCTGGGCGTCTATCTGAAGAAGAACGACGCCGGCGAAGTGGTGGCCAGCATCATGGCGGGCGGCGGCCTCGGCCGTACGCCGATCATCGGCTCGATCATCCGCGAAGACCTGCCGTGGCAACACCTGCTGACGTACTGCGAAGCCGTGCTGCGCGTGTATAACCGTTATGGCCGCCGCGACAACCTGTATAAGGCGCGCATCAAGATTCTGGTGAAGGCGCTGTCGCCGCAGAAGTTCGCGCAGCAGGTGGAAGAAGAGTGGCAGCACCTGAAGGACGGCCCGTCGACGCTGACGCAGGCCGAACTCGACCGCGTGTCGCAATACTTCGTGCCGCCGCAGTACGACAAGCTGCCCGATACCGACGCATCGTTCGAAAAGCATCTGCTGGAAAGCCGCGGCTTTGCGCGCTGGGTCGAGCGCAACGTGCGTCCGCACCGCGTGTCCGGCTATGCGGCGGTCACGCTGTCGCTGAAGCCGCACGGCGTAGCGCCCGGCGATGCGACCGATACGCAGATGGACGCCGTCGCCGATCTCGCCGACGAATACTCGCTCGGCGAACTGCGCGTATCGCACGAGCAGAACCTGATTCTCGCCAACGTGAAGAAGCGCGACCTGTACGCGCTGTGGGAAAAGGCCAAGGCGGTCGGCTTCGCAACGCCGAACATCGGCCTGCTGACCGACATCATCGCGTGCCCGGGCGGCGATTTCTGCTCGCTCGCCAATGCGAAGTCGATTCCGATCGCAGCGGCAATCCAGCAGCGCTTCGACGATCTCGACTACGTGTACGACCTCGGCGAACTGTCGCTGAACATTTCCGGTTGCATGAACTCGTGCGGCCATCATCACGTCGGCAACATCGGCGTGCTCGGCGTCGACAAGGACGGCTCCGAGTGGTACCAGGTGTCGCTCGGCGGCGAGCAGGGCACCGGCGCGACGGGCGCGCATCTGGGCCGCGTGATCGGCCCGTCGTTCTCGGCGGAAGAGATGCCCGAAGTCGTGGCGAAGGTGATCGACACGTTCGTCGAGCACCGTAGCGACGGCGAGCGTTTCATCGATACGTACAACCGTATCGGCATCGCGCCGTTCAAGGAGCGTGTGTACGCTTCGCGCCAACCCGCTCACGCGTAACCGGATCAGGAACTAGCAAGATGGCTTCGATTATCAAGGACCGCGCAATCGTCGACGACGCATTCACGGTGGTGCGCGCGGCGGAAGACGGCACGCTGCCGGCGGTGGATGCGTTGCCGGCCGGCAAGATCGTGGTGCCGTTCGCACTGTGGCAGGCTGCGCGCGACGCGCTGACGGCAACCCGCAGCGCGGCGGACATCGGCGTGTGGCTCGAGCCGGATAGCGAACCGGCCGACGTCGTCGCGGATTTCGACAAGATCGCGCTGATCGCGATCGACTTCCCGGTGTTCCGCGACGGCCGCGGCTACAGCATCGCGCGGCTGCTGCGCGAGCGCTATGGCTATCAGGGCGAGATCCGCGCGATCGGCGACGTGCTGCGCGACCAGTTGCGCTTCTACGAGCGTTGCGGCTTCAACGCCTACGCGCTGCGCGCCGACAAGGACCTCCATGACGCGCTGAAGGCGTTCACCGAGTTCACGGTGCAGTACCAGGGCGCGTTCGACGATCCGAACCCGCTGTTCCGCCGCCGCGCTGCCGCGGCTGCTGCGCAAAAGGCCACGGCATGAGCGCAACGCCGCAGCAGCTCACGCCGGAACTCGCCGCGAAGATCGAGCGTCTCGACGCGCTGCTCGATTCGATCGCGGCGCGCCACGCCAGCGTCAAGCTGGCGAGCAGCCTCGCGGCCGAAGACATGCTGCTGACGCACGCCATCCTGTCGCGTGGCGTGAAGATCGGCATCTTCTCGCTGAACACGGGCCGCCTGCATGCGGAAACGCTCGGCATGCTCGACCAGGTGCGCGAGCGCTACGGCTACGACATCGAGCAGTTTCACCCGCAAACCGCCGCGGTCGACGAATATGTCGCGCAGCACGGCCTGAACGCTTTCTACGAAAGCATCGAGTTGCGCAAGCGCTGCTGCGAGATCCGCAAGGTCGAGCCGCTCAATCGCGCGCTGGCAGGCGTCAGCGCATGGGTGACCGGCCAGCGCCGCGAACAGTCGGTGACGCGTGCGGAACTGCACGAGGAAGAGCAGGACCACGCGCGCAACATCGCCAAGTTCAATCCGCTCGCGGACTGGACCGAAGCCGACGTGTGGGCCTACCTGAAAGCCTTCGACGTGCCGGTCAACCCGCTGCATGCGCGCGGCTATCCGAGCATCGGCTGCGAACCCTGTACGCGGGCGATCCGGCCGGGCGAAGACAGCCGTGCCGGCCGCTGGTGGTGGGAATCGCGCGATACTAAGGAATGCGGGCTGCACATCACGACCATTCCGATTGCGGTAAGCGCTGAAAACGCTTCTGCCTGACGCGCTGCCGCCACCAACCGGCCTGCCACGCGACATCGAATCGAATACCGCGAGCCTCGGCTCGCCAGACGAATCAACGAAGGACCGACTATGAGCACCACGCTCGAACCTACTGTGAACGCTCCGCTCACCAACACGGGCAACCGTATGGACCATCTCGATTGGCTCGAAGCCGAGTCGATCCATATCCTGCGCGAACTGGTGGCCGAGTGCAGCAAGCCCGCGCTGCTGTTTTCGGGAGGCAAGGACTCGGTGGTGGTGCTGCATCTGGCGTTGAAGGCGTTCGGTCTCGGCCCGCATCGCAAGACCGTGCTGCCGTTCCCGCTGGTGCATATCGACACCGGTCACAACTACCAAGAAGTGATCGACTTCCGCGATCGCCGCGCGAAGGAAATCGGCGCCGAACTGGTGGTGGGCCACGTCGAGGATTCGATCAAACGCGGCACCGTGCGGCTGCGCCGCGAGACCGATTCGCGCAATGCCGCGCAGGCGGTCACGCTGCTCGAGACGATCGAGCAATACGGCTACACCGCGATGATCGGCGGCGCGCGCCGCGACGAAGAGAAGGCCCGCGCGAAAGAGCGCATCTTCTCGTTCCGCGACGAATTCGGCCAATGGGACCCGAAGGCGCAGCGCCCCGAGCTGTGGAGCCTGTATAACGC
>DATLOW010000203.1:0-14429 GCA_035536055.1 Paraburkholderia sp. | reverse complement strand
ATCTGCTTCGGATCGCCGTCGTTCACCGCGTCGGCAAGCTTGCCGATGCCGCTCGTTGCTGAAAAGCGGTGGCTTTCGCGCAGCATCGCCACCGCCTGATCCAGCGCGCCGCCCGCCTCGTCGACGAAGCGGCCTTCGATCCGCTCTCCACTCGCGGCTTCGAGCCACGCCTGGGTTTGCGGCGTGTAGTGTGCGGCGGCAGCACGCCGGCACAATTCGCCAAGCACCGCGCCCGCTTCCACCGACGCCAGCTGATCCTTGTCGCCCAGCAGCACGATGCGCGCATTGTGCGGCAACGCGTCAAGCACCGCGTTCATCATCTCGAGATCGACCATCGACGCTTCGTCGATCACCAGCACGTCGAGCGACAGCGGATTGCCGGCGTGATGACGAAATCTCCGCGAATTCGGCACTGTGCCGAGCAACCGGTGCAGCGTCGTGACCACGACTGGAATCGCGTCGCGGATCATCGAGCCATACGGAAACGTATCGAGCGGCAGCCGCGCCACCGCGCCGGCGATCGACTCATTCAAGCGGGCCGCCGCCTTGCCGGTTGGTGCTGCAAGCCGGATGCGCAATGGCCGGGCATCGGCTTCATCGCTGGCAAGCGCTTGGGCCTGCAGCAGCGCGAGTAGCTTGACGACGGTGGTCGTTTTCCCCGTGCCCGGTCCGCCTGTGACGATACTGAACGCGCTTTTCGCGGCGAGCGAGCAGGCAATTTTCTGCCAATCGGTGCGGGCGGCAGCGGCGTCTGCTGGCGGCGGAAAAAGCGCGTCGAGCGTGCTGCGTAACGTAGCCGGTTCCAAAGGCTGCTGGGTCACGTCATCGCCCGCAATGCGCTCGCGAATCGCACGGCACACGTTTTGTTCATAACGCCAGTAACGTCGCAGATAAACGCGCGTACCGGACAATACGAGCGGCGTGTCGCCCTCGCCTTCGCTAACCAGCGCTGGATGCTCGAGCGCCTTCAACCAGCGCGCCAGCGTCACCCCTTCGAGCACGTTGGCGGGCAGCAGAGGCGCATCGGCCAAGGCGTCGTTGTCGTCGTGTGCCACATGTCCATCCGGCGGCAGCGACAACACGAAAGCGGGATCCGAAAGCGTTGCATTCAAATCCAGACACGCGTGTCCGCGGCCAAGCTGATGGCTTGCCAGCGCCGCTGCGAGAATCAGCAGCCCGCCAGCGTCGTCGGCTTCACGCGCCAGAAAACTCGCGAACGCGGCATCGACGTCGCGCAGCCAGCCGCGTTCGACCCAACTCGTCAGCAAATGCACGGCGGCTTGCGCGTGATCGCGTGCACGCCGTGCGTCGGGCGCGCCGTCGGCGGCGGCTGCATAAAACAAGGTGCTCATCACGCCGCCTCCATGCCGTCGGCAAGCGCCTGCGCGGCATCGCCCATAAACAACGCGTCGAGCCTTTCGATCAGCTCACGCGGCGGTCGCTCCACGCACACACCCTGCGTCGCCGCATTCAGCCCGCGCATAAACAGATAAACCGCGCCGCCGATATGTTCGTCGTAGTCATAGTCGGGCAAGCGCACCTTCAACAGCCGATGCAGCGCCAGCAGATACAGCACCAGCTGCATGTCATAGCGCGAGCGCAGCATCTGCGCGCGGATGCGTTCGACGGTGTAGGCGGCATCGTCCGCGCCGAGCCAGTTCGATTTGTAGTCGGCCACGTAGTAGCGCCCTTTGTGCTCGAACACAAGGTCCATAAAGCCTTTTAGCATGCCGTTCAGCAGCGTTTCCTCGAGTGCGGGACGCTCTGCCGCGGCAAAGGTCTGCGCGCAGACGAGGCGGTCGAGATCGAGCGTATTCACCCGCTCGGCGGCAAACCAGAACTCCATTTCTCCGAGCGCTACCGGCAGCTTCGACAAAGTCAGCACCGTCGCGCGTGTGCCGTGTTCTGCCTTCAGCGCAAACGGGGTCGAGATCAGCTGCAGCATCCAGTCGGTGAGCGGATCGATCCAGCGCTGCCAGCCGCGTACGTTGCAGCGCCGTGCGATCAGTTCGCGCAAAGGCGTGGGATCGGCGGCTACTTCCGCAAAGCCGTGCTGCGCGGTCCATTCGAGCAGATCGTGCAGGAAGGTGCCCTGTTCGGAGCCGCGCGGGAAATCGTGCAAGTCGCGTGCGGCAGTGGTCCGCGCGATCACACGCGCTGCGGCTTCATCGTCGAATGCTGATTCGTCGTTGCCTTCGGCTTCCGATTCGGCGGCACGTGTTTCGAGGATCACGTCCTCGTCGGGCGTTTCCGGTGCCGGTGAGTGCGCGCCATCCGCGGTCTTCAGACTCGAATAGCTGGCGATCCACCATGGCTCGCGCACTACACGTTTGGACTTGAGCGCTGTGCCGCGTTGAGCCTCATCGTCGGTCGCTTCGAAGCGTTCTACGCCAACGGCGGGCGCGGGCCGTACCGCAACGTCGTCCGATCCGCCGAAACCGTCCTTCAACACCCGCTCGAACGTTTCCGGAACCAGCGCCCGCCGGCCATTCAACAGATAACCGATTGCGCTGCGCTCCAGGCCTTCGAGCGGTGCCATGCCGATCCACGTCGCGTAGCGCGCACGCGTCAACGCGACATAGAGCTTGCGCAGATCTTCGCCGAGACGCTCGTCGTCGGCGCGCGCGAGCATCGCGCGGGCGCTGTCGACGGCGACGTGCAGCGCGCCGTCGTCGTCGTGCCATTTGATTGGCGAATCTTTCGGATCCACCGGACGGTGCGCGCAGACGAACGGCAGAAACACCAGCGGATATTCCAGCCCTTTCGACTTGTGAATCGTCACGACCTTGACCAGATCGCCGTCGCTTTCCAGACGGATTTGCCGCGCGTCGCCGCCGCTGCCTTCCTGTGCCGCTTCGCGCTCCTCGACGAGATGGCGGATCAATCCATGCTCGCCTTCGATCAGCGTGCTCGCCTGCTGCAGCAACTCGGCCAGATGCAGCAAATCGGTCAGCACGCGCTCGCCGTTCACGTTCGTGCGGCCCGCGCGCGCGTCCAGGCCGAGCAGTCGCGCGGGTACGTGGAAATCGTTGAGCAGGCGCCGCAACATCGGTAGCACGCCCTGTTTGCGCCAACATTCGCGATAGCCGCGGAATTGCAGCACGCACGCTTCCCAACGCGTTTCGCTGGAAAACAGCGCGTCGAGTTCGGCTAGCGAAAGACCGAGCGTCGCGGTCGCAAGCGCGCTGCGCACCAGTCGACCGTCTTCCGGCTCGGCACACGCGGCGAGCCAGTGCACCAGTTCGCCGGCCTGCTCGCTCAGATACACCGAATCCTTGTCCGACAGATACACCGAGCGCACGCGACGCGCGGCCAGCTCGCTGCGGATCGCTTCCGCTTCGTGGCGGTTGTTGACGAGCACGGCCATATCGGCGGGCCTGAGCGGTCGCCTGCCGGCTTCGCCTTCGAAACCCGCCGCACCACGCAAGCCGAGGTTGAGCAGGCGCACCATCTCGGTTGCGCAACGCTCTGCCATCTGTGCGATGTAGGCGCCCTTGCCGGTGGTTTCACCATCTGGGCCTGATAGCGACCACACGGTCAGCGCGCCTGGCGTCTCGCCGTCGTCGACGAAGAACGCATCGCGGCGACCTTGGGCGCTTACCGGGAAAAACGGCACCGGATTGCCGGCAACCGGATTGCCGGCCACCGGGTTGCCGCCCACCGCATCGGCTGCCCTGCTGCGAAACAGAAAAGCCCCTTCCCCATCCTCACGCCGCTCGGCGATCTCGAAGCAATGATTGACCGCCGCAACCATCGCATGCGTGGAGCGAAAGTTCTTCGCGAGCGTATAAAGCCGCGTACCGCATGATCTACGCGCGGCAAGGTACGTGAAGATATCCGCACCACGGAACGCATAGATCGCCTGCTTCGGGTCGCCGATCATGATCAGCGTGCCGTCGTCGCTGCCGCCATACACCGCGTCGAAGATGCGGTACTGCACCGGGTCTGTGTCCTGGAACTCGTCGATCAACGCAACCGGGAACTGATGGCGGATCACCTCTGCGAGGCGTGTGCCGTTCGGCCCATGCAACGCGGCATCGAGCCGCACCAGCAGATCGTTGAAGCCCATCTGCGCGCGGCGCGTCTGTTCGGCGGCGAAGCGTTCGGCCACCCAGCGCGCGGCATGCGTGAGGATGTCGCGGCGCGTGGTGTCGAGTGCCGCGAGCTCGTCGCGCAGCATCGCGAGTGCTTCGAAGCCCGGATGCGAAGGCGGCGTGCCTTTGCAGTTCGCCTGAAGCTCGGCAGGCGTCAGGCGCGCCCAGCCGGTTTTCAGGTCTGGTATCGCCGCATGTGGATCGTGCGCCCATTCGACCAGCGTGTTCAGCCACTTGTCGCAGTAATCCTTGCGATACGACTGTCCGCTAAACAGCTTCGCTGTGCGAGCCACGTCGAGCAACTCGCCCATTTCGGCGGGCCACGTTTTCCACGGCGCCTTGATCGCTTCGAGACGGCGTGTGCGTTCCTGCAGCACTTCAGCGGGCGTATCCGCACCTGGCAGCAGCGCGGCGACATCGACCAGTCTGCTCAGCGATTTCTGCAGTTTCGCGGGGCTCGCGATTGCGGTGTCGACCAGCGCTGCGTCCATCGCATCGAGCGGTGCCATAAAGGTGCGCCAATAGTCGCGCACAACTTCCGCGAACAGATCGCTTTGATCGGTCTCCAGCGTCTGGTTAAACAGGCTGTCGCTATCGAATGCGTGCTCGCGCAACATGCGGTTGCACCAGCTGTGGATCGTCGATACCGCGGCTTCGTCCATCAGCTCGGCGGCAAGCTGAAGCCTGCGCGCGCAGGCTGGCCACTGATCCGGCTCATATTCGTCGCGCAACGCGTGCAGCAAGTCTTCATCGCCGTCGGCGAGCGGCGTTACCTCATCCACGTCTTGCTGGAAGTAGTGCGCCGCCTGCGTCAAACGCGCGCGGATGCGGTCGCGCAATTCCTTCGTCGCGGCGTCCGTGAAGGTCACGACGAGGATTTCAGGCGGCGTCAGCGCGCGCGTCGCGTCGTTGCCCGGATCGTGGCCGAGCACGAGCCGCACGTACAGCATCGCGATCGTAAAGGTCTTGCCGGTGCCCGCGCTTGCTTCGATCAGGCTGCGCCCCGACAGCGGAAAGCGCAGCGGCTCGAGCGACTGTGGCACATGTTGTTGCGTATGCAGTGCACTCATGCGTCGGCTCCTGCGGCCGCGGCGCGCGAGTTTTTCTTTCTGACGACTGCCGCAGTCAGCGGTTCTAGCACGCGCTTCGCCAGCTCGGCAAACTCACCGCTCGACGCAAGCGCGGCGAAGCTCGGATAGACACGCTGCAACGACGCACTCTGCTGCATCTCACCGACGCTGAACGCATCGCCCTCATATTTGGCGCGTGCTTTAGCGTCCGCCGATTCCGGCGCGCTCTGATTTTCGAACAGCCATTTGAGCGCAGTTTCCAGCGCGAACGGTAACGGACGTGTCATGCCATCTGCCCACAGGTGCATCAATTCGTTCAGATGCGTAGCTGCCGCACCCACGTCGAGCGGCGCAATCTCGACGGTACCTTTCTTGCTGACGACTACCGTGGTCACAGGTTCCGCGAGGTTCGCGGCCAGATGCTCGACCCACGGCCCGACCAGCCGGCCGTAGCGATACTGGTTGCCATCCACCAGCGCACGCGTCGACAGCAACAGGCGTGCGGTGGCGCCGTCCTGACTGCTGCGCCACTGGCCGAGCCAGTCGGCGAGCAGCGGCAGCGTGTTCGCGCTGTCAGCCTGAAAGCGGATCTCGCGGTCGCGCTCGATCTCTACAGGCCAGCGTTCCAGCTGGGTGCGCCAGTCTTTAAACAGCCTGTCCATCGGTTCCAGCAGCGCGTCGCTCTGGCGATCGCCGAAACCGCCGGTCACCAGATCGCCGCGCCGACGGATCGCCGCCATACGCGTTTCCCGAGCATCGGCGAGCGCGTCATCGGTTAGCGGGCCGGCCGCTTGAGCGCGGATCAGTTCGTCCTGCAGGCTCCATTGCGTCAAGGCATCGAGTTCGAACGGCTCTTCGTCGACGCTCGCGGCCGGTTCGTCGTCGAGCGCGACGCGCATGCGCTCGCGAAAGAACGCCCGGACCGGGTTTCTGACGAAGTCGGAGAGCTCGCGCAGCGACAGCGGTTCTTCGCGCTCGAGCGCGGCAAGCGGGGCATCGTGGGCCGTGGGCTGGCGGCCGTCGTCATCATCGGCGTCCGGCGGCATGCGCCACTCGGCGGCGTAAGTGAACAACGGCGCCTGCGCATCGCCGGCGCGGAAATACTCCGCCGCAAACGGCTGCAGACGATGCTCGACCGTAATCGCCTCGAGCAGCGAGCCGGGCGCATCGTCGTCGAACGTCTCCAGCGTCCAGCCCTGCGCCAGGTGATCGCGCAGTTGCCCGATCAGCACCGACGGCGGACGCTCGCTGTTGTCATTGATACTGCGTCCCACCCACGACACATGCAGATGATCGCGCGCCGACAACACCGCCTCGAGCAACAGATAGCGGTCGTCTTCGCGACGCGACCGGTCGCCGGGCCGGTAATAGCCGCGCATCAGATCGAAGTCCATCGGCACGCGGGTGCGCGGATAGTCGCCGTCGTTCATGCCGAGCAGGCAGACGCGACGGAACGGAATCGCGCGCATCGGCATCAGCGTCGCGAAGGTGACGGCACCGGCAAAAAAGCGCTGTGACAGCGCCGCCTGATCGAGTTGCGCAAGCCAGTAGTCGCCGACCACCGAAAGCGGCAATTCATCATCGAGTCCTGCTTCGTTGCAGATGTCGAGCCAGCTTTGCAGCGCGTTATCGAGGCGCGCGAACGTGTACGCATCTTCCGCATCGTCGCTGGCGAAGAAGGCTTCGCGCAGCGCGCGTAGCCGCTCGCACCATTGCGGCACGGTGGCCGGCTCGCGCAGCGTGCGCCAGCTGTGATCGAGCGCGTCCAGCAGCCGCGCAAGGGGGCCGAGCAGCACCGCATCGAGCCCGCCGACTTCGCCGAACGGCTCGATGCCATTCCACGCATCGGCATGGCTGCCGACCGCGTAGCCGAGCAGCATGCGCCGCAGGCCGAACGCCCACGTATGCGGCGCGGCCGCTTCTTCTTCCTGCGGCAGACCGAGGCTCGCGCGCTGTTCCGCGTGCAGGCCCCAGCGCACGTTCGCGCCGCGTACCCATGAACGCAGCCGCGGCAGGTCGGCCTCGGCGATGCCAAAACGCGCGCGCAGCGCGGGCACGTCCAGCAGGTCCAGCAGATCGCTGACCGTAAAGCGCGATTGCGGCAAGCCCAGCAGCGTCTGCAGCGCACCGACCAGCGGATCTGCGGCGCGCTGCCCGCGGTCCGCAACACTGAACGGAATGTAGCGTGGATCGCTGCGCTCGAGCAGACCGAACACCGCCTGGATATGCGGCGCGTACGCCTCGATATCCGGCACCATCACGATCACGTCGCGCGGCCGCAAGGTCGGATCGGCATTGAACGCGGCGAGCAGCTGGTCGTGCAGGATCTCCACTTCGCGTTGCGGCCCATGTGCGATGTGGAAGCGGATCGATGCGTCGACGGTGGGATCGACCGGCGGCCATTCCTGTCGGGTCTCGCGCAGCGGCCGCAGATCGCGGATATCGTCCTGCAACTGCTGCAGCATCGTGTCGGCATCGCGCTCTTCGAACAGATCGATGCGCTCGCCGATATTCGTGAACTGCGGCAAATAACGCTCGCGGGCTTCGGCGCTGTCGAATTCGTCGAGCAGACCGATGAAGTCGCGTCCCTGCTTGCCCCACGACGCCAGCAGCGGATGCGCATGCAGATGCATCTGGTTGATGTCCAGCTCCGCGGGCGCGCCTTCGCGGCGCGTCTGCCGCGAGTGCGCGGCTTTCAGCAATTCCTTGTCGGGCACGATATCGGCCCAGTAGTGTGCACACGGATTCGGTACGCACATCAGCACCTGACTCCAGCACGACAGCGCGGCGAGCGCTTCGAGCGACTGCCGCGGCAGGCTCGAGATACCGAACACGACGATGCGCCGCGGCAAGCCTTTCGGTCGCGACCCATCGTCGGGCCAGCCAGCGGCGCGCCGCATGAACGCATCGTGAACCGCCGCGCGGCCGCCTTGCGATGCGATATCGCCGGCCGCGCCGCTTTCCGAATGCGCGACTTCCGCGACCAGCTCGCGCCACAGCGCGGCCTGCCAGCGCTGCTCATCCGGCAGCGGACGACGCTCGCCGCGCGCATCGATTGCCACGTCCTCACCGCGCGCCCAGCTTGCGAGCCAGTCTGCGCGATACATCTGGTATTGCTCGAACAGATCGGCGATGCGCTCCGCGAGCTGATAGCGTTTGCGCCGATCGTCGTCGTGGCTGATAAACCGCCGCAGCGGCTCGAACTCCGGCCGCCCGACCAGCGCAGGCACGACGCGCATCAGACGCCACACCAGCCGCGACCGGTCGAACGGCGATTCCTCCGCGACGTTGCCGGCGCCGAGCACCGCGCGATACGCCTGCCAGATAAACCGAGACGGCAGCAGAATGTCGAGCGCCGCGGCGATGCCACACCCGCCTTCGCCCGTCGCCGGATCGGCATGCGCGGCGAGTGCGAGCTTCAGCCACTGCGCAATACCGTTGCTCTGCACGAGGATCGTCTCGCTTTCGAGCGGCGCGAGCGGATAGCGTTTCATCCACTCGACCAGCAGATCGCGCAGACGCTCGGAGCGATTGCCATGCACGAGCAACAGGCCGGGAGACAGGGAATTTGGGCTCAAGAAGGCTCCGTAGGAAATGCGGCCGATAGAGCCGACGCGCGCTGCGTGCAACTCGGCGAATCGCGGCTCAAAAGCGATTCTAGCGAATCTGTGCTGCCTCGAAGCGCCGGATGCCTTGCTGGTGCGCGTCGCTACCTGTATTAGCGTGCGTATTGCGTCACGGCGAGAATGACTAACGCCAGCGAAACGAACACCGCTGCGCCGCTTGTCGAGACCCACAGCGCCCGCGCGGCCTCGACGCAAGCACCGGTTGTCTGCCCATCGACGGGCGGTTCGCGTGTGGCGTCGGCCGCAAAAAAAAGCACCGCTGCGCCCAAAGCGCTTCCCAGATAGTGTGCGGCATTGAGAAGCCTGCAGCGGCACCGGAATGGCGCGTATCGACGCCCGATACACCGTTGGTTGCAAGCGGAACGAGGGCTGCGCCAGTGCCCAGCCCCAGCAGCGCAATCGGCAGTGCCAGCTCGCGCCGAGATTGCGCAGCAAGACCGACAGTGCGCAGCCCGATCATTCCGCACAGCGCGATGACGAGGCCCATGGCCAGCAGCCAGGTATCGCCGACGTGTGGCAAGCGTCGTGATAGACCGCACCTAACCATCAGAAACTGCATAACCGAAAGCGGCAGAAGCGAGACCGGCTTCGAACGCACTGAAGCCGAGTGCGCCTTGCAGATACTGTGTCAATTTGACAAGTTAGATGATGGGCATCTGATCGGCGTATGACATTGCGTTAAAGCGGAGTGAAAAATCCTGCAGTGCCGCCTTCAAAAGCAAATGGCATAAGACATTAGCGAAATTCCATACATGTTTTCGCGCTACGCCGTTTGCGATTTCAGCTGACATCTACAATCCGGAGCGGTTTTCGCCTCGCCTTCAGGCGAAAACGATAACGATTCGAATCACCCCCCAAACCAGTGGATATTCCTAAGGAGTCGGCATGCACCCCTTCGCGAAGCATCGTTGCAAATCCTCGTGGCACCAGGGCCGTAGCTGGATGCTATGTGCCGCATTGATCAGCGGTCTGTTGAGCGCTTGCGGCGGCGACGGAAATCCCGCCTCGTCGGGCAATGCGAATGCACTCGCGTCGCAAGCGCCTGCACCTGCGCCTTCGACAAACAGTACGACAGCGGCAGCGGCGACCCGCTGGGCAACCACGTGGGAGTCGGCGATGCTGCAGAACGGTTTGCAGAATTTCGTGTCCGACACGACGCGCACGCGCATTCATACCAGCGCGGGCGGCACCGGCGTCAGAATCCGCTTGTCGAATGTGTTCGGCACGCAGCCGATGGTGATCGACACGGCGAACGTCGCGTTGCCGGACACCAGCAACCCGAACGATCCAACCGCGATCAACACGAGTACCTTGCATGCGGTCACCTTCAACAACGGCCAGACTTTTGCCGAGGTGGCGCCGGGTGAAGAGCTGTTGAGCGATCCGGTCGCGATGAACGTACCGAAGCTGTCGGACCTGATGGTGACGATGCACTTCAATGGTCTCGCGCAGTATGCCGATGGTCATTCCGATAGCGTGACGCCGTTGCCCGGTCTTTATGTGGTGCGCAGCCAGAACGTCGCGACGACGCCGTCGTTCTCGGGGCTTTCGTTCGAGACGTTCAACGGCGTGTTCAGTCTTAGCGAAGTGGAAGTGCAGGTGCCGGCGCAGACCCGTGTGGTGATCGCAATGAGCGAGTCGATTACCGATGGGCGCGGCGCGGTAGGGATCGAGCATCCGTGGCCGGCGGTGTTTGCTGCTCTCGCCAATGCGGGTAGCAGCACGGTTGCCGTGGGGAATGCGGGCATCGGCGGGAACTCGCTGTTCAACACCACGGTTGGCGGCCCAGGATGCTGCGGGGTCGATCTGCTCGACCGTTTCGATCGCGACGTGCTGTCACGCAATCCGACCGACATCGTGATCCTCGCCGGCGACAACGATCTGGGCAGTAGTCATTCTGTCAACGACATCATCGCGCGTTATCAGATCCTGATCGAGAAGGCACACGCGCAAGGCATCAAGGTTTATGGCGGGTTGAATACGCCGATCGGCGACATCGTCGGTACGGATGGCAGTACCGTGTCGACGGGCTTTTATTCGCCGGCCAACGAAGCGGAGCGCCAGCAGCTCAACACGTGGATCTCGACGCCGGGGAATTACGATGGGGTGATCGACTTCTCGTCGGTGGTGGGCAATCCGTCGATTACGCCGCTGGGCATTGCGACCGCCTGCTACGATCCGGAAAGCCCGATCCATATGGATAACCAGGGCTATGCGGCGATGGGTACGGTGGCCTATGACGTGATTTTCGGCCAGACGGCGACGCCGGCTGCGCCGTGTAATTCGCTGCCGTTTCCGCCGCAGATTTGATGGTGATGGGTGAGTGAAGGGCGCGCTGCTTCGATCGGAAAAATCGGAGAGGCAGTGCGCAATTTCGCTTGCAGATGCGGACAAATCGCCGTGCCGTGCTGCCTGGCGATTACCTAACGTCTACTGAACCTGTGGTTACTGATTCCGACAACGCTTGAGTTCCTTCCGCAGGCGGCGGTTGTCGGCGACAAGTGTGACGAGGACGATCGCCTGCAGAATCAACGTGCTCCATTGCCCGGTGCCCGCAAAGAAGAGCCACGCCAGGGATGCACATACGAGTGCAACGCTGATCAACGCAGCGCGGTCGAGCCACCATTCACGTGACCCGGTTTTCATCATGATCCTGTAGCGGTTGCCTGGCGGGGCACATTCTAAATGTGTTGCTCACTCCCCCCGCCGCTGCGCCTTCCACGCTTCCACATACCGCAACGCCTGTTCGCACTGCTCCAGCGTAAGCGCATGCAGACTATGCGGCACCGGCTCGAACCCGAGCTCGGTGGCCGCCCAACGCAAGGCTTTGGCGCGCGCCTCGAACAGATTCATGTTGTCGCGCCGCGCCTTGGCTGCCGCCATCGGTTCCAATGCATCGTGCAGGCGGCTTTTTGCATCGCGCAGCGCGCTATCCGCCAGCCGCCCGAGCGGCGTATGGTGCTTGCTGCGCGGCTGCACGCCGATCCACGCCTGGCACGGCGGACAGATCCACACGGGCGCATAGTCGTCGCGAAAAGGGTATGCGTCGTCGCCAAAGCGCGCGAGCTGCGCGCGCTCGCCGCAGTAATCGCAATGCGGTTGGGGAAGCGCCTTCACCGGACGACCGACTCGCACGACACACCTCGATCTCGAGAGTTACCAGAGAGTAGCAGTGTGCAACAGCGGCGGCCGTTCGTCACCTGTCGGCGCACGCGGCAGCCTGTCGCGCCGCGTCAGGTCGGGGCCCGCGTCCGGCCGAGTCGCGCTACGCAGCGCCGCGGTTTGCCGCGGCAATTTCCGCTTCGATCTGCGCCCATTGCTCGTCGCTCAGCGACAGCTCGGTAGACTTCATGTTCTCTTCAAGGTGCTGCAGCGACGCCGTTCCCGGAATCGGCAGAATGGCCGGACTGCGATGCAGCAGCCATGCAAGGCAGATCTGCGCAGGCGTTGCGTCGTAGCGTTGCGCTATTTGCGCGAGCACTTTATCGGGCATCGGCAGCCATCTGCCGCCCAGCGGAAAGTACGGCAGGAAAGCCATGTCGTGTTTCTCGCAGTATTCGACAACCGGCTGCTGGTCGCGATACGCGATGTTGTACAGGTTCTGCACACTGACGACGTCGACCACCTTGCGGGCACGTTCGATATGCTCGATTGTCACGTTGCTCAGGCCGATATCCCTGATTTTCCCTTGCTGCTGCAGCTTCGCCGCGGCGCCGAGCGTTTCTTCGATTGGCACGGTCGGGTCGACGTCGTGGAGTTGCCAAAGAGCCAGCTGCTCGACCTTCAGGTTGCGCAAGCTGAGTTCGACTTGCTGATAGATGTACTCGGGCCGTCCAAGCGCAGGCAATGGCGGTGGCGTATTGGCGCCGCCATGTACATAGCCCGCTTTGGTCGCAATCACGAGTTCCTTTTTATATGGAGCAAGCGCATCGCCAATCACGATTTCGTTGGCTTGCGGGCCGTACACGTCGGCGGTATCGATGAAATTGACGCCGAGGTCCACGGCACGACGCAGCACTTTGCGCGCATTGTCGCGGTCGACTGGAAAGCCGAATATGCCCGGTCCGGTGAGACGCATTGCTCCATAGCCGAATCGTGTTACTTCCGATTGGCCAACTCGAATGGTGGATTTCATGTTCAGGTGGAATGTCAATCAAGGGAGAGGAAGTGAAGAGGGCGTTGCCGGTTCACGCTATCACAGGCCCTTTTGACATACGCGTCGCGAACTTCATTGATTCGTGAAACTTCTACTGGCGGTCAGCAATGGACATTGATTCCCACACCATCGGAGTCACTCAACGCAGTTTGATCGACTCAATTCAGCGTAGTGTTGAATTCCTTTCCAGATCGACTTTGCTTCAGATCTTCCACCGGCGTCACACCGAAAAGCCGTGCATATTCGCGGCTAAATTGCGAAGGGCTCTGATATCCGACTTCAAATCCGATGCCGGCGATATCTTTGCTGCCGGCCATCAGCCTTGCTCTGGCTTCATGAAGCCGCACCCGTTTCTGAAACTGCAGCGGACTCAGCGCAGTGATCGCGCGAAAGTGCCGGTGGAATGTCGCGACACTCATTGCGGCCGCGGCGGCCAGATCTTCGATGCGCAGCGTGTCGGCGTAGCGCGCGCGAATCTGCAAAAGCGCGCGGTTGATGCGCGACAACTGGCTATCCGCGAGACCGATGTCCGTCAGTGCGCTGCCTTGTTCGCCAGTTAGCAAGCGCCACGCAATCTCGCGTTCGAGCAGCGGCCGCAATACGGCGACATCGCGTGGCCGCTCCAGCAGGCGCAGCAACCGGGCGATCGGATCGAGCAGGTCAACCGGCGCGCGGCTGACAACTGCGCTCGTCTGACGCGCTGCCTTGTGCGTCGCGATGCCGCCTTCCAGTATCAGCGAAGTGATCAGCGCGGGCTGCAGGTCCCACACGAACGCGAGGTACGGTTGCTTCGAACTGGCCTTTACGACCTGGCCGACCACCGGCACATCGAGCGGCACGACGATGAAATCGCCCGCGCCATATTCGTACACCTCGTTTCCGAGTACCGTGCATTTGACACCTTGAGCAACCAGCGCAAACGCCGCGCGCTGTATCGAACTGGTTGGGGCCGAAGGCGCGGTGTGTGCAATCAACCGCACGCCGTCGAACGGCGACTGCACTTCGCCCGGACACGCATGACGCGCGATCAGCGTACGGATTTCGGCCAATGGATGCATCGGTGCGGTTTTTTCTTCGGAAATGGTGGCAGCGTCTGTGAGCGAATCGTGCGAGACACTGAGAGAATCAGTCTAGCAGTCGGCGTCTCGCGAATGGTTTCATACACACGATCCGTTACTCGCGTGGAGACGTCAATGCCGAAAACATGGTTTATCACCGGTGCAAGCCGCGGGCTGGGTTTGGCCGTAGCGAAGGCCGCTATCGATGAGGGGGACTTCGTTATAGCAGCAAGCCGTAATCGCGAAGCGGCGGCGCAAGCGCTGGGACCGAACAGCGAGCAGCTTCTGTGCGTCGACCTCGACGTAACCAGCGCCGACGCAGCGCACACCGCAGCCCAGCTCGCGCTGCTCCGCTTCGGTTCGATCGATGTGCTGGTAAACGGCGCCGGCTACGGCCATCACGGCTTCTTCGAAGAACTGGGGCT
>DATLOW010000202.1:0-7533 GCA_035536055.1 Paraburkholderia sp. | reverse complement strand
GACTAAGAGAAAAGTGATTCCGAGTCTGCGTTCACTCGCAGATCAAGAGCGCGCAACGGCCAAGAAGGCGCGCGCGTCGTGGCAGATGTTCACGATTATGGCAGAGTTTATCGAGGCGACCGAGTACCTGTCGGAGATCCGTCCGGCTGTCAGCATCTACGGTTCCGCGCGTCTTAAACCGAACTCGCCGTACTACAAGCTCGCGATGCAGATCGCCCGCAAGGTGTCCGACGCGGGCTTCGCGGTAATCTCCGGCGGCGGCCCCGGCATCATGGAAGCGGCCAACAAGGGCGCGCATGCGGGCAAGGCGCCGTCGGTGGGTCTGAATATCGAATTGCCGCACGAGCAATCGGGCAATCAATGGCAGGACATCTCGTTGCGCTTCCGGCATTTCTTCACGCGCAAGGTGACCTTCGTGAAGAACTCGGACGCGGTGATCGTGATGCCGGGCGGCTTCGGCACGCTCGACGAACTCGCCGAAGTGCTGACGCTGATTCAAACCAAGAAGTCGCGCCACGTGCCAATCATTCTGGTCGGCGCGGAGTTCTGGAAGGGGTTGCTCGGCTGGTTCCGCGAATCGCTGGTGCCGATGGGTTTGATCAATCCGGAAGACATGGACCTGATGCAGGTGATCGACGATCCGGACCAGGTGCTCGAAGCAGTGCTGGCCTTCTATGAAGAGCGCGAGGAACCGGAAGCGGCCCAGCAGGCGAAGTCGGATGAAGACCGGATGTTCTATCTGTAACGCGGGCTCTGTATCGACTGTGCGGTCGCCTGCGCTTCGAGCCAGCGGCAAAACTGCGTGACGAGCGGCGCTTGCGCGACTTCGCGCCGCGCGACCCACCAATAGCCAGGCATATCGATGCGCGGTCCTTCGAGCGGCATTACCAGCCGCCCGGAAGCGAGTTCTTCATCGAGCAGCGGGACCGGCCCGAGCGCCACGCCGAGGCCGTCGACCGCTGCCTGCAGCGCCAGATAGAAGTGATCGAACGACTGCTTCTTGCGACACTTCGCCTTAACGCCCGCCGCCGTCAGCCACTGACGCCATGCATCCGGACGCGTGTCCGAATGCAGCAGCGTGTGCCGCGCAAGGTCGTCGGCCACGCGAATCGGTGCGCGCTGCAATAGCGCGGGGCTGCATACCGGCAATTCGATCTCGTCGAGAAAATGGCCGCTGTCGCAGTTGGGCCAGTGCGCCGGACCGCGCCGGACCGCGACGTCGAAACCTTCGATCGCCTCGACCGGCGCATTCGACGTGGCAAGCCGCAGTTCGACGTTCGGCGCCATCCGCTGAAAGTGGCTCAGGCGCGGCAGCAGCCACTTCATCGCGAACGTAGGCAGTGCATTGACGCGCAGCACGTGCACGACGCCCGTATCGCGCAGTTGCTCGGTCGCGGCCGCGATATTGTCGAATGCGGCCTGCACGGTGGCCAGATAGCGGCGCCCGGCGTCGGTCAACTTCACGCGCTTGCCGATGCGGTCGAACACCTGCAGCCCGACCCATGCCTCGAGCGCCGCGACCTGCCGGCTGATTGCACCGTGCGTCACATGCAGTTCGTCGGCCGCGGCACTGAAACTGTTGTGCCGCGCCGCGGCTTCGAACGCGCGCAGCGCGGGAAAGGGAGGCAGCTTGCGGTTCATGCTTGTGATTGTAAGTCACAAGCAAGCTCCATAAAAATCGTTTTGCACGGCTCGCGAACAGCGCTACTCTGCGAAGCCTGTACCGAAGGGCCTTCGCGATGAATCGACACGCTTCCCATCCTGCGGCTTCCGCGCCCGCGGCCACGCCCGCGACGTCCGCGACACCCGAGCACGGCCCCGCGCCGACCTGCGGCGAGCTGTTCAAAGGCTTCCTCGGGCTCGGCCTGACTTCGTTCGGCGGCGCGCTGCCGCTGGCGCGGCGCACCATCGTCGAACAGCACGGGTGGCTGAGCGGCGCGGAGTTCACCGACCTGCTTGGCTTATGCCAGTTTTTGCCGGGCGGCAACGTGATCAATCTGTCGGTGGCGATCGGCATGCGCTTTCGCGGTTGGCGCGGCGCGCTGGCCGGCATCCTCGGCCTGATCGCCGGGCCCTCGCTGATAGTGATCGCGCTCGGCGTGCTCTATGAACACACGCAGAACGACCCGCGCGTACAGCATCTGTTCGCCGGACTCGCTGCCGCGGCCGCGGGCCTGCTGATTGCAATGGCCGCGAAAATCCTGCTGCCGCTGCGGCGCGACCCACTCGCGGCCGGCATCGCGGCGCTCGGCTTTATCGCGATCGCGGTGCTGCGCGTGCCGCTGTTGCCGACCATGCTGGTGCTGACGCCGGTCAGCATCGCAGTCGCCGCCTTTCACGCGCGACGCGCCGGAGCGCGCCGATGATCTCGACGCTGGTCGTGCTCGCGCTGATCTTCGGGCAGCTGTCGCTGCTCGCGTTCGGCGGCGGCAATACGATCTTGCCGGAGATGCAGCGGCAAGTGGTCGATGTGCATCACTGGATGCCGGCCAGCGAGTTCAGCGCGCTGTTCGCGCTCGCGCAGGCGGCCCCCGGCCCGAACATGATGATCGTCACGCTGATCGGCTGGCATGTGGCCGGCTGGTCCGGCATGCTGGTGACGTCGCTCGCGAAGTTCGGGCCGTCGTCGCTGGTGACGATCGCCGCCTTGCATGCGTGGGACCGCTTCAAGGACCGGCCGTGGCGAGCCATCGCGCAGAAAGGGCTGGCGCCGGTTACCGCGGGCCTCGTCGCGGCGAGCGCGGTGCTGATCGCGCACGCGTCGGATACGACGTGGCTGGCGTGGAACATCACAGGCGTGTGCGCGGCGCTGGCGTTCACAACGCGGATTCATCCACTGTGGCTGCTGGGCGCCGGCAGTGTGATCGGCCTGGTCGGGCTGAGTCTCTTCTAGCAGCCCGATTCCAGCGGGCCGCCGTCATCGGCCTGTGGCTCGCGCGCGGGCGCGGTCTTGCCGCAGCGCTGCGCTTCAACCCATCGCCGCGCACGCCCACTTACTGAAACGCGACCTCCGCGAAACTGCGCAGCTTGCGGCTATGCAGCCGATGCAAGCCATCGGCACGCAGCAGCTCCATTGCCGCGACCCCGATCTGCAGATGCTGATCGACCTGCGCGCGATAAAACTGATCGGCCATTCCCGGCAGCTTCAGTTCGCCATGCAGCGGCTTGTCGGACACGCACAGCAACGTGCCGTACGGCACGCGAAAGCGAAAGCCGTTCGCCGCGATCGTCGCGCTTTCCATATCGAGCGCGATCGCCCGGCTTTGCGACAGCCGCTGCACCGGCTCGCGATGATCGCGCAGTTCCCAGTTGCGGTTATCGACGCTCGCCACCGTGCCGGTGCGCATCACGCGCTTCAGTTCCACGCCGTCGAGCCGCGTGACCTGCGCGACCGCGCGTTCCAGCGCGACCTGCACTTCGGCGAGCGCCGGGATCGGCACCCACAGCGGCAAATCGTCGTCGAGCACGTGATCCTCGCGCACATAGCCGTGGGCCAGCACGTAGTCGCCGAGGCGCTGTGTGTTGCGCAGTCCCGCGCAGTGACCGAGCATCACCCACGCATGCGGACGCAGCACCGCGATATGGTCGGTGATGGTCTTCGCATTCGACGGCCCGACGCCGATATTGACCATCGTGATGCCGCCGCCGTCGGCGCGCTTCAGGTGATACGCGGGCATCTGCGGCAGCCGCGGCGGCGGCGTGCCTTCGCTCTGCGCTTCGCCGAGATTCGCGTTGTACGTGACCACGTCGCCCGGTTCGACGAACGACGTGTACTCGCTGCGGTATGCACGCACCTCGGCATCGTCGGTGTGCGCCATCATCGTGCGGCCGAGCTTGACGAACTCGTCGATGTAGAACTGATAGTTCGTGTACAGCACGTAGTTCTGGAAATGCGTCGGCGAAGTGGCCGTGTAGTGGCGCAGCCGATGCAGCGAGAAATCGACGCGCGCCGCCGTGAACAGCGCCAGCGGATGCGGCTCGCCCGGCAGCGGCTCGTACGTGCCGTTGACGATGCGGTCGTCGAGCAGCGCGAGGTCGGGGGTATCGAACACGTCGCGCATCATCAGCAGACGGTCGCGGTCGAGATCGCCTTCCAGATGGATGCCCTCCGCGAACGCGAAGTGAATCGGAACCGGCTGGTCCGACACGCCGACCTCGATCGCCACATGATGGTTCTTCGCCAACAGGCGCAGTTGTTCGCGGTAGTAGTTGCCGAACAGGTCGGGCCGTGTCACGGTGGTTTCGAATACGCCCGGCCCGGCGACGAAGCCGTACGAGCGGCGCGAATCGACCTGCGTATTGACCTCGGTGCGCACCCGCACGAATGGGTAGCACGCGCGCACGCGCCGCTCGAACGGTTCGTTGCGCCGATAGCGCGCGAAGGCATCGCGCAGGAACGACGTGTTGGCTTCGTAGATGGCTGACAGGTGCGTGACGGCCGCGGCGGCGTCGTCGAATGCCTGGGTCTTGTAGGCGCTGGCGGGCGTTTGCACCAGGCGCTGGTTGGTCTGGCTGTTCATTTTGGCGTGCCTCGGTTGATGAAAGGACATTACCACGGAACCCGCGTCATCAGACCACGTAGACGGCGTGGCAGTGCGTGCCTGCGAACGCGCCCGGCACACTCCGTCGAAGCGGCGCAAAATAAGGCGCACACGCCCGTTCGCAAGAGCGGATTTGCTAGAATTGCGCCACCTAATCGGAGAAACACCATGAAGCCGCTCCTACCCGTCGTCGTTGCGCTGAGTTTTGCCGTCTGCGGCACCGCGCTGGCCGCCGGGCCCGCGCAGCCCGCGGACCCGCAGCCCGCCCCGCCGGCGCAGTCCGCCAACGAACGGGCCGGCTTGCCCGATCTGGATGCGATCAACCGCCCGGCCGCCGAAGTCAGCTCGAAGGTCGAGATCAACGTGCCGCGCACGCCGAGCTTCTACGAGCGCAGCGGCAACGGCACCGAAATCACCGAATACCGCGACCGCGGCAAGCCCGTCGAGATCGACGTGCGCTCGAACTTCGGCACGCGCTACCAGATGAGCGCGCCGATCGACACGTCGCCGCAGGTGCACGACAGCTCGCATCCGACCACCCGCCTGCCTTCGGTGAACCTGCACTACTGATCGATCGAACGCGCGGCACGCGGCACCCGCCACCCGGGCGAGGCCGCCCGGGCCGCGCACCCGACAACCCGATGACAAACCGCTAACGCCTGCACGCCCGTCGCGACGCGCAAGCCCCGCGCAAGCCCCATCAGCCTGTCATTCCCGATTCGCACCACTGGCCGCCTCGCGGCGCCAGCCGACCAACCCGATCCGACGTACTCCGCATGGCCGTTTTCACCGCTGTCACCGAAGCCCAACTCGCGCAATGGCTGCGCCACTACGATCTCGGCGACGTCGTCGACTTTCGCGGCATTACGTCCGGCATTGAAAACAGCAACTTCTTTCTGACCACGACGCGCGGCGACTACGTGCTGACGATCTTCGAGAAACTCAGCGCCGCCCAGCTGCCGTTCTATCTCGATCTGATGCGGCATCTGGCCGCGCACCGCGTGCCGGTGCCAGACCCGGTGCCGCGCGACGACGGCGCGCTGTTCGGCATGCTGCACGGCAAGCCGGCCGCCATCGTCACCAAACTCGAGGGTGCGCCGCAGCTCGCGCCACAAGTCGAGCACTGCGTCGAGGTCGGGCAGATGCTGGCGCGCATGCACCTGGCTGGCCGCGACTTCGCGCATCGTCAGCCGAACCTGCGTAGCCTGCCGTGGTGGGAAGAGACCGTGCCCGCGCTGCTGCCGTTCGTCGATGACGCGCAACGCGCGCTGCTGGCCGGCGAGCTCGCGCATCAGCAGCAGTTCTTCGCGTCGGCCGACTACGCGGCGCTGCCCGGCGGCCCGTGCCACTGCGACCTGTTCCGCGACAATGCACTGTTCGCGCATGCGGCTCCCGGCACCGGCCATGAGGTGCGCCTTGGCGGCTTCTTCGATTTCTACTTCGCCGGCTGCGACAAGTGGCTGTTCGACGTCGCCGTGACGGTCAACGACTGGTGCGTGGACCTCGCAAGCGGCCGGCTCGACGACGCGCGCGTCGATGCGCTGCTGCGCGCTTACCAGACCGTGCGCCCGTTCACCGCCGAAGAAACCCGCCACTGGGGCGACATGCTGCGTGCGGGCGCGTACCGTTTCTGGGTGTCTCGCCTGTATGATTTCCATATGCCGCGCGCGGCCGAACTGCTCACACCGCACGACCCCGGTCATTTCGAGCGCATCCTGCGCGAACGTCTGCAAGGCGTCGCACTCCCTGGCTTCCACACCTCATGCAACTGATCGAAGTTCCCGCGAAGACCGGCTATGTATGGTTCCGGCAGGGTATCTGGCTGTTCCGTAAGAACCCGCTCGCGTTCCTGACGCTGTTCTTCTCCTATCTGCTGGCGATGACGCTGATCTCGCTGGTGCCGGTAATCGGCGGCGTGCTGCCGCTCGTGCTGATTCCCGGCGTCGCGGTCGGCTTCATGGCCGCATGCCGCGACACGATCGCCGGCAAGCCGGTGTTTCCGACCATTCTGGTCGACGGCTTTCGCTCGTATGGCTCGACCGTCGCGAAACGGCTGCTGCTGCTGGGCGCGTTGTACATCGTCGCGATGGCGCTGGTGCTGGCGGGCTCGGCGCTCGCCGACGGCGGCGTGCTGCTGCGGCTGATGCTGAGCGGCGAAGCGATGCAGCAGGAAACCATCGCGAACAGCAATATGCCGTTCGCGGTGCTGACCGCGCTCGGGTTCTATGTGCCGGTGGCGATGCTGTTCTGGTTCTCGCCGGTCCTGTCGGCATGGCACGACGTGCCGCCGCTGAAGGCGATGTTCTTCAGCATCGTCAGTTGCTGGCGCAATCGCGGTGCATTCGTCGTGTACGGCGCGCTGTGGTTCGCGGTGGCGATTACCGTGTCGCTCGGCCTGTCGACGCTGCTGCAGGCGCTCGGCGCCGGCGAGCTGGCGCTGGTCGTGCTGATGCCCGCGTCGATCATCGTCACGACGATGCTGTATTGCTCGTTCTATGCGACCTATCGCGGCTGCTTCGGCGTGCAAGGCCCCGAGCAGCCCGCCACACCGGTGGTCTGACTCCGCCCGGTTTGCGCCCCCGTTCCGTTCGCGGCCGGCCCAAACCGCTGTGCATAACCGGCTGCCGCGCGCACAGCCAGCGTCATCGGCACGCTCGCCAGCGCGGGCGACTTGCGGCACAATGATTTGCACGCAAGCGATTCGCACGCTTACTTCGTGCGTCGCGCGCGCCGCCGATTTGCCCGCATCCCAGCCGAGACACCCATGACCCAGCGCCCAGTGTTCCCGCTCACGCTCGACGAACAGCTTTGCTTCGCGCTTTACTCAACGTCGCTTGCGATGACGAAGGCTTATAAACCTCTGCTCGACGCGCTCGGTTTGACCTATCCTCAATACCTGACGATGCTCGTGCTTTGGGAAAGCGACGACCTGACGGTCAAAGACATCGCCGCCCGTCTGAATCTGGACTCGGCAACCGTCACGCCGCTGCTC
>DATLOW010000201.1:0-5818 GCA_035536055.1 Paraburkholderia sp. | reverse complement strand
TCCTGCTCGAGGAAAATGGCCGGCGAGTTCGGCTGCTCGAGCGACATGTCCTTCAGGTAGATGCGCTGGATATTGAAAAACGGCTGGTTATTCTCGTCGGACATGTTTGATGACTCCCTCGTGTAACGTTGCGGCGAGCGCAAGCCCGCCGGATGTATGAATAAGGATGCTTGTGTATGCGCACCGGTGCGGACCGCCGGCGGACGCTGCAGCGGCGGCTTGCGAGCCTGACGGCTGCGGTCGCGCCTGTCCGGTGCTCGGGCGGTTCGTCCGGGTCGGCACGGCCTGTGATGCAAAGCCGCACCGCGCGCAAAAGCGGGTGCGGCAGGCCGCGTACAGGCTGGGTCGGCGGAAGCTGCGCGCTCGCGCTTATGCCGCTTCTTCGAGCAGCGGCATCAGGCCGCCCGCCCGATCGAGCGCCGACAGGTCATCATAGCCGCCGACATGCGTCTCGCCGATGAAAACCTGCGGCACGGTTCTGCGCCCGGTGCGCGACATCATTTCCTGGCGGCGGTCCGGGTCTTTGTCGATCAGCACTTTTTCCACATGCTCGACGCCGCGCTGCTTCAGCAGGCGTTCGGCCATCACGCAATACGGGCACACCTGCGTGCTGTACATCATTACTTTGTTCACTTAGCTGCTCCTTGTTTCACGACCGGCATGCCGGCCTGCTGCCAGGCGTTGACTCCGCCTTCCAGCACATGGACTTCGGCATAGCCTGCGTCCCGTACGATACGTGCGGCCTTGTTCGATTGCTGACCGTTCTGGCACACGAGCAGCACCGGGTTGCTCTTGTTCTTCGCGAGCTGGCCGACCTTCGCCTGCAGTTCTGCGAACTCCGCATGCCTGGCCGCCGGCAGATGACCGCCGGCGAACTCCGCCGCGGAACGCAGGTCGATCACCACCGCATTGCGGCGGTTGATCAGCTGCGTGGCGGCGGCAGCGGAAAGGCCGCCGCGGCCGCGTCGGGCGATCGTCGGCCACAGGAGCAACGCCCCAGAGATGAGGGCAATCGCAATCAGGGCAAGGTTCGAATAATCGGTGAAAAACGTCACGGAGGTTCCGCCGGAAAGGGGGTGGAGACAGAAGAAATAAAAAGGGCAATCCGGCCATTATAAAATAACCGTCTGTCCCGATGGCGACCGCCGGAATGCCGGCGCCTTCGCCCTCTTACCGCTTCCTTACTACCGACCGGCTAGACAATGCACAAACTCGTTCTCATCCGCCACGGCGAATCGACGTGGAACAAGGAAAACCGCTTCACCGGCTGGGTTGACGTCGACCTGACCGAACAAGGCGCACGCGAAGCGAAGCAAGCGGGAGACCTGCTCAAGCAGTCCGGCTACACGTTCGACATTGCCTACACGTCGGTGCTGAAGCGCGCGATCCGCACGCTGTGGCACGTGCAGGACCAGATGGACCTGATGTACCTGCCGGTGGTGCACTCGTGGCGCCTCAACGAGCGCCATTACGGCGCGCTGTCGGGCCTGAACAAGGCGGAAACCGCCGCCAGATTCGGCGACGAGCAGGTGCTGGTCTGGCGCCGCAGCTACGACACGCCGCCGCCGGCGCTCGAGCCGACCGACCCGCGCGCCTCGTACGACGATCCGCGCTACGCCAAGGTGCCGCGCGAACAGGTGCCGCTCACCGAGTGCCTGAAGGATACGGTCGCGCGCGTGATGCCGGTCTGGAACGAATCGATCGCGCCGGCCATCAAGTCGGGCCGCAAGGTGCTGATTGCCGCGCACGGCAACTCGATCCGCGCGCTGGTCAAATATCTGGACAACATCTCAGATAGCGATATCGTCGGCCTGAATATTCCTAACGGCGTGCCGCTCGTCTATGAACTCGACGAAGATCTGAAGCCGCTCAAGCACTATTACCTGGGCGACCCGGACGCGATCGCCGCCGCCCAGGCCGCGGTTGCGAAACAGGGCAAGGCCGGCTGACCGCGCGGCACCGCCCTATGCGGCGCCGCGCCGGGCGGGCGTCTACGGGTTTTCCGCAGACGATCCGCAGGGCGGCGTCGGTTACCGTACATTTCTTTGTGGGCGTGCCACGGATCCTAAGAACCTCGGCCTCCTGAGCTTGTCGAACGCCGGTCACCCGTCCTCGCGGGCCGTACCGGCGTCTAGAAGTTATACTTGTCCGTCCTTTTCCTTTGACGCTGCCACGCGCTTCCGACCGCAACAGACTTTATGCGAAAGAACCTGAAATCTATCGGCCTGATCGCCGCGGGCCTTGCCACCGGCGTATTTGCAACTCTGCAACTCTCCGCATCCGCCCAGCAATCCGCTGCGTCCACCCCGCTGCCGCTCGACCAGCTGCGGCTGTTCGCCGAGGTCTTCGGGCAGATCAAGCATGAGTACGTCGAACCGGTCGACGACAAAAAGCTGCTGACTGCCGCGATCAAAGGCATGGTGTCGAGCCTCGACCCGCACTCGTCGTATCTCGACAAGACCGATTACGAAGAGCTGCAGGAACAGACCAAGGGCCGCTTCGCGGGCCTCGGCATCGAAATCTCGCAGGAAGACGGCCTGATCAAGGTGATCTCGCCGATCGAAGATACGCCGGCGTTCCGTGCCGGCATCCGGCCGGGCGACCTGATCACCCGCATCAACGACAAGCCGGTGCGCGGCATGACGCTCGACAAGGCCGTCAAGCAGATGCGCGGCGACCCTGGCACCAAGGTCACGCTGACCATCTTCCGCAAGACCGACGACCGCACCTTCCCGCTCACGGTCACGCGCGCGATCATCCGCGTGCAGAGCGTGAAGATGAAGATCCTCGCGCCGGGCTATGCGTACATCCGCATCACCAGCTTCCAGGAACGCACGGTGCCGGACCTCGCGGCAAAACTGCAAGATATCGCGCGCCAGCAGCCGAACCTGAAGGGCCTGATCCTCGATCTGCGTAACAATGGCGGCGGTCTGCTGCAAAGCGCGGTCGGCGTCGCGGGCGCATTCCTGCCGCCGGATTCGGTGGTGGTGTCGACCAACGGCCAGATTCCGGATTCGAAGCAGGTCTATCGCGATACCTACGATAACTACCGGCTGTCGTCGTTCGACAGCGACCCGCTGAAGGGTCTGCCGCCGATCTTCAAGACGGTGCCGATGATCGTGCTGACCAACGCCTACTCGGCGTCGGCGTCGGAAATCGTCGCGGGCGCGCTGCAGGATCAACACCGTGCGCTGATCGTCGGCAAGACCACGTTCGGCAAGGGCTCGGTGCAGACGGTGCGGCCGATGACCGCCGACACCGCGTTGCGCCTGACCACCGCGTACTACTACACGCCGAGCGGCCGCTCGATCCAGAACAAGGGCATCCGCCCGGATATCGCGGTCGATCAGTACGCGGACGGCGATCCGGACGACGCGCTCGTCACGCGCGAAGTCGACTACTCGAACCACCTGGCCAACACCCAGGATCCGAACGAGAAGAAGGAACAGGAAGACCGCGAACAGGAGCGCATGGACCAGTTGCGTCTGCTCGAAGAGCAGAACGACAAGAAGACGCCGGAACAGCGCCAGAAGGACCGCGATCGCAAGCCGGTCGAGTTCGGTTCGGCCGACGACTTCATGCTGCAGCAAGGCCTGAACAAGCTGGAAGGCAAGCAGGTGGTCGAGTCGAAGTCGCTGATGGAGCGCCGCCTCGCGCAGAACAAGCCTGCCCAGTCGGCTTCGGCGCCGGTGGCCGTGAAACCGGCGCTGCCGGTCACGCCGGGCGCCTCCGGCACGCCGGGCGCGGCCGCGCCGGCGCCGGCTTCGGCGTCCTCCACGTCGAGCAGCAAGTAACGCTGTGAGGCAACGAGGCTTCCCGCGGCGGCGCATGCTGCCGCGGGAAGCCTCGGATCCGCCGATTGCGCGGTTCGCGTCAGCACTGTCCGCCTCAGCTTTCCTGCGTCGAATCTTCAGCTTCAAGCGCGGCTAGAATAAAACAACCGTCATCGCCCGCCGCCGTCCTTGTTGGCTCGCCGCGCGGCGACTCCACCACGCTTCGCGCCCCGCCATGAACGACGAACAACTGCTCCGCTACTCCCGCCATATCCTCGTCGACGAACTCGGCATCGAGGCGCAGCAGCGCTTTCTGGATGCGCATGCGATCGTGGTCGGCGCCGGCGGATTGGGCTCGCCTGCCGCGATGTATCTGGCAGCGGCAGGCGTCGGGCGGCTCACGCTCGTCGACGCGGATACGGTCGATCTGACCAACCTGCAGCGGCAAATCCTGCACGTCACGGCGTCGGTCGGGCATCCGAAAGTGGAGTCGGGGCGCGCAACGATCGCGCAGCTGAACCCCGACGTGCAAGTGAACGCAGTCGCGCAGCGGGTCGACGACGCATGGCTCGACAGCAATGTGCCGGGCGCCACGGTCGTACTCGACTGCACCGATAACTTCGCGACCCGGCATGCGATCAACCGGGCCTGCGTGAAGCACCGCGTACCGCTCGTATCGGGCGCGGCGTTGCGCTTCGACGGCCAGATCAGCACGTTCGATCAGCGCAATGCCGCATCGCCGTGCTACGCCTGCGTGTTTCCGGAAGACCAGCCGTTCGAAGAAGTCGCGTGCTCGACGATGGGCGTATTCGCGCCGACCGTCGGCATCATCGGTACGATGCAGGCGGCTGAAGCGCTACGCGTGATCGCCGGTATCGGCACGCCGCTAGTCGGTCGGTTGATGATGCTCGACTCGATGCGGATGGAATGGACCACGATGCGTATCGCGCGGCAGCCGGATTGCGCAGTGTGCGGTGGCGGCGACGATCACTAGAGAGGATGCTCGCCGCGCCGCGCGATAACGGCGGACGCTGCGGCATCAGACGTGCGGTTCCACGGGTTTGGTCTGCGGCACACCTGCGCCGGTACGCAACCCAGTCACCGTTTCTCAGGCCTGCGCCAGACGCCGTAACGCCGCGTCCAGTTCCCCCGGCTCATAAGCGGCCAGCACGTCGGCCACCGGCTTCTCCAGCGACTTCATGTTCGAGCGCAGAATCTCCTGCTTCACCAGCAGCAACTGGCTCGGATGCATCGAAAACTCGGTGAGCCCCATACCGAGGAACAGCTTCGTCAGCGTCGGATCGCCGGCCATCTCGCCGCACACCGAGACCGGCACGCCAGCCCGTTTCGCCTCGCGAAGCGTAAAGGCGATCAGATGCAGCACCGCCGGATGCAACGGATCGTACAGGTGCGCAACCGCGTTATCCGCCCGGTCGATCGCCAGCGTGTACTGGATCAGATCGTTGGTGCCGATAGACAGAAAGTCGAGCCGCTTCAGGAACAGCGGCAACGCGATCGCCGCCGCCGGAATCTCGATCATCGCGCCGACCCGTACGTTCGGATCGTACGCAAGGCCGGCGTCGTCGAGCTGACGCTTCGCTTCGCGAATCAGATCGAGCGTCTGGTCGATCTCCTGCGCGTGCGCAAGCATCGGAATCAGGATCTTCACCGAACCGAATGCCGACGCCCGCAAAATCGCGCGCAGTTGCGTGAGGAACATCTGCGGCTCGGACAGGCTCCAGCGAATCGCGCGCAGCCCGAGCGCGGGATTCGGCGCGGTTTCGTAACCGTCGCCGGTGCTGCCCTTCGAATCGAGCGGCTTGTCGGCGCCGACGTCGATCGTGCGGATCGTCACCGGCATGCCGTTCATCAATTCGACGGCACGACGATAGGCGTCGAACTGCTCTTCCTCTTCGGGCAGATGCTCGCCCTTCTGGTTCATAAACAGGAACTCGGTGCGGAACAGGCCGATGCCCATCGCGCCGGCATCGACCGCCGCGCGCGCGTCGTCGGGCAATTCGATGTTCGCGCACAGATCGATGTGC
>DATLOW010000200.1:0-17874 GCA_035536055.1 Paraburkholderia sp. | reverse complement strand
CACCTTCGGCATTCTGCTGGTCACGCTGATCCTGTCGCGGCTCGATGCGCGCGCAACCTTTCTGGCCGGCTCGGTGACGACGCTGAACAACCAGATCGTGCAGCTCGCGACCTTCGATACGCTGACCGGCCTGTTGAATCGCGCGTCGCTGACCGAGGGCGCCGAACGCGCAATCCACGTATCGCGTGCGCGCAATACGCTGTTCGCGATCCTGTTCATGGATCTGGACGGCTTCAAGACGATCAACGATTCGCTCGGCCACGCGTTCGGCGACGAGGTGCTGAAGGCGTTCGCACAGACGCTGCAGCAATGCGTGCGCGCCGCGGACACGGTGGCGCGCCTCGGCGGCGACGAGTTCGTGATCCTCGCCGAAAGCCTTGCGACCCCGCAGGATGCCGCGCAGCTCGCCGAAGACGTGCTGGCGCGGATGCGCCACGGCATCGTCGCGGACGGCCAGCCGCTGCAAGTCATGCCGAGCATCGGCGTCGCGCTGTTCCCGCAGGACGGCGATAGCGTCGACGCGCTGCTGCGCCACGCGGACGCCGCGATGTACGAAGCCAAGCGCGACGGCCGCAGCACCTATCGTTTTTTCGAAGCGCGCATGAACGAAGCCGCGCTGCGCACGCTGAAGATCCAGCGCGCGCTGCACGAAGGCCTCGGCAAAGGCTATTTCTCGCTGCACTTCCAGCCGAAATTCCGCAGCGAAAACGGCTCAGTCGCAGGTGCGGAAGCGCTGATCCGCCTCGATCATCCGGAGATCGGCCAGCTTGCGCCGATGGACTTCATTCCGATCGCCGAGCGCTCGGGGCAGATCGTGCAGATCGGCTACTGGGTGGTACGCGAGACCTGCCGGCAGATTCGCCAATGGCAGGCGGCCGGCCTGCCGCCGCTGAAGGTCGCGATCAATCTGTCGCCGCGCCAGATGCAGCAGCAGGATCTGGTGGCGACGCTGCTCGACATCGTGCGCACCGAGCACGTGCAAAGCGAGCAGCTGATGTTCGAGATCACCGAAAGCGTCGCGATGCAGGATGCGCCGAAAACCATCGCGATGATCCGCGAGTTCCAGAAAAACGGCTTCGAGATTTCGATCGACGACTTCGGCACCGGCTATTCGAGCCTCGCGTATCTGCAGCGCTTTCGCGTCAAGCAGCTGAAGATCGACCGTTTCTTCACCAACGGTCTCGACGACAACGGCCACGAGGGCCGTGCGATCGTGTCGGCGATCATCGCGCTCGCGCATTCGCTGGAAATGGACGTGGTCGCCGAAGGTGTCGAAACCACCTCGCAGCTCGACAAGCTGCGAGACATGCAATGCGACGAGCTGCAAGGCTTTCTGCTCGGCCGGCCGCTGACCGCCGACGCGTTCAGCGCACTGATACACGAGCAACTGGCGAGCCCCGGAGCGGCGCTGCTGCATTGAATCGGTGCATTCATTTCTTGACTTCGCGCGTCACCGCACTAATATACGCAACGCGTATATTAATTGACAACAAGGTGACCCGAATGACCGTTCCGCAACAAGCCTTCCTGCGCGACGCGATGCGCCGCATGAATCTCACCCGGGACGGTTTCGCCAGCCGCATCGGCGTGTCCCGCCGGGCGCTCGACACGTGGCTGTTGCCAGACGACTCGCAGGAGTCGCGGGCCATGCCGGAGATCGTCGAGCGCTTCGTGTCGGAGATCGTGGTCCATGCCGACGCCCCCGATCGATATACGCAAAGCGTAGACTCCAAACAATCGCTGGCCAGCCAGATTCTGTTCGAAGGCAAGCCGCAACTGCTATCGGTCGACCAGTTCTCACGCGACTCGGTCGAAGCGCTGTTTCGCGTCGCCGACATCATGCAGCCGATCGCCCGGCGCCGCAAAATCTCCCGCGTGCTCGAAGGCGCGGTGCTCGGCAACCTGTTCTTCGAGGCCAGCACGCGTACCCGCGTCAGTTTCGGCGCGGCCTTTTGCCGGCTCGGCGGCTCGGTGTGCGATACCACTGGCTTCACGTTTTCGTCGATGGCCAAGGGCGAATCGATCTACGACACCAGCCGCGTGATGAGCGGCTACGTCGACGCGCTGGTGATCCGCCATCCGGAACAAGGCTCGGTAGCCGAATTCGCGCGCGCCACCAACCTGCCGGTGATCAACGGCGGCGATGGTCCCGGCGAGCATCCGAGCCAGGCGCTGCTCGACCTGTACACGATCCAGCGCGAATTCTCGCGGCTCGGCAAGATCGTCGACGGCGCGCACGTTGCGCTGGTCGGCGACCTGAAATACGGCCGCACCGTGCATTCGCTGGTCAAGCTACTGGCGCTGTATCGCGGCATCAAGTTCACGCTGATCTCGCCGCCGACGCTCGAAATGCCCACGTATATCGTCGAGCAGATTTCGCGCAACGGTCACGTGATCGAACAGACCCACGACCTGCCGAACGGGCTGCGCGGTGCAGACGTCGTGTACGCGACGCGGATCCAGAAAGAGCGCTTCACCGACGAGTCGTTCGAAGGTTATACGCCCGATTTCCAGATCAACCAGGCACTGGTCGATACCGTATGCGGCCCGGATACGCTGATCATGCACCCGCTGCCGCGCGACAGCCGGCCTGGCGCGAACGATCTGAGCGTCGACCTGAATCACGATGCACGGCTCGCGATCTTCCGTCAGACCGACAACGGCATTCCGGTGCGCATGGCGATTTTTGCGGTACTGCTCGGCGTCGAGACTCTGGTCCAGCATTCGATGCGCGATGCGGCATGGCGCCCGCCCGCGTATCTCGGCCCGGACGATGCAGTGTTTCACGGCATCGATTGACTGGCACGAGCGCGCGCCGCCAGCCCGGCGCGACCCATGCGGCATGACGCTTAGGATCGCGACTCAAGCGCGGCATCGCACCATCAGAGCGCGATGTCCGCCTCTTCGCTGACGCGATAATGGATCTGCGAGTCCGCCATCATTTCGACGATAAAGTCGACGAACGAGCGGACCTTCGGCGATAGCTGACGCAGCGTCGGATAGATGATGTGAATGCTGCGCCTTGGCGTGGTGTAGTCGCGCAGCAGCCGCACGAGCGCACCGCTGCGCAGATGCTCGGCGGCGGCGTAGTGATGCACGTAGACGATGCCCGAACCGGCCAGCGCCGCATCGATCAACGCATCGCACTGATCGACCACCTGATGCGCGGTGTCGCCGACCCGCACGGTCCAGTCGCGACTGCCCGACATGAAATGCCAGTCGCGGCAGCGTCGCGTTTCGGCGGACATATACGCAATGCATTCGTGCGCGGCGAGATCGTCAGGAGTCCGTGGCCGGCCATGCTCATCGAGGTACGCAGGGCTCGCGCAGGCAACCCAGTATGCGGCACCCACTTCGCGCGCCACCAGCCGGCTCGACGGCAGATCGCCGATGCGGATCGCGATGTCGTAGCCTTCCTCGATGATGTCCTGCATCACATCGGAAAAGCTCGCCTCGATCACGATGTCCGGATAACGCCGCCGGAACTCGACCAGCGCCGGCACCAGCAGCGAACGGCCGAAGGCGATCGGCGCGGCGACCCGCAAGCGCCCCGAAGGCACTTGCGCGGACTGCTGCAGTGCCGCCTCGGCATCTCTGAGGCCAGTGAGAATTTCGCGGCACCGGTCGAAGAACGCGGCGCCTTCTGCCGTGAGCCCAACGCTGCGGGTCGAACGATGCAGCAGCATCACCCCGGTTTGCGTTTCGAGTCTGGTCACTGCCTTGCTGACGCCCGACGCGGTCAAACCCATCTGTTTGGCCGCGCCGGTAAAGCTCTTCGATTCAGCAGCACGGACAAATGCTTCGACGGCGGACAAATCCATCTTAACCTCAATCATTCGATGAAGCCGATGCGCTTTTAAAAGCGCATCGGCACTGTTAAGCCGGTCACGACGTCGACGAAAACCGGCATTCTACGGGCAAGGAAAAGCCCGTAACAACCCGCTTTCCATTCACGACAGAAGTGACCCGCAGTCGCTCGCAACCCACCTCAAACAAACCTGCTTCGGCACGCTTTAACAGCATGCGTAAATTCTGTTCGCATGCATCGGCAAGCGGAAGTATGCTCACCCCCATCGCCGCTATTCCATCCGGTCATGGAGGATCCGCTCAGGAGTTCATGCATGAACCAACCCATCTTCAATCCACCCAACCATCAAGTGGTCAATCCCACCGACAGCGCGATCGTCTATGTGGTCGACGACGACGAATCGATGCGCGAAGCGGTACGCATGCTGCTGCGCTCGGTCGGCTTCGCCGTCGAGACCTTTGCCAGCGCCGAAGACTTTCTTGCGTTCGAACTGCCGGACCTGCCCGCCTGCGTGATCATGGACGTGCGGCTCAAAGGCCAAAGCGGCCTCGTCGTGCAGGAACGTTTGAGCGCCGAGCGTTCGCGTCTGCCGATCATCTTCATGACCGCGCACGGCGACATCGAGATGTCGGTCAGAGCGATGAAGGCCGGCGCCGCCGATTTTCTGACCAAGCCGTTTCGCGATCAGGATCTGCTCGACGCCGTCGCCGATGCGCTCGACACCGATCGCAAACGGCGCATGCAAGACCGCTCGTTCGACGGCCTGCTGCGCTGCTACGAATCGCTGACGCCACGCGAGCGCGAGGTGATGGCGCTGGTCGTCAAAGGCCTGCGCAACAAGCAGATCGCCGCCGAGATGAGCCTTAGCGAAATTACCGTGAAGATTCACCGCAATCAGGCGATGAAGAAAATGGAGTCGCGCTCGCTCGCCGAATTCGTGCTGAAAGCCGGCGTACTCGGCATCGATTCGGCGCTCGCCGCGCCCGCGCAGATCAAACCGGCTCGCCGGTAATCGCGCGCGATCGGGCCGCGCCGCTGCCCGGCTACGCCTGTAGCGTTGACTCGAGTGCCTCAATCGCTTCCATTCCATCACTGTCAATCCGCAAAAGCGGCAAGCGCCGAATGCAAATGCCTTGCTGATCCTTTCTTCAAGCATACCCAATCAATCCACGCGGTCATGTCATGTAACTCGCGAGTTCGCGCGATTACCGACCGTGCCTTCTTGCAAGCCTGCGAGTCGCGCGCCGTAGCTGACCGGTGGCGGGCCGCAACACGCGTTGCAGCCCGCACCTCGTCATCCGCGCGTGCGTACGCTTACACAGTCGCCGCACGCAGTAGTAAGGCTCATTTTCAGGCTCATTTGTCAGGCTCATTTGTCACGCTCAGTTGCCGCACTGAATGACCACGCTCAGTTACCGCGATAGATATCGACGCCCTGCGGCCGCACACCGCCCGCACCCGACGCGTTCGCCGGCTTGCCCGATTCGCTGGTGCCGCGGCTGCCGCCGCCATACGCCGCATCCGCCTTTGCTTCGTCGGCGAGCCGCTGCGCCGCCTTGCTGGCGACATACTGCGACGCCGGGTCCCGCTGCGCGTCCGGGTAGTGCACCTTGCTGGTCGGATAGGTGCCGTTCTGCTCAGCCTCAATCAGTTCGGCACGCACCTGGGCGCGCGTCAGCGGTGTCGCGCCGGCGGCATGACCCAACAGCGGCAACAACGCAGCGGAGGCAACGATAAGAACGCGATGCAGTCGATTCATGATTGAGCTTCCTTTGAAGGGGTTTCCGTGTTTCACGGCATGGGTTGAACTTTAAGTTCGTACGCCTTAGCCGTGAATTGCGCGAAGACTCATCAAATTGCCCGATCGGCTCACGCCCTGGGTTACGTCCTGAGTCACATCCTGGGTCACGCCTCGGGTCGCAACCTGAGCTCTACCGCCGGAGTCACCGGCTGGCTCACCTTGCAGGCCACATCTGCGGCCACGCAGCGGCTCGCGCACCGTCTCCCGCCGCGCACGCGCTGACCTGCACTGCCGGTTCGCACCGCACAAGCTGCCACGCGCCCGCAGCGCTTGCGCTTATGCGGCACACATGGTTGCGGCCTCAACCAGCCGACAGTGCCGTGAAGATTTCCTTTCAAACGTGCAAGGCAAGGGTGCCGGTATTTACTTTCCGCCGCGTTGCGTGCAACGTGCAGCGTTGATACACGCCTGTTGTCCGCTTTCCGTACCCGCCCCTTGTGATGGCCGCGCCCGCAGCGTGCGGCGTGTTGCGCCGCGCGCACCGGATTCAATGCGCTGCCGGCACGACGGGGCATCCAGATTGCTGTGAATCACTGTCTACGCCGCTGTCTAACGTTACCGGTAACGCACCCCGCCGCAGCCGCGCGGCATCGGCATCACGTGCATCGGCTGGCCGCTGCACGGCATCCCTGCACAGACCTTTCATGGAGCAAGCAGATCATCATGAGTAAGGATCACGTCCGCGACGACACGGGCGACGCTGTCGTCGCGTCCCCCGCGTCAGAGTCACCCGCCATCCCCGGCTCGCCCCAGACCGCGCCCAATACCTCGCGCCGCCGCTTCCTGCAGTCGGCCGCCGCGGCCGCGACGGTCGGCGCCGCTCCACAGTTGCATGCGCAAACGCAGCCCGCCGCGCCGCAGCCGGCGCTGCCGCCCGCGCCCGCCGCCGCCCCCGCGCGTCCGGTCATGCTGCATATCAACGGCCGCGAATACGCGCTGCAACTGGAGCCGCGCGTCACGCTGCTCGATGCGCTGCGCGAGTACGCCGGGCTGATGGGCACGAAGAAAGGCTGCGACCGCGGCCAATGCGGCGCATGCACGGTGCTCGCCGACGGCCGGCGGATCAACGCTTGCCTGACGCTTGCGGTGATGCACGAAGGCGAAGCGATCACGACCGTCGAAGGACTCGCGCAAAACGGCACGCTAAGCCCGTTGCAGCGCGCATTTATCGAGCACGACGCGTTTCAGTGCGGCTACTGTACGCCCGGGCAGTTGTGTTCGGCGACCGCGCTGCTCGGCGAATTCGCCGCGGGCACCGCAAGCACGGTCAGCGCCGACGTGCGCCACCGCCCGCCGCAACTGAGCGACGACGAAATCCGCGAACGCATGAGCGGCAACCTGTGCCGCTGCGGCGCCTACGCGAACATCGTCGCGGCAGTGCGCGCGGTGCATGACAACGGTAACGCCGGCACTGCCGGCAACGCCTGAAGGAGCGCTTGCGATGGACGCGATTTCCTACGAACGTGCCAGCGATCTTTCCGGTGCATTACGCTCTGCGCAGCAGCCGGGCGCATGTTTCATCGGTGGCGGCACCAACCTGCTGGACCTGATGAAAGGCGGCGTAAGCCGTCCGGTCAAGCTGATCGACATCACGCATATCGGCGGCGGCCTCGACACGATTTCGACGCTGCCCGACGGCGGCTTGCGGATCGGCGCGCTGGTGCGCAACAGCGACGGCGCCAATCATGCGTTGGTGCGCGAGCGCTATCCGTTGCTGACGCAAGCATTGCTCGCCGGCGCGTCGGCACAGTTGCGCAATATGGCAACCGTGGGCGGCAATCTGATGCAGCGCACGCGCTGCTCGTACTTCTACGACACCGCCTTCGCACAATGCAACAAGCGCCAGCCCGGCAGCGGCTGTGCGGCGCGCGAAGGTTTCAGCCGTACCCATGCGATTCTCGGCGCAAGCGCGCAATGCATCGCGGTCAATCCGTCGGATATGAGCGTCGCGCTGGCGGCGCTCGACGCTGTCGTGCGCGTGCGCGGCCCGAACGGCGAACGCGGCGTGCCGATCGGCGAGTTTCACCGGCTGCCGGGCGACCGGCCCGATCTCGATACGACGCTGCAGTTCGGCGAAATCATCACCGCCGTCGATCTGCCCGCGCCGCTTTACGCGGACCACGCGCATTACGTGAAGGTGCGCGACCGCGCGAGCTATGCGTTCGCGCTGGTATCGGTCGCGGCCGCGCTGCAGATGGACGGGCACACGGTGAAAAGCGCGCGCATCGCGTTAGGCGGCGTCGCGCACAAGCCATGGCGTGCGCATGCCGCCGAGCAGATGCTGGCCGGCCATCCGCTCACCGACACCAATGTCAAACATGCGGCGGCCGCCGCGCTGCGCGATGCGCAGCCGCAACGCGACAATCGCTACAAGATCGAATTGGCGCAGCGCGCGATCATACGTGCGGTCAACGCAGCGGCAGGCATGCCGGGAGGTGTCGCATGACGCTGATCGGACAACCGCTCGACCGTACGGACGGCGTGCTGAAAGTCACCGGCGAAGCGCGCTACGCCGCGGAATTTCCCGAGGCGCGCCTCGCGCATGCGGTCATGGTGACGAGCACGATTGCACGCGGCACCATCGCATCGATCGACGCAAGCCGCGCGCAGGCACTGCCCGGCGTGCTGCTCGTGATGACCTGGCTGAATGCGCCGAAGCTGCCGCAAGGCGGCAAGGCCGGCTTCAATCCGCCTGCCGGCCGATATCTGTCGCTGCTGCAGGACAACCAGGTGCATTACAGCAACGAGCCGGTCGCGGTGGTAGTAGCCGACACGCTCGAACATGCGACCGATGCGGCGCGCCAGTTGCGCATTACGTATCAAAGCCAGCCGGCCACGCTCGATTTCCACGCGGAGAAAGCCAACGCGCACGCGCCCGACAATCCGCAGGGCCGTCAGACCGACACGCGCCGCGGCGATTACGATGCCGGTCTGCGCGACGGCCCGGTGCGCATCGATGCGGTCTATACGACGCCGATGGAACATCACAATCCGATGGAGCCGCATGCGACGATGGCCGTCTGGGACGGCCCGCAGCTAACGCTGTACGACTCGACGCAAGGCGTCAGCGGCGCGAAGAACGCGGTCGCGAAAACACTCGGCATTGCGCCGGACCGCGTGCGCGTGATTTCGCCATTCATCGGCGGCGGCTTCGGTGGCAAAGGCTCGTCGTGGTCGCACGTGACGCTGGCCGCGATGGCCGCGAAACAGACTGGCCGTCCGGTGCGGCTCGCACTCGAGCGGCCGCAGATGTTCGGGCCGGTCGGCGGCCGGCCGTGCACCGAACAACATTTCGTGCTCGCCGCGAAACACGACGGCACGCTGACCGCGATGCGTCACGACAGCTTCTCGAACACGTCGCTGATCGAAGACTGGACCGAGACCTGCTGCATGGTTACGCGCATGTCGTATGCGGTGCCGAATCAGATCACCACGCACCGCATCGTGCCGCTGAACGTCGGCACGCCGACCTTCATGCGCGCGCCCGGCGAAACCACCGGCTCGTTCGCGCTCGAATCCGCGATGGACGAACTCGCGGCCGAACTGAAGATGGACCCGCTGCAGTTGCGCCTGAAAAATTATGCGGAAGTCGATCCGCAGGAAAACAAGCCGTGGTCGAGCAAAGCGCTGCGCGAATGCTACCGCGTCGGAGCGGAACGCTTCGGCTGGTCGCGACGCACACCCGCGCCGCGCTCGATGCGTTCCGGCAACACGCTGATCGGGCTCGGCATGGCCACCGCCACCTACCCGGCCAATCGCAGCGAAGCGGCTGCGCTCGCGCGCATCCTGCCGGACGGCACCGCGCTGGTCGCGTCCGGCACGCAGGATATCGGCACCGGCACATACACCGTGATGACGCAGGTGGCTGCCGACGCGCTCGGCTTCGCGCCGGAAAACATCCGCTTCGCGCTGGGCGATTCGACGCTACCGCCCGCGCCCGGCTCGGGCGGCTCGCGCTCGGCGGCAAGCGTATCGCCGGCGGTGCGCGACGCGGCCACCCAGGTGCGCGACAAGCTGATCGCGCTGGCGTTGGCCGACAGTGCTTCACCGCTGTACGGCACCAACGTCGCGGACGTCACCGTGCAAAACGGCTGGGTCACGAGCCGCAAGGAGCCCAGCAAACGCGATCCGGCCGCCGCCATTCTCGCGCGTGCCGGCGGCCAGCCGATCGAAGCGCAGGCGAGCGCGAAGTCCGGCGACGAGCGGCAGCGCTACTCGTTCCATTCGTTCGGCGCGGTATTCGCGGAAGTGCACGTCGACGCGGACTTCAATACGATCCGCGTCGCGAAGATCACCGCGGTATACGGCGTCGGCCGGCTGCTGAACCAGAAGACCGCGCGCAGCCAGCTGATGGGCGGGCTGGTGTGGGGCATCGGCGCGGCGCTCGAGGAAGAGAGCCAGCTCGATCCGCGCTACGGCCGCTTCACGAACATGAACCTCGCCGAGTATCACGTGCCGGTCAATGCCGACGTGCAGGCGCTCGACGTGGTCGTGCTCGATGAAGTCGATCCGTATATCAGCTCGCTCGGCGTCAAGGGGATCGGCGAGATCGGCATTACGGGTGTGCCGGCGGCCATCGCCAATGCGGTGTATCACGCCACCGGCGTGCGTGTACGCGACTTGCCGATCACGCTCGACAAGGTGATGGCGGGCCATTCGCCGCGCACCACGGCTTAGGCGTTGCGCGGCGTCGTCGGCCGCGCGGGTGCGCGAGCGCTGCGGTGGCGGCGATGCCGTGTGTCGACCGTTGCTGCATGTTCGCGTCCCATGTGACGTGCCGCATGACGTGCCACATGCTGCGTCGTATAGCGTGCCACATGGTGTTCCGTATGGCGTGCCACATGACGTGCCGTATGCCGTGCCACATGACCTGCCACATCGCCGCGACGCCGCCCACAGCGTCGCGGCCCGCCGCAGCCGATTTATTCACGCTTGCGTAATGCATCGGTTGCACCGCACAATCGGCGTCATTCCCTTCTTGCGGGGCCGCCCATGGCTTATGCATCGCTCGCCACCGGCGTGCTGCTCGCCGCCGGTTACGGATCGCGTTTCGATCCGGACGGCATTCACAACAAACTGCTTGCGCGTCTGCCCGACGGCACGCCGGTGGCCCACGAAGCCGCGCACCGGCTGCTGCGCGTGGTGCCGCGCGTGTTTGCGGTGGTGCGGCCCGGCTCCGACGCGCTCGCGCGCGTGCTCAACGACGCAGGCTGCGATGTCGTATTCAGCGCTGACGCCGAGCGCGGCATGGGCGCGAGCCTCGCGGCCGGCGTCGCCGCCAGCGACGACGCGGAGAGCTGGATCGTCGCGCTCGCCGATATGCCGCGCATCGCCGCGGCCACCATCGAAGCGGTCGCACGCGCGCTGGAAGGCGGCGCATCGCTGGTCGCGCCGTATTACCGCGGGCAGCGCGGCCATCCGGTGGGCTTCGGCGTCGCGCATCGCGACGCGCTGGCCGCGCTCGACGGCGACACCGGCGCGCGCGCATTGTTCGCGACGCACACGGTGACGCGGCTCGACGTCGACGATGCCGGCATACTCAGCGACGTCGACACTCCGGACGATCTGCGCCGGCTGTAGCAGCATTCGCATCGGCACGTGCGCATGTGCGCACGACACAATTCGCCGCTCAGTCAGTCGACCTCGCACAACCGGCCGATCCAAAGCGACGGCAAGGTGAGGCGATCCAGGAGGGTGAGCTGATCCAGGAGGGTGAGTCGATCCAGGATGGGTGAGTCGATCCAGGAGGGTGAGCCGATCCAGGATGGGCCAGTCAATCCAGCACAGTGAGTTAATCCAGCAGACGCGCTTCGCCACCGCGCATCCTCGGGCATATGCCTTGCCTTCATTGTCACCGGCGCCAAAACCCGGCACGCTTCGGCGCATTTCCACCTAAGCTGAAGCTGGTGAAACGAAAGCCCCGACGCAACCACGCGCACTGCGCGATACGGCGCCGCGGCTGCCGGGCGCCGCCCCGCGACCCTGTCTACACGAGCTTTATGAGCGAAACCAATCCGCGCCTCTTTGTCGTATCCCCGCATTTCGACGATGCCGTATTCAGTTGCGGCGCCCTGCTTGCCTGTCATCCGGATGCCGCCGTCTGCACGGTATTCGCCGGGGCGCCCGAACACGATATGCAGACCGCCTGGGATGCGCAGTCGGGCTTTTCCAGCGCACTCGCCGCGGTCCACGCTCGCACGCTGGAAGACAACGATGCGCTCGCCGTCCTCGATGCGATTCCGCTGCGCCTGCCGTTCCGCGACGGCCAGTATCTCGATTCGCCGTCGATCGGCAAACTGGCCGCCGCACTCGAAGAAGCAATCTACGGCTCGACGGCCAATACGCTGCTAATGCCACTCGGTCTGCATCACAGCGACCACGCGCTGGTGTTCGACGCGTGCTGCGAAATCCTGCCGCGGCTGTCCCACCTGACGTGGTTTGCGTACGAAGAAGCGATCTACCGGCCGATCCCGGGCGTCGTGCAGATGCGTCTTGCCGACCTCGCGCGGCGCGGCATCGTCGCGACGCCGGCCAATCCGGCCGCGCAGCACACGCTCGACCACGAGCGCCAGGCGATGCTCAAGCGCGAAGCGGTGGGTGCGTATGCGAGCCAGCTGCATGCATTCGGCCCGCACGGCTACGCCGACGTGTTCGCCGCGGAACGCTACTGGCAGCTCGACGCGGCGCGCGGCGCGGCGCAACGGGCCGCGTACCGCGCCGCGGGCCGCCGCGCGCAAGGCTAAGGCAAGCGCGGCAAGCCTATGCGGGATCGCCTACGCTATCTGAAGCAGGCCCGCATGCAACCAGGGATGCACCCCCCGAGGTAACCCCGGATGTCACCCCGCATGCAACCCGCACGCAACCCACACCAGCCGCCCACGCCGGCCAACGAGGTAATGCCATGATCTGCCGCATTCACACCAGCCCGATTCCCGAGCCGCTCGCCGACCCCACGCGCGACCCGGAAGGCGACCCGCTCACGCCACCGTCACCGGGCCATCACAACGACGAACCGCAACGGCCCGAGGGACCGCCCGACAAGGATCCGGTCTAACGCGTCCAGCGCCTGCCGCGCGCCGGTATACTCCGGCTTTAAATCCGCGCGTTCCCCACGATGCTGGCACTCAAGCTCACGCTGGTTCCGTCGTTCCTGTTGATGGTGTCGATGACGGGCAAATGGTGGGGGCCCGCCTGCGCCGGCTGGCTGGCCGGCTTGCCGGTGGTGGCCGGGCCGATTCTGTATCTGCTGGTGCTCGCGCATGGTCCGCAATTCGGCGCGCATGCGGCGACGCTGTCGCTCGCCGCGATTCTCGCGTCCGAGGCCTTCAATTTCGGTTATGCATGGACCTGCCGCGCGGCGCGCTGGCCCGGCGCGCTCGCCGCCGGGCTCGCGGTATGGCTGGTCTGCGCGTTCGCGCTGTCGCGGCTGCCCGCGTCGCCGGCCAGCGCCGCGGCGTGCGCGCTGGCCGCGGTGGCGTTCGGCAATGCGTGTTTGCCGCGCAGTGCGGCGCACGCTGCCGGCGCGCCGCTCACGCGCCGCGACCTCGCCGGCCGGATGCTCGCGGGCGCGCTGCTGACGTGGCTCGTCACGACCCTGTCCGGGCGGCTCGGTCCCGCATGGAGCGGCCTGCTGGCCGTGTTTCCGCTGATGGGCATCGTGCTGTCGGTGTCGTCGCAGCGCGCGCACGGACCGGCCTTCGTCATCGCGCTGCTGCGCGGCATGGTGGCGGGCCGCTTCTCGTTCGGCGCGTTCTGTCTGCTGCTGTCGATCGCGCTGCCGCGGGTGCCGACGCTCATGGCGTTTGCGACGGCGAGCGGCGCAGCGTTGCTCGTGCAGGGCCTGACGCGACGCATGGCAAGCGCCGCGACCGCCGCGCCGGCAGCACCGCCGGCCCCGCTGACGCGCGACGGCCCGCAAGGCGCCACGGACTGAAACGCTGAAACGCCAACCCGCGTTTGCTTCGCTTTAGAACTGGTAGTTCAGCGACACGTCGCACACGCCATTGGTCTTGGTCTGGATGATCGGACTGTGCGCGGCGCTGCCCAGCAGCCGCTTCAACGCGCCGTCGGCGGTCACGAACCAGTGCTTGTTGACGAACCAGATCATCGTGATGCCGAAGCCGGCCGACTTCAACCCGGCGCTCGCGTCGTACTGCCGGTAGCCTGACGCGGCCGCTTGCGCCTGATTCACGCCGAACCAGCTGTTCATATACGTCGAATCCGCGAAGGTCACCGAAGGCCCGGCGAACCAGAAGAACGATTCCGAACTGCCCGGCAGCGGCATATACGCGCCGAGATCCGCCAGCCAGCCGTTCGAGCCGCCGATGCTGCGCGTGATCGCGGTGCGGAACACCAGCGGAAAGTCCTTCGACACCACATATTCGGCCGCGAGCTTGATTTCCGGCGCCGCGTTGATATTGCCGAGGCCATTCAGATGCTGCGGATCGTCGTGGCCGCGCCGGCCGAGGTCGTACACCGCCGCGAGACTCGCACGCCAGTTTTGTCCCTGTGCGAAATTCACGCCGAGCCCTTCGCCGGTCGACAGAAAGGCCAGGTCCTTGTAGCGGATGTCGAGGCTCGGCCCCGCCAGGATGTGATAACGCGACGAGCCGTCGTAGCGCGGCTCGAACGTCAGCCCGGTACCGACGCGGGTTTCCCACTTCGGAAGTTCGGGCGAAAACATCTTTTCCAGCGGTATCCCCGCCGAGTACTGCCATTCGCCGAGCGGCGACGGCGTCTGCGCGTAGGCGGCCGGCGCGGCCAGCGCGCTGAGCGCGCCCGCCGCGGCACTGGCCGCCGCCCAGCGGGCCGCCGCGTTGCCGGTCCTGGGCGCAGAGCCCGTTCTGTAGTTGCGCCCGGTTGGTTTCGTTGACGCCACAACGCCTCCCATGTTCTGGTTGGTTGAGCTCCGTGCTGCCGCCGGCCCCGGCGCGGCCAGCGTGTGGCGGCGCAAGGACGGACAGCGAGCCCGGACGGGTAAGCGAGCATCTCAGCGCGCCTTGATGCGACATCGTGTGCCGGCTGGTCCAAGCGGCAAAACCGGCAGCCATCCGTGGAGCAAACGCCGTTCCAGCACCTTACAACGAGCGCGCGCAGCCGTGTGTTGCTCCGCGAACCCGTCCGGCGCAGCATGGCGCACGCTTAACCGGAGGTGCGCCGCACGCCGCGCGAGCAGCCCGTGAGCAGCGCGGATCTGGCGTCACGCGTTGCCGCGCAGCGGGATCGAGCGAACGCATGCAGGCCGGCGACCGGAGAACTGACGGCCTCATTTCCGGCTCATTCAGCGCCGCTACGATGCATCCATCGATAAGGCGCAACTGCGCAGTGAGGGGAAAAAAATGGAACGCTCGATGATCACCGCCGCCGCAGCGGCACTGGCTTGCACCGTGGCGCTGTCAGCCTGTGCGACGACACCCGTCGGCTCGCCCGACATGTACAGCGGCTTCGACACGCAGCGCGAAGCGAGCGTACGAATGGGCACCGTGGAAAGTGTGCGCCCGGTGACGATCGACGGCAGCAACGGCCAGCCGGGCGTATTCGGCGCGATCGGTGGCGGTCTGCTCGGCGCGGTGGCGGGCAGCGCGATCGGCCACGGCCGCGGCTCGCTGTTCAGCGGGATTCTCGGCGGCGTGGCCGGCGCGGTCGCCGGCGATCAGGTGCAAACGCATCTGGAGCGTCATCCGGGCGAAGAAATCACCGTGCGCCTCGACGACGGCGCGTTGCGCGCCGTCACGCAAAATGTCAGCGAAGGCCGCTTCTATCCCGGCGAGCGGGTGCGGCTGCTGTCGGAAGGGGGCACGACGCGCGTGACCTACTGAGGTCACGCGCTCGAGCGGCGCGCGTCAGGCCAGCTGAAACACCGACACCGCGCGCCGCAGCGAATGCGCCTGCTCGTCGAGCGCCGAGGCCGCCGCCGCGGCCTGCTCGACCAGCGCCGCATTCTGCTGCGACACCTCGTCCATCTGCGACACCGCGCGGTTGACCTGTTCGATACCATCGCGCTGCTCTTCGGATGCGGCGGCGATTTCGTCCATGATCGACGTCACGTGTGCGATCGACTGACGCAGTTCTTCCATCGTCTCGCCTGCCGTGCCGACCAGGCGCGCGCCCGCATTGACGCGCTCCACCGAAGCGCCGATCAGCTCCTTGATCTCCTTGGCCGCGACGCCCGCGCGCTGCGCGAGCGAGCGCACTTCGCCCGCCACCACCGCGAAGCCGCGTCCCTGATCGCCGGCCCGCGCCGCTTCGACGGCCGCATTCAGCGCGAGGATGTTGGTCTGGAACGCGATGCTTTCGATCACGCCGGTGATGTCGGCGATCTTCTGCGAGCTGCGATCGATACTGCCCATCGTATCGACCACGTCGCCGACCACACTCGCACCGCGCCCGGCGATCACGTTGGCCTTGCCGGCCAGTTCCTGCGCCTGGCGCGCGTTGTCGGCGTTCTGTTTGACGGTCGCCGTCAGCTGTTCCATGCTCGCCGCGGTTTCCTGCAGCGAAGCGGCCTGCTCTTCGGTGCGCTGCGACAGGTCGCCGTTGCCGGCGGCGATCTGGCGCGTCGCCGTGACGATCGACTCCGAGCTATGCGTGACCTGACGCACCGTGTCGGTCAAACCGCCCTGCATCGTCTTCAGCCCTTCGACCAGCTTGCCCATCTCGTCCTGCGAATGCACGTCGAGACGGCCGGTCAGATCGCCGCTGGCGATGCGCCGCAACTGCTCGAGCACGGTGCCGAGCGGCCGCGAGATCGAGCGGTTCAGCCCCATCGCGGACGCCACGCACGCCACCAGCCCGATCACGATCAGCACAAGCCCCACCGTGCGCAGCAGACGGAACCTGTCCTGCGCGCCGCTAAACGCGCGCTTGCCGCGCTCGATCTTCCACTGCCCGAGGGCATCCCATGCCTTCGACAGCGGCACCGTGTATTTGACGATACCGCGCATCGCGATGTCGTCGGCGGCGATCTGGTCCTGCTTGCGGATCGCATCGATCATCGGCAGCAGTGCCTGCTGCAGGATCGCATTGCGCGCGGTATTGGCAGCGTCCACCAGTTGCTGCTCTTCCGGCTCGTGCGGCAACGCGTTGTAGTCCTGCCACGCGCGGTCGGAAATCGCCATATAGTCGAGCGCCTTTTGCAGCAGTTGCGGCACGTCGGGCGATTCCGGGTGCATGATCGCGCGATCGAGCGTGGTGCGTGCGACCGTCAGATACAGGTTCGATTTGCCGAGTGAGATCGACGAAGCGAGCTGGTTCGAATACGCGTAATCGAGATCGTCGCTGAGGCGTTGCATGCCGAACTGCGCGAGCAGTCCAAGCGCGACCATCAGCACCCCCAGCAGCGACGTCGTAGCCCACAATCGGGCGGAAATAGAGAGGCGTGAAAACATGATTGAGCAAAAGGGTTGTTGTTCGAATCGGCAGCTCTTGCTCTCGCAATGAAAACAGGTTGCCGGGCCTTTCGCTGATATCAACGGCACCTACCGACGCAACTTGAGTGTTTACTGCAAATAAATCGTTTGCGCCGCGTCACACGCGGCGCATTGTTGCTTATTTCACTTTTTTTAATTCACTGCGCTTAATGCAGGTTTATCTCCTGCTTTTATTTCACTGCCTTCATTTCACTGACATCACCGGCCGCTGGCGGTCTCGGAGTTCAGAGGCAGGCTGTCGGGTGCACCGACAGCCTCCGGTGCGAGGCGGCCGTCGAGAATCGCCCGGGTGCGGTTGCGATCCAGTGCGCCTTCCCAACGCGCGACGGCAAGCGTCGCGACGCCGTTGCCGATCAGATTGGTCACCGCGCGCGCTTCGTTCAGGAAGCGATCGACGCCGAGCAGCAGCACAAGGCCCGACACCGGAATCGAATGCATCGACGCCAGCGTCGCCGCGAGCGCGACGAAGCCCGCGCCCGCCACCCCCGCCGAGCCCTTCGACGTGAACAGCAGCACCCCGAGCACGATCAGCTGGTCTTCGAGCGTCAGCGGAATGTTCATCGCCTGCGCGACGAAGATCGCCGCCATCGTCAGATAGATCGACGTGCCGTCGGCATTGAACGTATAGCCGGTCGGCAGCACCATGCCGACTACCGACTTGCGGCAGCCGAGCTGTTCCATCTTGACCAGCATCTGCGGCAGCACCGCTTCGGTCGATGCGGTACCGAACGTGATCAGGATTTCGTCCTTGATGTAGCGCAGATACTTCCACAGCGACAACCCGCACATGCGCATGATCGCGCCGAGAATCACCACGATGAACAGCACCGAAGTCA
>DATLOW010000199.1:0-3634 GCA_035536055.1 Paraburkholderia sp. | reverse complement strand
AGCGTCGGTCCGGTCTCGCGCAGGACGATCGGCACCAGCACCGCGGCCGCCGTCGGCGGTCCGCTCATCGGGCGTACCAGACGCTCCACCGTGATTTCCGGTTCCCATGCCGGCGGCTGCGCGAAGCGCAGGCGCAAGGCGTCGGCCTGCAGCCGATCGGGTGGAACCGGTGCCTCTCCCGCCAACGCGTCGATGGGCAACAGTTCCGGATCAAAGTGCAGCTTGGCCAAGTTAACTTCCTGTCGGGATAAAGTTCGAAGCGGCATGCGGCACCGCGAGGATATTGCAAAGTGCGGATACTTTATAAGAAACGGACGACGGCTGCATGACGCGAGAATGAATTTCTACAGTGCGCGAAAAACAAAAGGCACCCGAAGGTGCCTTTCTGATGAAACGCGCAGTGAACAATCTGTCGATTATTCTGCCGCTTTTGCAGCGCCGCGACGATTCGGCAGCTTTTCCTTGATACGTGCCGATTTGCCCGAACGATCGCGCAGGTAGTACAGCTTTGCACGACGCACGTCACCACGACGCTTCACGACGATGCTCGCGAGCAGCGGCGAGTACGTCTGGAACGTACGCTCGACGCCTTCGCCCGACGAGATCTTGCGGACGATGAACGACGAGTTCAGACCACGGTTACGCTTCGCGATCACGACGCCTTCATACGCCTGAACGCGCTTGCGGTTACCTTCGACGACGTTCACGTTGACGATCACCGTATCGCCAGGAGCGAAGTCGGGGATGGTCTTGCCAGCGAGCGCGCGCTCGATTTCTTCCTGCTCGAGTTTTTCAATCAGATTCACGATTGACTCCTTATGCCATCTTGTCGGCGTTCGTACCTGCCTTGCGTGCTACGCGCGGCGACGGCCCCGATAGAGGATGGATTCACCACTGGAACCGCACACGCATGTACGGCCCCGCCTATGCCCACGCCCGTGTGGTGCAGCCCTGACGGATCAGGTCTGCGCCGCGCCGTTCGCGAGACTTGCAAGCCATGCCTCGTCGGCACGGCTCAACATCTTGTCCTTTCTGGCCCGCTCGATCAGATCGGGCCGCTTCGTCAGCGTGTTGCGCAGCGCTTCGCGCCGCCGCCACTGCTCGATTTCCGCGTGATGGCCGCCGAGCAGCACATCGGGCACGCGTTCGCCCTGGTATTCTTCGGGCCGCGTGTAATGCGGACAATCCAGCAGCACATCGACGAAGCTGTCCTGCACCGCCGACTGCGCATCGTTCAGCACGCCGGGCAACTGGCGAACCACGGCATCCATCAGCGCCATCGCCGGCAGTTCGCCGCCGGACAGCACGAAGTCGCCGAGACTCACTTCCTCGTCGACGCAGCGGTCGATCAGACGCTGGTCGATCGCTTCGTAGCGGCCGCACAACAGGATCAGGCCCGGTTGCGCCGCAAAGCGCATCACGCTTTCGTGGTTCAGCCGCGCGCCCTGCGGCGACATCATCACGACGCGCGAACCGGCAATGCCCTGCTCGGCCTGCGCCGCTTTCGCGGCATCGATCGCGTCTTCGAGCGGTCTTGCGAGCATTACCATGCCCGGGCCGCCGCCATACGGACGGTCATCGATCGTCCGGTAGTTGTCGCTGGTGAAATCGCGCGGATTCCACGTGCGCAGCCCGTAGCGCTGCTGTTTCGCCGCACGGCTCGTGATACCCCACTCGGTCAGCGCGCGAAACATCTCGGGAAAGAGCGTCACGACGTCGAACTGCATCGCTCTCTCCGTTCAGCGAATCATTCAGTAATCGGCTTCCCAGTCGACGATGATGCGCTTCGCCGCCTGATCCACCGTTTTCACATACACGCCGACGAACGGAATCAACCGCTCGCCGGTGACGGATTTGCCGTCCTTGCCGGTGGCCGGATACTCGATGCGCAATACCGACTGCGCGCCGTTGTCGATCATATCCGCCACCTTGCCGAGTTCGACGCCCGCCTCGTTGACGACATCGAGGCCCAGCAGGTCGACCCAGTAATACTCGTCGGCTGCCAGCGCCGGAAAGTCGCTGCGGCACACATGCACGCTGTGGCCGCGCAACGCCAGCGCGTCGTCGCGATCGCCGGCGCCGTCCAACTGCGCGACGATGCTGTCGCCGTGAACCTTTGCCTGACGCGCATGGACCGACTTGCGCTCGCGCCCCTTCAGCAGCCACCAGCGTTTTGCGCTCAGCAGCGCGTCGCCGCCGTGGCCCGCATCGGCATGCGCGGCAACCTTGACCCAACCTTTGAGACCATACGCGTCGACGATGGCGCCGACTTCGACGGCATCGTCCGGCCAGCTTTCGGCCGACTCGGCCCGGATGGCCTGAACGGCCGCCGGCACGGCTGCGGAATCGGCCGCGGCGCGCTCGACAGGCTTCCGCACAAATGCGCCGAACGACGCTTTGGCGGGTGCCCTGGCAGGCGCCTTTGCCCGCCCCGATGCGCCTGAATCACGCCCGGCCATCAGCCAACCTCATAACGACATTGCTGCGGAAACCATGCACTCGGCAGACACGTCGCCGACTGCGATGCCGGCTGCACGACTGCCGGCAGTAAGGCTTGCGCACCGGACTGTCCGCGCAGCACGCGCGGCTGGCCGCCGATGCGGATGCCGACTGTCATCAGGCAGCCGGTTGCGCCTTTTGCGCTTCCTTCACGAGACGCTGCACCGTCTCCGACAGTTGCGCACCGACGCTTTGCCAGTGCGTCAGGCGGTCTTGCGCGATGCGCAGCGCTTCGCCCTTGGTAGCGACCGGGTTGTAGAAGCCGATACGCTCGATGAAGCGGCCGTCACGACGGTTGCGCGAGTCGGTAGCGACGATGTTGTAGAACGGGCGCTTCTTCGAGCCGCCACGAGCCAAGCGGATGATGACCATACGTAAGTCCTTGAAAACCGGGTTCGGAACTACTGAAACACGCGATTATAGCTGGAAACCAACGCCATAACAAACACTTACCGGCCGAATCGGCTGAGCCGCGGCCAAACCGGCCGCAAATTCGCCACGGCGGGCCGGGGCAGGCCGCCACGGCGGCCCGCCGCCGATGTCGGAAGCACGCAACATCCCGGCGCAACAGGGCGCGTGGCGGGCCACCCCTGCGGGCCACGTGGCAATCCCGCGTGACACACCGCATCACGGCCCTGTCGGCCGCGGCACCTCGCCGCGGCATCGCGCCACTGCCGCGGTACCCGCCGCGCGGCGTAGAATGCGCGTCGGCGTTTCCGCCACGCGGCCGCCGACCGGTCTGGCCGCCTGTTACCTGCCGCTTACTTTCATGTCGACTGTCGCTTCGCGTCCCGCGCGCTTCCGCTCCAAAACTGTCACCGCTGCCCTGGCGTTCTTCTTCGGCTCGCTCGGCGCGCATCGTTTCTATCTGTATGGGATGCGCGATCTGTTCGGCTGGGCGCACATCGCCGGCATGCTGCTCGGCGTGCCGGGCTTTCTACTGCTGAAAGCGACCGAGCGCGCGTCGACGCTCGGCTGGCTGCTGGTGATGCCCGGCGCGGTATCGCTGCTCGCCGCCTTCCTTGCGGCAATCGTCTACGGGCTGCGCCCGGACGACAAATGGGACGCCCAATTCAACGCCCATACCGGCCAGCACAGCGAATCAGGCTGGACGGTGATCTTTGTGGTCATTTTC